>NZ_UWOT01000019.1:0-44951 GCF_900604535.1 Romboutsia sp. Marseille-P6047
AAATAAGAGTGGATGATTCAATTTTTAATATTGAAACATCCACTCTTATTTATTCATTATTTTTGGTATATTTTCCATTAACATACTCAATAATTGGATAAACTGAATTTTTATCAGTATAATCAATCTTATCAAAAAAAGATTCTAATAATAACTTATCATCATTATCTAATTCATTAGGACTTTTCTTTTCTAATGATTTCTTTAATCCTCTCATTAGCAATTTGTCTACTAAAGTCATATCTTTATAATCAAGTTGACCTCTTAAATAAAATAAGTTTGCAGTCTTAGAAAACTCTTCACTAAAGTTAATCTCTTTTATATTTTTTATTGTGCCTTCACTGTCTTTAGCTAAACCTACTGCAAATATTATTATATTTTTATTTTTTATTTTCTCATAGTTTTTAGTTATAAAGTTTAATCCTTTTATTTTTCCAATATGTAATGATGAACCATATATTATAGTCTCATAATCCGGTAAATCCCCACTTGTTATATCTGAAAGTTCATATAAGTCTGCATCTAATTTTATAGCTATCCAACCGGCATATTTTTTTGTACTGCCGTATTTAGATTTATAAATTACAGCTATTTTGCTCTTACCCTCCAATGCATACCCCTCCTAATTATTTTTATACATACAATAATAATTAGGACAAACTTTTATTATATCCTTTTATATTAAAGGAATAAATTTTCTCCAATTTCTGCAAACATTTGTAATATTAAAAACGCTTTTATATCTATTTCTTCATTTCCTTGCAATATACTTTTTGCTTCTTCTTGTGAAACCAAAATAGCTTCTATTTCTTCATCTTCCTCTAAAAATTCATCACTTATCTCACCTTTACATGTGCAATTTACAAATGCTACAGATTCATCTGTCATACCAGGTGAT
Source organism: Romboutsia sp. Marseille-P6047 (assembly GCF_900604535.1). NCBI lineage: Bacteria > Bacillati > Bacillota > Clostridia > Peptostreptococcales > Peptostreptococcaceae > Romboutsia > Romboutsia sp. Marseille-P6047. The sequence goes on from NZ_UWOT01000019.1 coordinate 899, forward strand.
AAGTATATCTTACTTTTACTTCTTATACTATTAATTTTCACCAATTCTAGTCCTGTTTCTTCTTTTAACTCTCTTTTTACTGCTTCCTCCATTTTTTCATCATTGTCAACTAACCCTGCTGGTAATTCATATATATAGTCGTTTATTGGCACTCGAAATTGTTTTATTAAAACTAATTTATTTGTATCTTTATGATATGCTGCTATTACTACTGCATCAATTTTATCTTCTTTATTATTTAAATAAATTTCTTTTAATTCTTTTCTATTTTTTCTTGAAGCGACTGTCCAAGTTCTATCATCACCTAGTTTATTCTTATAATTTACTTCATATAATCCCACAAATGGTGTCTCTACAAGTGTTTTAATATCTTGAATTTTAGTGTTTTTCATACTCTTTTTCCATCCCTTTTCTATATCAAATTCTATATTAATCTTTGTATAAATATTATAGTCAATTATTAATTAAAAATTTTATTTAAAGTTCCATTCATTATAAAATTTATGTAAGAATTGCTCCATAAATTCATGCCTTTCATTAGCTATATCCTTTGCAATTTCTGTGTTCATCAAATCTTTTAACTTAAGAAGTTTTTCATAAAAATGATTAATAGTATGATTTTCTTTATATTTAACTTCATCTAGTGATTTAAATTCTATAGGATCTATATTTGGATCATATATTAATCTATTTTTACTACCACCATATGCAAATGTTCTAGCTATTCCAATTGCACCTAATGCATCTAACCTATCAGCATCTTGAACTATTTTACCTTCTATAGTATTTTGTTTAGAACTAACTACTCCACCTTTAAATGACATAGTATTTATTATATTCATAATATCATCAAAATCTTCTTTATCTACACTTACTGATTTTAAAAAGCTTTCTGTAAGGCTTGTACTATAACTATCTGAAAGCTTCCAATCATCTATATCATGTAAAAGCGCTGCCATTTCAACAATGAACATATTTGCATTTTCTCTTTCTCCTATGTACTTTGCCATATTATACACTCTTTCAATATGATACCAATCATGTCCAGTTCCATCTTTTTTAAGCTTATCTTTTACAAATAATTTAGTTTCTTCAATTATTAATGGTTTATTCATAATGTCTCCTATTTATATAGATATAATTAATGTCTTCATTTTTATTTGTATAATTATAGACTATATTTATATAGTCTATTTTACTTTTATCTATTACTTCTTTATTTTTTACTTTTAAAACTATTTTACTTATACTTAAATTAATCTCTTCTTTGATTTTATCATTTATTTTAGAAATATCTACTACTTTAGAAAATAAAACTTTTCCATAGTTAATCAAGTATATTTTATAATTATATTCGTTTATTTTTATCCAACATATTAGTAAATTCTTTTGATGTATTTGATTTATAATTTGTTGCTTTTTTATAATACTATCAAGTAGATCTAACTTTACTTTTATCTCATTAGCTTTTTCAAAGTTTAATTCCTTAGATTCTTCAAACATTTTAACCTTAAGTAAATCTATATATTTTCTATTTTTTCCATTTATGAAATCTTCTACTTCATTTAATAAACTTTTATACTCTTTTATATTTTCTTTATTTCTACACGGAGCTATACACTGCTTTAAATCATATCTTATACATTTATTATATTTTTTTACAATTTGGCAGATTAAATAAATCTATAATAATCATTTTTATTTCTTCTAATTTTTTATCCATACTATAAGGTCCAAAATATATGCTTCTATCGTCTTTTATATAGCTTACGACATCTATTATCAATTTTTCTTTATCTATTTTAATATATCTATAATTTTCATATTTTTTCATTAGTGTATTGTACATTGGCCTTATTTCATGTATTTTTTCACACTCTAAAATTAAAGCATCTAATTCTGTATCAGTAGTTATTATAGAAATATCATCTATATTCTTTATCATTCTTTTAATTTTTCTAGAATGATTATTTGAATTTATAAAATAACTTTTAACTCTATCTTTCAGACTCTTTGACTTACCAACATAAATTATATTACCTTGATAATCTTTCATCATATATATGCCGGGGCTTTTAGGAATAGTATTTATGTCCAATTTATCACTCCATTCTTAATATTAATATACTAAATATTGTACTTACTTGACAACCTGTACAAAGCTAGTATAATAATTTTCACTTTCAGATTTACTTAACTCATAAAGTGGAGATAAAACTTTTAATATATAATAGCTGTCTTCTAACTCTTCAAAATCACATATATAATAACTTCCTATAAGTTCATTAAACTCTTTATAGTTAATTACTTTCTTTTTTAATAAGTTATTTACTTTATCTAATTCATAATTCATATATACACGACCTTACTTTTTATTATAGTTTATATAAAAGTAATAAATTTTATTAATATTAATAATTTTTTGTAGATAAAGAATTTTATAAATGATACTATATTATATAAAGGTTACATATTTGGAGGTATACTATGAGAACTATGACAATTAAGGAGTTATTTGATGTTGGTGTTAGCTTCGAATCATCTGTTGGAGAAGGTACTAGAAGTGAAAGAGATAGAATCCCTAAAAATTACTCAAGAATAAATTTACCAGATGAAATGATTTTAAATATAAGCGAAATTAATAAAGAAATTAACTTTTTGATTTCTGGAGAGATTTGGTGTCCTGATTATCAATTAAATGCTACTGTATTGAAAAAGTTTACTGAACTTAATTCTAAATTTAATATATCAGTAATTTCTATGGCTAGAGGAAAAAAATTCTTAGCTCCTCTTTTAGGATTAGAAGATCCTAAATGGCCAATAATTACTGTTTTAGATAAAGATTTTAATATATTAGGTATATTTAACGAAAGACCAAAACCAGTTCGTGCATTTAGTAATTTTGACGATATAAAATTAGACTATTATAAAGGAAAGTATCTTTTAGATGCCGCTTATGAGTTTTTAGAAATGATTAATAAAGCTAAATAATATTAAGTGGCATACTGTAAGTATTACATTATGCCACTTTTTAATTAAATCAAAGTTCTTAGCCATTCTTTAGTATTGTCATCTGCAAACGTAGACTCTACTGCATTTAAATATATATCTTTATATTCATTCATAGTAAGGTTAAATTCATTTTTAATTAAGTTTAGTTCATTCGTAAGATCTATATTAGATACGGTTCTATTATCTGTACTTATAGATACTTTTATATTATTCTTATAAAAATCATATAATGGGTATGATTCTATTGATTCAACAGTTTTAGTTTGTATATTACTTGTTGGACACATTTCAAGTGTGACATTACTTTCTCTAACTAAATCACAAGCTTCTTTAGTATCTTTTATCCTTACACCATGGCCTATTCTTTCAGCCCCTAATAACTTAATTGCATCAACTACATTACTTCCACTGGCACCTTCTCCTGCATGTATTGTAACTCTATATCCATAACTTCTAGCTAAATCTATCGCATTTTTATATTTTAAAGCAAAACCTTCTTCTTCTGGACCACATAGATCTACTGCTACAACCCCCTTACCTAGAAATACCTTCCCTTCATTTATAACCCTTATTGCATCTTCTTCATCCATATTCCTCATACACCCTAATATTAAATTAGATTTTATATCAAATTCTTCGCAGGCTTTATTCATACCATCTAAAATGCTTTTTATTACTTCTTTTATGCTTAATCCTTTTTTAGTATGAAGCATAGGTGCAAATCTAATTTCCATATATTTCACATTTTCTTTAGAAGCGTCTTCTAATAGTTCAAAAGTTATTCTACTCAAGCTTTCTTTGCTTTGCATAATCTTATTCGGTAAGTCAAATCTTTTTAAATATTCTATTAATGATGTACAACCTTTTGGTACATGTAAAGCTTTAATTACATCCTCTATTTTATATGATGATAATGATATATTTTCTTTTTTAGCTATATCTATTACTGTATCAGGCCTTACACTTCCATCTAAGTGACAATGTAGTTCTACTTTTGGTAAATTTCTCATATTTATATCCTCCTCATTTATTCTTATGATTATGTATTTATTTTTATTGTTATGTATTTATTTATTTTTATATATTTATGTATAAAAAAATTCCGGACTACAAAGAAAGCATGTCAATAAAATGTATAAATACAAACACATAACTTTCTTCGTAATCAGGAATTTACGGCTCCTGGTAGAGACCCCTAAGCCTTATTATTAGGGTTATACGACCAAATATATTAGTATAGATTTTATATTTTTTTTATATCTTTGTCAACATAAATTTTTAATATTTATTGTACAACTTTAATATATATTTAGTACAAATCTAATTAAAGGAGGAAACTTATTTGTTTGATATAAACCTTAATTCAACCTATACTTTTCTATTAGCAGTAATACTATTTTTATTTGGGAGTATGTTAAAAAATAAAATTAAAATATTTAATAGCCTTTGTATTCCTTCACCTGTTATAGGGGGGTTATTTTTCTGTCTCTTATATTTATTTTTAAATTACTTTAACATATTTAATGTAACAATGGACACAAGAATTATGCCTAAATTTATGTCATTCTTTTTTACTGCTATAGGACTTAGCGTTAGCCTTTCTTTAATAAAAAAGGGAGGTAAACTATTACTCAAATATTGGCTGTTATGTGGTATACTTGCATTTTGTCAAAATACTTTAACTGTTGTATTATCTAAAGTTTGTAATATACATCCACTATTAGGGTTAATGTGTGGAACAATATCTATGGAGGGTGGACATGGGTATGCTGCTGCGTTTGGTGCTACTATTGAAAGCTTAGGTATAAAGTCTGCTTCTAGTGTGGGAATCGCTTCAGCCACTATTGGACTTATTTTAGGTGGAATATTAGGAGGACCTACTGCTAAATTTTTAATAGAAAAATATAAGTTAAAGCCTACATCTAATAAAACATTTAATATCTCAAATAATTCTATCTTAGGTATTTCTAAATCTTATTTCGGTCTAACGCCTTATTTATTTTTTGAACAGGTATTAATAGTATTATTATGTATGGTATTAGGAGAATTTATCACGAATTTAATTTATAATACATTTCATGTTGTAGTACCGACTATTGTCTGTTCTATGTTTATAGCTGTTATTTTTAGAAATATAAATGATAGATTTAATATTATAAAAATTGATTTTCAATTATTAGATTTTTTAAGTGAACTATGTTTAGGAATGTTTTTGACTATGGCCCTTATGAGTGTTGATTTATTAAAGCTATCAAACTTATTTGCTCCAATTATATTTATAATTTCTTGTCAAGTTATATTTATAATTCTATACGCTATATTAATTTGTTTTAGATTTCTAGGTAAAAATTTTGATGCAGCAATTATAATAAGTGGATTGATTGGACATGGACTTGGTGCTACACCTAATGCACTTGCTAATATGACATCTGTAAGTCAGAAGTATGGTTACTCAGAAAAAGCTTTTTTAGTTGTTCCTTTAGTCGGAGCATTTTTATTAGATTTATTTACAATGCCTTGCATAATTTTATTTATAAATCTTCTCAGCTAAAATTTCAACTAATTTCATATTTAAGATTAAAATTATTTATTTCTCACATAATATAATTGTAAGATTCAATATACAGTCTTAGGAGGTTATTATGGATAGTAATTTAAATTGTCAAGCTTATAATTGTACTTTCAATAAAAATAATAATTGTCATGCTTCACATATAAAAGTTGAAGGTTTTGATGCTACTATTACCCCAGAAACTTATTGTAATAGTTTTAAAGATAAAAATACTTATAACTTTTCTAACTATTCTACAGATACTACTAATTTAACTAATACTCAAAATATATCTTGTAGTGCATCAAATTGTACATATAATGTAAGTGGTTTATGCAATGCTAGCCACGTGGATATAAGTTTTGAAAATGCAAGTTGCGAAACATTTAAAATGTCTCACTAAATAAAATAAGCATATCTAAAAATAGATATGCTTACTTTATTTATATTTAATGATTTATATATTATCTTTATGAATTCTATTAGCATAAATACGCTCTACAAAATTTTCATATAAACGTCTTTCTTTTTCTGTAAAATCACTTGTTACATGATAATACCAATCTTTAAATATAGATTTGATATCATCAACCGTTTCATCACCCTTTTTCGTTAAATGTAAACTATAGGATCTACTATTTGAACTATCTTGAACTTTATCAACTAATCCTAGATCAACTAATTTTTTTATAGTTCTTGTAACAATCGCTTTATCTACATTTAATAAAGATGCTATATCTTGTAAATTTAAACCATCCATCCTTTTTATAATAATCAAATATCTTAAACTAACTAAAGTTATGTTATGTTCTTTTAATATATCTTCTGCATATCTACGGAAATCTTTATTTATCGCCCATATTTGCCTACTTAAAATATTTAATTCCAAATGTGCTCACCTCTAATTTTTTATTTAACATCTTATTATATATTATTTTATAAAGTAAATCCAAGTAAAACATGAATATTCTTTCGAATTTTGTTATTTTTTTATTCTTTTTGTCGTTTTTATTTATTATTATTTCTCTATTTAATATTTTTAATATACTCTTGTATAAATATTTATGATTTGTCAAAAATAAATAATATATACAAGGAGGATATATTATGAATAATAAATTAATAGATAATAATGCAAAAAAAGCGTTACAACAATATAAGTTAGAAATATCTAGTGAATTAAATAATTTTTCTAGTGATGCATTTCCATATGTAGGTGGAATTGCAACCAGAAAATTAGTTGAAATCGGTGAAAAAGAACTTATTAATGAATATAATAATCAAACTAAATAAATTAATAAAGCTATCTATAATATAAGATAGCTTTATTAATTTATTTTTATAATCTTTTTAAATTAGAATTTTTAATTATAAAAATATATGATTTTATTTGTAATCATAGGGTATAAGTATATTATAAATTACATAATCATCGGAGGTATTTAAAATGTCAAAATGTAATTCATGTCCTTCAAAAGGAAGTTGTAATACAAAATCTAGCAATTGTACTGTAGTTAACCATCCTTATAACAATATAAAAAAAGTTATCGCTATAATGAGTGGAAAAGGGGGAGTTGGTAAGTCAACAGTTACTACTCTTTTAGCTAAACAGCTAACAAATATGGGATTTAAAGTAGGTATATTAGACTCTGATATTACAGGACCTAGTATTCCTAGATTAATGGGTTTAAAAGATGAAAGAGCTATGTCTAACGGTAATGATATATATCCTGTAGCTAATAAAGATAATATAAAAACTATGTCTATAAACTATATGGTAGATATAGAAGATCAACCTGTAGTTTGGAAAGGACCTATGATTACTAATGCTGTAAAGCAATTTTATAGCAATGTATTATGGGGAGAACTTGATTATTTATTAATAGATATGCCTCCAGGTACTGGAGATGTGGCTATGACTGTAATGCAATCACTTCCTATAAATGGTATTGTTATGGTATCTGTTCCTCAAGATATGATATCTATGATAGTTGCTAAAGCTATCAATATGGCAAAGATGCTAAATGTAAATGTTTTAGGTGTAGTTGAAAATATGAGCTATATTCAATGCCCTGATTGCGATAAAAAAATAAAATTATTTGCTGGTGAAGAAAACGATAAATTCTTTAAAAAGAATAATATAAGTCTTCTTGGTGAGCTTCCAATGACTAAGGAAATTATAAATATAACTCATAATGGAGTCGATGAGATTAGTTCCGATCTAGAAGGCACACTAAAAAACATTGTAAGTAAATTATAAATACATATATAAAGTAAATAGGCTTTAGAATTATTCTAAAGCCTATTTACTATATTAAAATACCTCACTTAACTGATTTTTATACCTAGCCATAAACCTTTCTTTTGCTTTTGATATATGATTCCTAGCTTCTTCTTCAGCTAATGATTCATTTCCATTTTCTATAGCACTCATTATTTTTTTATGTTCTTCGAAGGCTATTCTTCTAGTCTCAACCGTACTTAAACTTATCTTTCTTAGACTTTTTAAATATTCAAACATATGTTCTATTTGATTAATTAGACGCTTATTCTTACTTGAATGAAGTAATATAGTGTTAAATTTAACATGAAGATCCTCAACTCTTTGAGCATCTTCAATACTTTCTTCCATCTCTTCAATTATATCTCTTAATCTTCTTATATCAAGCCTAGAGATATTTAGACATGCAAGTCTTGCAGCTAAGCCTTCTAATACTTCTCTGAGATCATAAATCTCTAAAGCATCCTCTATAGATATTCCAATCACAATCGTTCCTTTTCTTGGTATACTTGTTGCTAGGCCCTCAATTTCTAACTGTCTTAATGCCTCTCTAACAGGTGTTCTACTAACACCCATACTAGATGCTATTATATTCTCTACTAACCTATCCCCTTCTTTTAACCTATTTTCAAAAATAGCATTTCTAAGTTCATCTAAAACTACTTCTCTTATTGATCTTGGATCTTCGTTATCTATTTTTGTAAACATATCCATCTCCTCTTTCCTCTTAAAATAAAAATACACTTAGATAATATCGATTATCTAAGTGTATTTTGCTTTATAATCAATATATTAATTAAGCAAAGAACTTAAGTAATATACCAGCTGCTACCGCAGAGCCTATAACACCTGCTACATTTGGACTCATAGCATGCATTAATAAGAAGTTTGAAGGATTTTCTTCTTGCCCAACCTTTTGAACAACTCTTGATGCCATTGGTACTGCTGAAACTCCTGCTGCACCTATCATTGGGTTAACTTTTCCTTTAGTTAATTTACACATTAACTTTCCGCCTAAAACTCCTGCTGCTGTACCTACTGAGAATGCAGCAAGTCCCATTGCTATTATACCTAAAGTTTGAGCACTTAATAATGTATCTGCATTAGTTGTTGCTCCAACTGATAATCCAAGTAATATAGTTACTATATACATTAAAGAACTTTGAGCAGTTTCTACTAATTTAGGAACTAATCCTGATTCTTTTATTAAGTTACCAAACATTAACATACCTACAAGTGGTGCTGCTGTTGGTAATAATCCTATAACTATTATCATAACTACTATTGGGAATATTATCTTTTCTTTTTTAGTAACAACTCTAGTTTGTTCCATTTTTATAGCTCTTTCTTCCTTAGTAGTTAAAGCTTTTATTATTGGTGGTTGTATAACTGGTACTAGTGCCATATAAGAATAAGCAGCTAGCGCTATTGTACCTAATAATTCTGGAGCTAGCGCACCAGTTAATTGTATAGCTGTTGGTCCATCTGCACCACCTATTATACCTATAGATGCTGCTTGTGGTCCTGTAAATCCAAGAGCTATCGCTCCTAAGAATGCAAAGAATACACCAAATTGTGCAGCTCCTCCAAGTAACATTGTCTTAGGATTAGCTATCATTGGACCGAAATCTGTTCCAGCTCCGATACATAAGAATATAAGTGGTGGATAAATACCAAGTTTAACACCTTGATATAGATAGTAGAATAATCCACCTTTATCACCATCATGTGCAGCTTTCATTAAATCAACACCTGGCATATTTGCAAGTAACATACCAGTTGCTATTGGTATAAGTAAGTATGGTTCATAACCTTTGCTAATAGCTAAGTATAAGAAAAAGCATGCTAAAGCTATGACTATTACTTGTTTAATGTTCATTTGTGCGAACCCTGATTCCATTACGAAATCCATTAACATTTGACCCATGTCATCTTCCTCCTCTAGCTTTTTAATACTATGCTATTTTTAATATTACATCTCCAAGATTTACGTTTTGTCCTTTTTCAACATGTATAGTTGATATAGTTCCATCAACTGGAGCTATTATTTCATTTTCCATTTTCATTGCCTCAAGTATAGCTACTACGTCACCTTTTTTAACTGCTTGTCCTTCTTTAACTAATATGTTGAACATGCTTCCTGGCATTGGAGCAGTTATATCTTCACCAGCACCATTTGAAACTGGAGCTGCTTTAGGAGCTGGAGCAGCAGTTTGAACTGGCTTTTGTCCTGGCTGTACTTCTTCTACTTCAACTTGATATACTTTTCCGTTTAATGTTATGTTATAAGCTTTTATACTCATTTTAATCTCCCTTTCATTTCATAAAAATAATTTTATAATTTCGATTTTAATTTTTTATATTTTTTATAATCATGTTAGTGTAAGTTAATTATTACTTTACTCTTTTTATACTTCTTATATGAAGGTTTGGATTTAACTTTCCATTTCCAGCCATTATAGATGCTGTTAAGCAAGCTACTAATCTTTCTTCTTCGTCATTATCATCTATCACTGTATTTGTAGTAACCGGTTTAACTTCTTCTTTTTTATTTTCTTTAAATAAAACTTTAAATGAGCTAAGTACTACAGCTATTAAAGCTAAAGTTAAAAGAACGATTGTCATACTTGATATTGTGATAGATATACCATCCATAAATGTTATATTCATATTTACCACCTATTCTCTACATAGTTACTGTTATATATTGTATAGCATTTTCATCAACTTCTTCAGTTGTAGCACATTCATTGTACTTAGATTCTAAGAACTTTGGAGCTACTTGAGGGAATAATGCATAAGCTAATACATCTTCATCAGTCTTAGCTAATTCACCAGCTTCTTTTTTCATAGCTTCAAATTCAGGAGCTATTAAATCAGCAGGTCTTACAGTTATTACTTCATCATCTCCAATTATTTTCTTTTTAATTTCTTCATCTATTGATGCAGGAGCCTTACCATATAATCCTTTTACATAGTCTTTTATTTCTTTTGGAACTAACTTATATCTTTCTCCTGTTAAAACATTGAATAAAGCTTGTGTTCCAACCATTTGACTTAAAGGTGTTACAAGTGGTGGGTATCCTAAGTCTTTTCTAACTCTTGGTACTTCGTTAAGTACATCTTCATATTTATCTTCAGCATTTTGTTGCTTCATTTGAGATAAAAGGTTAGATAACATTCCTCCCGGAACTTGGTACTTTAATGTTTGAGGATCTGTTAGTAAAACCTTTGCATCAAGTACGCCTTCGGCCATATACTTATCTCTTATTGGCTTAAAGTACTCTGCAACTTCAAGTAAAGCTTCCATATTTAATTCTGGATTTCTATCCATTTCAGCAAAAGCTATTGCTAAAGATTCAGTTGGAGGCTGAGAAGTACCACCAGATAATGGAGATATTGCTGTATCGATTATATCTATACCTGCCTCAACAGCTTTCATATATAACATTTCAGCTATACCACCTGTACAATGAGTATGTAGCTCTAAAGGCAAATCAGTTACTTCTTTTAATTTCTTTATTAAGTCATATGCATTGTATGGTGTAAGTACCCCTGCCATATCTTTTATACATATAGAATCAGCACCCATATTTTCCATAGTTTTAACTAATTCAACATAGTACTCAGTAGTATGTACTGGACTTGTTGTATAAGATATTGCACATTGACAGTGTCCATTATATTTCTTTATGGCTTTCATTGATGCTTCTAAGTTTCTAACATCATTTAATGCATCGAATACTCTTATTATATCAATTCCATTTTTTATAGATAATTCTATAAATTTTTCTACTGTATCATCAGCGTAGTTTCTATAACCTAAAAGATTTTGTCCTCTAAGTAGCATTTGTAACTTTGTATTTTTAACATGCTTTCTTATAAGTCTTAATCTTTCCCATGGATCTTCATTTAAGAATCTTATACAAGAGTCAAATGTTGCTCCACCCCAAACTTCCATTGAGTAGTATCCTACTTTATCCATCGTTTCTAAAATAGGTATCATTTCATCTGTTTTTAACCTAGTTGCCATTAAAGATTGATGTCCGTCTCTTAAAGCAGTTTCAGTTATTTTTAACTTACTCATCCTATTTCACACTCCTATCTCAATTTATTTTAAAGTAACATCTTCATCACACTAAAAATAGTCGATTTTTGTTATTTCCTACTCTATTTATTATATATATACATTTATTGTATACCAAGTTTTTTTAGTGTTCTTTCTATCTATATTTGGTATACAATTTATGCAAATAGTTTTAACTATACCCATTAACCACTACTTCTAATTTACCTGTTTCTGGACATATAACTAACCCATGTATATGTATATCTTTAGGCATTAAAGGATGATTCTTTATAGAGTTAATACTATCTTTGATTGAATCCTCTACTGAATTAAATCCATGTAGCCATTGTTTAACATCTATGCCAGAATTGAATAATGTGTCTATTATCTCCTTAGAAACTCCTCTATTTAAAATTTTATTTACAATTTCTTCTATATCAAGATTACACATTCCACATTTATGATGTCCTACAACTATCACTTCATCAACTTCAAATTCATAAACAGCAAGTATAACACTCCTCATAATACTTCCAAATGCATGCATAACTGTAGCGCCTTCATTTTTTATTATTTTTGCATCACCATTTTTTATATTCATAGCCTTTGGTAAAAGTTTTGTTAATCTAGTATCCATACATGATAAAATAACTATTTTTTTATCTGGATGCTTTGATGTTATATATTCTTCATAATTTTTATTTTCTACAAATTTATTATTGTATTCTAATATTTCATTTAATTTACTCACGCTAAACTCCTTATAAATCAAATTCTGGTATTTTATTCTAATAAAAAGACCTAGAAAGTGTTTTTATTAGAAGCACCATTCTAGGTCTTTCATTATTACAATAATGTAAATACTTTTTTATTTATAATAAACTGTTCCATCCATTATCATTCTAGATGTTCTATATCCATATACCCAAGGTACATCTCTATTTCCATCTTTATCTATATTACACTCAACTCCATTTTGCATTAAGCCACCTGGGTGAGCTATATTTAAACTTTCTGGGTTGAATCCTTTTCTAACAACTTGATTAACTATAGTTCCTTCTATAGTAGCTGCTGTTGCTGTACATAATGCACCTGTAAGAGCATATGTTTTATGAGTAAGTTGCATAGACATCATTCTTCCTAATAAGTCCATGTCTTTTTCTTCTATAACATTTCCATTAACATTAGTATATGTAGAAGGTTCAGCTACTATAGTTAACTTAGGAACACCTGGAGATTTTTCAGCTGATTCTTTATAATCATCTATAAATCCAAGCATTACAGCCCCTAACCCTCTTATAGTTTCTAATCTCTCTAACATATCTTTATTGCTATCTATTTCATCTGGTAACTCTTTACCTGTAAGTCCAACATCACTTGCTCTTACAAATATAAGAGGATTTGATGAATCTACTAAAGATACTTCAACTGACTTATACCCTGGTACATCTACTGCATCTACTACATTTCCAGTAGGTAATAATTTTCCAGTCATAGCTCCTGCTGGATCTTTAAATGCAAGTTTTACTACTGACGATGTCCCTGGAACACCTGCTATACAAAAGTCTCCATCATAACTTACTTTTCCATCTGGAGTTTGTACATGAGAGTATATTATTTTTTTAGTGTTAGTATTGTATATCCTTACCACAGTTTCAGGAGAAGTTACTTCTACTAATCCTTTTTCTATAGCATAAGGTCCAACTGCTGATGATACATTTCCACAGTTTCCTTTATAAGATACTATTGGCTTATCAATAGATACTTGTGCAAATGTGTAATTAACATCCCAATCTGGATTATCAGATTTTGATATTATTGCAACCTTACTAGTTGTAGATGTTGCTCCACCTAATCCATCTATTTGACGAACATCTGGGCTACCCATTACTGATAAAAGTATTTCATCCCATAATCCTTTATCTGAAGGTAAATTTTCTTCATTTATAAATACACCTTTACTTGTTCCACCTCTAAATATAGTACATTCAAGTTTATTCATAACGACTTCCCCTTTTTTATTAGTTATTAACTAAAACTTTTTCTTCTGTTTTTTTCTTATTTACATTTGCATAGAAGTTTATTAAACTACCGTCTAATATAACTTGAGCTTCTTCTTCAGTTACATCATTTAACTTAAGTTCTATTTCTTTTTCTTTATTAGTACCGATAACTTTAGCTATGATAGTTTTTTCTCCATTTACAACTTTGCTTCTCATCTTGGGAATATATATATAATCATTTCTATCTAATTCATTTATTACACTTTGGTCTGCAGTGAACGGTATTATACCCCAGTTAACTAAGTTAGAACGATATCTCTTTGTCGCATATTCTACAGTTATATTAGCAAGACCACCTAAAACTCTTTGACTAGATGCTGCTTGCTCTCTTGCAGATCCATCTCCTGGCTTAACAGCATATACTACACTACCAAATCCAGTATTATTTAAAAACTCTTCAACTGAAGAATTTGGATTTATAGTTTCTACTAAATCTTTTAATTCCTCTGAGACTTCACTTACATTACCTCTTACAAAATCTCTTCTTTCTTCTTCTAAAGCTTGTATTGATTTTGCTGCTGGTACATATTCTGGATCACGTCTTGAAAGTGTATAATCTGACATTTTCTTTGGATTAGATCTGTATGTAGCAGCATCTCCTGATGGTATTAATTCATCAGTTGTTGTAACAGGGTCTCCTATAACTGATGCAACTTTTAATAATACATCTTCTTCTAAAGATATCATTTCTGGCCATTCAGTTATGTTTGGACCTAACTTTAATTCTTCATTTTCATTTCCTTTTTCAAATCCATCATAAACTCTTCTGTATGGTGATTTATCAAAGCTATAAGTATTTGCAGTTTCATCATATTCTAAATCTGTTGCTGCTGTTAATATACCTCCATTTAATGAAGTTGCTGCTATTGAACGAGCATCCATAAGAGCTACAGATGTTAATTGTCCATCTCCTGGCTTTGATCCTTCTCTATTTGGGAAGTTTCTAGTTGTATGTCTTATTGATAAAGAACCATGTGCTGGTACATCTCCTGCTCCGAAACAAGGTCCACAGAATGCAGTCTTTATTAAAACACCTGCTTTTGTAAGTTCACTAGCACTACCATCTTCTATCATTTTAGAGTATATTGGAGTACTTGCTGGATATATACTTAAAGTATAGTAATCATTAGTTAATTCTTTTCCCGATAATATATTAGCTGCAGCTTGTATATTTTCATACATACCACCTGAACATCCTGCTATTTCAGCTTGATCAACTTTTAATTTACCATCTACTATTTTACTTCTTAAATCTAATTTTAAGTTTGGATTACTTATTTGCTTTTGAGCTTCTATTTCTGTTTTTTCTAATATTTCTTCTAAGTTTTCATTTAACTCTTTTATTGTGTATGCATTACTTGGATGGAAAGGTAAAGCTATCATACATTCGACTTTGCTTAAATCAACTTTAACTAATCCATCGTACATAGCTACTTTACCAGGCTTTAATTCTTTATAAGCTTTTGGTCTATTGTGTACTTCAAAATATTCTTTTACCTTTTCATCTGTACACCATATAGAAGTTAAACAAGTTGTTTCTGTAGTCATAACATCTATACCATTTCTAAAATCAATAGAAAGATTTTCTATTCCTGGTCCTACGAATTCCATAACTTTATTTTTTACAAATCCATTTTCGAATACTTCTCTTATTATAGCTAATGCTATATCTTGAGGCCCTATACCTCTTCTTATATTTCCTTCTAAATAAACAGCTATTACTTCAGGTTTTTCCATGTCGTAAGTGTTTTCAAGAAGTTGTTTAACTATCTCTCCTCCACCTTCTCCTACACCCATAGTTCCTAAAGCACCGTATCTTGTATGACTATCTGTTCCAAGTATCATATGACCACAGTTTGCATACATTTCTCTCATATATTGATGTATTACTGCTTGATGAGCTGGAACAAATATTCCACCATACTTTTTAGCTGCAGTTAGCCCAAATAAATGGTCATCATCATTTAATGTTCCACCTACTGCACATAATGAATTGTGACAGTTTGTAAGTATATATGGTACTGGGAATTTCTTAAGTCCGCTTGCTTTTGCTGTTTGTATAACACCTACATATGTAAGGTCATGTGATGTAAGTGAGTCAAACTTTAATTTTAAATTTTTCTTATCTTCTGAAACATTGTGTGATTCAAATATAGATGCTGCTATTGTATTCTCTTGTGCATTATCTATTGATTCTATATTTTCTTGACCTAGTTCATTTAATTTATTATTTAATGCTTCTAAAGTAGCATCTTCTACTATAACTTCATTATTGTAAAGTAAAACTTTACCTTGTTTTAAAGTAACCATAATGTATCCCTCCAAAAATCTTTTATATTTATGTACTATGCGATTATTCCATATACTCCTATATACGAAAGAAGCATATTAAATACTACACATCCTACAGCTATCATTAATAATTGTCCAAATAATTTATTTTGTTCTTCTTCTCCTGCACCACTAGCTGACATGTATGCTGCAAGTATTAATCCTCCACCTGTTGATGCTGGTGAAAATGCTGCTGCAAACGAAGAAGAAATTATTATACTTGTAAGTTCTACGAATCCAAATGCACCACCGAATGAATCTATTATTGATGGTACAGTAGGTATAAGTGTTGGCATAACCACACCTGTTGTAGAACTAAAGAATGATAATAATCCACTTGTTCCTGCAAGTATTGGTCTTGCTGTTTTTTCACCCATTATCGATAGTAATCCGCTTGATAATAATTCAATACCACCAACTGTATCTACTATATTCATAAGAACACCAACTCCACATATTAATATAAGTGTCCCCCATGGTACAGTCGATAAGGCTTTCTTTTGTTCAGCAACTTTGAGTATCATTAGTATTGAAGCTATAAAGAATGATGCTAGTCCCACATTTTGACCAAAGCCAGCAACCATTATTACCATAACTGCCATACCTACTAATGTTATTTTTTGTTTACCATCAAATTTTTCTAAATCATCTTTTCTTAAATGATTTTCTGGTTTCATCTTATCTAGTCTATAACAAACACAGAATACTATACCTAATATAACTCCCCATAACATCACATTTAACATTAGTGGTATTTCAAATCCAAATACTTCTACTTTCGCACCTAACTCAGTAGCTATTATTCCTGCTGGTGTTAGAGGTGTTATTGCAAATGCATTAGATGCTAATTTTGCTAGTAATGCATATAATATTGGATTTTGCTTCATTCCAACTGCTATTGTTACTGCAACAACTGTCATAAGAGATCCTATAGGTATATTTCCTGGACCTATTGCTGAAAGTGTACCTGAAACTAAGAAAATTATTAGTGGTACTAAATAAGATTTTGTACCTACCATTGCTACTGCTTTATTAGCAAGTAACTCTAGTGTACCGTTTACCTGAGCTATACTAAATAAGAATGTAACTCCTACAAGAGTTGCGAATAATTGTGCATCAAACCCTGCTAATATTTCTTTTGATGTTAATCCACATATAGTACCTAATATTAATGAGAATCCTATAGATAGAACACCTATATTTACCTTTTTCCAAAATCCAAAAGCTACAACTATAACTAATGTTACTAGTGCTAAAATAGCTAAATTATTACTCATATTTTTCCTCCCTATTTTCGATTTTAAAATTTCCTGATTTTAGATTTTTAATTTTTAGAGACTATATTAAATAAGTTTATTGTTACATGATTTAATTTCGGCTAAGACCAAAATTTTAGCTAGATATAACAAATGCAAGTGCTGAAGTTACAGTTATTAATACCACCAACATTTCATTTAATATAGTCTTTTAAATATTATATATCATCGAAGAAATCGCTTGTCGTTTCCTCTTTTTTATTGTATTATATTGTTAATTAATAGTCCAATACATAATTACCATGCTTTTTATGCATTAAAGCTATAGTTTTAAAAGGAGGATTAAAGTGTTTGAATTTAAAGAATTAGAATATGTTATATCCGTTGCTAAGCATCAAAATATAACAAAGGCAGCTGAGGAATTATATATCTCACAACCTTCACTTAGTAAGTATATAAAAAAACTCGAAATGGTACTTGGCGTTAGTTTATTCAGTAAAGTAGGTAATCGTTTTATACTTACTTACGCTGGAGAAATGTATTTAAGAAATGCACAAAATATATTACTGATTAAGAATAAAATAACTGCTGAAATAGATGATATTCGTAAAATAAATAAAGGCAGATTTAACCTTTCCATTCCATCTACAAGGGGTTCTTACTTAATTCCTGAAACACTGCCTAAATTCAAAGAAATGTATCCAAATGTTGAAATAAATTTATTTGAAAATTCATCTTCTGAAGCTGAAAAACTATTACTTAATGGAGAGGCAGATATCGCAATATTTAACCATCATACTGAACACCCAGATCTTGAGTATAAAGTTATAGGTGTAGAAGAACTAATACTTGCAGTATCTCCTGATAATCCATTAGCTAATATGGGAGAAAAAAAATTAAATTGTAAGTATGATTGGATTGATATAAAACTATTTAAAAACGAAAATTTTATACTTAACTTTCCATATCAACGTACTGGTAAAATGGCAGAAAAAATTTTTAAATCTGCAAACTTTGAACCTAACGCTGTATTGAGAACAAGAAGTATGGAGTGTGCCGTAAGACTTACGCTATCTAATTATGGTGTTTGCTTTGTTTCTGATAATTATCTAAAGTATATGAACTTATTAACTAAACCTAAGTACTTCTCAATAGGATACCCAACTACTACTTTTAAATTAGTTGTTGCTTATAGAAAAGGTTCATACCTCCCACGTTATATAAAAGATTATATTGACATAGTCAAGGATTTTGTTAATTTTTAAATTATTTTGTCGAAAACTATTGGTATTTTCGAATTTTTAGTGTAAAATCTATTGTATACATTTGTTTTAAATTGTATACAATAGATTTTTTAAAAAGGGAAGGACGATAAAATAAAAATGAAAAATTGGATGGATGAGTTTGTCACTAATACTGATTTATCTCAAAATAGGCCTCTAAGAGAAGTTGTTTACGAAAGTCTAAGGAAAACTCTAATAGAATGTAACATACCATTAGGAGAACGTTTTGTAGAAAAGGAATATTCTGAAAGATTAAATATAAGTAGAACTCCTGTTAGAGAAGCACTTAAACAACTTGAAAAAGAGGGTTTAGTCGAATATGTTCATAGGGCTGGGGTAGTAGTTAATAGAATTACTAAAGATGATGTTATTGAAATTTATAAGATAAGACAATCCCTTGAGCTATTAATTGTAACTAATGCTATGGAAAATATTACACAAAGTGAAATTGATGAGATCAACGCCCTTCTTGATCATACAGAAAATATAAATAATGAAGGAAATATAGAAGAAGTAATCAATTTATTCGGTAAATTTAACTCTCTTATTTATAAAGCTAGTAAGATGAAACGTCTTCCTGGTATTATTTCTAATTTAAATAGCTATCTACAAAGGTTTAGAAATATATCTATAGAAGATGATTTAAGAAGAGAAAAAGCATTATCTGAACATAGACTTATACTAAATTCAATAATTTCAAAAAATAAGGACTTAGCAGAATCAGTAATAACAAAGCATCTAAACGATTCTTTAGATATTGTTATAGCTGAGTTTGATAAATAAATAAAAGAGCTAGCATTTAGTTGCTAGCTCTTTTTATAGTAATCAAAAATATAGTTACAGCAAGTAAGTCTGCACATCCACCTGGACTTATATTTTTATTTATATATTCATTTTCTAATTCTAAAATTCTTATTTTCCCATTACTAGTATACACACCACCTATTTTTAAAAGTTCTTTTGCATCATTTTGAACTTGTTTTAAGGTATTTATATCATGCCTATATACTATAGTGCTATCCTCTACTATAGCTAATAATTCTATTAATATTTGTGTATATAAATCATTCTCAGATAAATCAGAATCATAATACTTATCTATTATATTATTAAATAAAACAGATAGTCCATCTTTTACTTGTCCTCGTACACCTGTAAATCCATATTTTATATATAGCTTTTCTCCATGAGTTAATTCAGACTTATTTTCTATATCTTTAAAATCATCTAAAATATCATTAACCATTGATTTTATAATACTTTGTATATCTTCAAATTTTCTATTATTATATGTTCCCTTTGCAAGAGATGCTATAGTTATACCCATTAAAAATATCATTCCTTTATGAGTATTTATATTATTAGTTGCTTCAAACATTTTATGTTCACATAGTATACCAATTTCTCTAATAGCATCAAATATGTATTTAGGCTCATGATATGAGTATCCTATGTTATACATCTCTTTAAAAAATGGTGCTATAGCAAATGCACTATCTAAAAAAGTATAATAGTTCATGTCTTCATGAGCCCCTTGACTTATTGGTGATACTAAACCAAATGAAGGAAATGTAGAAACTTCACTTATCATGGCTTTTACAGCTATTTGAGATATTCTATAAGCTAAAGTTTCTCTTTTTTTTTGATAGTCCTTATATTTTAAATATACTTCTTCAAAATATTTTTTGATTTCCTCTATATTATGACTTTGAGCTCTAGAGCAAATTTTAGCATCTTTATCACATATAAAACATTTTCTAGGCTGTTTGTATAAATCTGATCTAGATATGCCTATGACATTATCATTTTTCATAGTATATACATCTATATCTACACATCTACCTAGTATATGCTTTTCTTCAATATCTATCATTAACTTTTTAATACTAACAAAATCTGCATCAAATATAAAATGACAAACTAATCCTTCTTTATTTTTATATCTATCATTATAAACTATATACTTTTTATAGTAAGTTAAAATTTCATTATAAATTATACTAACAATATCATCAGTTATATAGTTTGATTTTTCAATTCCAGGATAATTAATTCTAAGAGTTACCAGTGTTTTATCTTTATAATTTTTAAATAAGTTTTCTTGATTCTTAACTCTTTTTTCTCTATCAAATAAAAATTCTTCAATTAAGTCTATATTCATAATTAATTTGGTAAAACTTAAGTTATAACTTACTTATTACCAATTCACCTTCCTCACTAAGTAAAAAGTCAAATGTTGTTTTAGGAACTAATTCTTTAACTTGATCAAACTTTACATCTTTTAGTAATTTTCTAACTCTAGATGCACTAATTGCATCATTCTCTATTTCTTTTCTTTTTATTAATTCAACTTGTACATTATATTTAGGAAGAACTTCTTGTATAGTTTCATTGTACATATTAGTAACTTCACAATGAGGCTCACTTCCCACAAATCTTTTCTTTATATTAAACTTTGGAACAAAGTATTTTCCAAATATATTACAATCTAATTTTGTATATTCTTTTAATGCATCATCATTTTTCTTTAAAAAGTAATTAGGGAAAGTTGCTGATGATATTATATACTCCCCTGCTGGTACAACCGTTACATTTTCTAAATCTTTAGTTCCTTCTTTGATTAACTTGAATCTTGATTTAAATGGAAAAACAGATTTATCTTCTTCTACTACAAATATTATTACATTTTCATTACTTTTACATGCACTTTCTATTATGTATCTATGCCCTAGTGTAAATGGATTACAGTTCATAACTAATGCTGCATATTCTTTACTATCATCTATTTTATATTCTTTTTTTAATTTATCTAAACTTGCATTTATATTTTTATTTCCACTTTCTAATAAGCTTACTTTATCAGTCGTAAATATGTTTTTATATCCTAAACCTTCAAATAAGAATTGATTCTCAGGCTTTGTAAATATAAAACTATGGTATCTACCTTCTAAAAATAACTTTTCAGTAACTTTTGATATAAGGTTATTCGATAAACCTAATCCTTGGTAGTTTTCACTTATCGCAAAACATTTCAATATATTTTCTTTCTTAGAACATGTAGCTATTATATCATCATTTTCTCTAATTACCACTGTGTAATCAACGTCTTCATATTTAAGGCTGAATTTTTCTAAAAATTTTCTTACTTCATTAGTTTCATAGTTTGATTTTAAATTTATACTTTCTACATTATAATACATGCTCTTGTGCACCAACCTTTTCTATACTCCAAATATTCTATTAATTAATACAAATGCTAGTAGCCCTATTATCATTACAACATATATCATTATATTATCTTTTTTACTTGCTGCAACATATTTTTTCTTTTTTGTAAACTCTCTAGCTTCTTTAAACATTCCTTCTTCTCTAGCTTCTCTTAGAAGTTCCTTGTTACTTTTTTTAGGTTCTTTATTTTTTTTGCTCATAATTTCACCTCTGTATCTAATATTTAAAATTACGATAAAAAGGTATTGCAAAATACAATACCTTTTATCTTATCAAAGTTCTATACTCATTTAATATTTCTTATTAGCAGAATATACCAAATACTACAGAAGCTATTATTAACATTAATCCTCCACCTAAACGAGAAGATATTTGTGCAAATGATATAAGTTCCATTCTCTTAGCTGCTCCAAGAACTGCTAAGTCTCCTGAACCACCTCTGTTAGCCATACATAATCCAGCTGTTATTGCAGTTTCTATTGGGTAGAATCCTACAATCCATCCAACAAGACCTGAACCTAATATTGCTCCTAAAACTATAAATGCAGCTATTACAACGTTACCTATTGTGAATGCAGCTATTAACTCACCTAAGTCAGTAAGAGCTATACCTACACCACACATTATAACTAATAAGAATTGCTTAGTGAAGAATCCTTGTAACTTGTTAGCCCCAACTCTTAATTCAGCTGGTATTACACCTATAACGTTTGCTACAGCAACTAATACAACCATCCAAGCAAATCTATGTATATCTATTTTTAAAGTAGATCCAAATAATGTAAATTCTGGTATTTGAACAACTTTAGATAATATATTACCTGCAACATAGAATGCACAAGCTAATATTAATCCACAAGCTATTTCTCTTTGAGTTACTTTTACTTCTTCAGTATCTTCTAATTTAGATAAATCTTCAGCATTTCTTATTAACTCACCGTTACCAGTTAAAGCTTTTCCGAATTTTAACTCACCGATTTTATTTAATACACCAGCAGATATTATAGCTATTATGTTAGCTATTGTTAATATTGATAATCCAAATGATAACCATTGAGCTGGGTCATTTCCAGTAGCGTTTGCATATATATCAGCCATTGGTATTGCACCTGCACCAGTACCACCACCCATTATAGGTAATACGTATCTAGTTGCAACGTCTGCTGGAGAAACACCAAATATAATTCCACCAACTATACCTAAAAGTATTGCACCAACTATACCTGCAAGTATTGCTGGTAAGTATCCTGCGAAAGCTTTTAATAATAATTTTCTATTAACAGATAATATTGAACCAGTTATAAGTACTGCTATAAATAAATCTAAGAAATCAGTTGTGTCCATGAATATCTTTACTGTTTCTATTGTTGCTTCTGGTATTATACCTATATAAACTAAATATGCTGAACCTAAGAATGCAAGTATTGAACCACCACCTATATAAGTGTTCCATACAGGTATTCTATCCCCTATCCATCCTAATGCTATACCTAAAGTATAAAGTATTGCGAATGCTCCTATTGTGTTACTTGGTAAATAATCACCAAACATAGCTACTAAAGCTATACCTGCTACTGCAGCGTAAATGTGCCAAGACATACCAAATATCTTGAAAGATTCTTTTTTCTTTGTTTGAGACATGCTTACTGTTGCCATCCTCTTAATCCTCCGATAATATATATATTTAATTTTTCGACTATGTTAAGTTTTATAATGACTAGCTTTCATTAAAAATAAACTTAACATAGTCATAATTTATAAATTAATATTATTTTTCAATAATATTATTTAACTTTTCTTATAGTGTCTATGATGCTTCCATCTCTGTATTCAACTACAGCAACTACTTCATCTGTAAACTCTATTTCTTTTGGTGTTCCAACTAATCTTGTAGCCATAGCTCTTAATTCTTCCATAGTTATTAATGGAAGGTTAGCAGCTTTGAACTTTTCTAATAAGTCTTTTCTACCTGGGTTAACAGTTACTCCGTAATCTGTAACAACTACGTCTACTGTACTTCCTGGAGTTACAACAGTTGTAACCTTATCTATTATTGTAGATAATCTACCTCTTGTTAGTGGTGCAACAAGTATAGACATTTTAGCCATTGCAGCTGTATCACTGTGTCCACCTGACGCTGCTCTTATAACTCCATCAGAACCAGATATTACGTTAACATTGAAATCTGTATCTATTTCAAGAGCTGATAATATAACAAAGTCTAATTTGTTAACAGCTGCCGATTTATTTCCTATAGAAGCGTAGAAGTCAGCACTTACTTCAACGTGTTTTTCATTTCTTCCTACTGATTCAGCTGCAGTTAAGTCGAAACTTTGTGTATCAAATAACTGATCAACTAAACCTTCTTCTAATAACTCTACCATTGGTGCTGTTATACCACCTAATGCATAGCTTAACTTTATATCTCTTTTCTTTATTTCTTCTTTAACGAATCTAGTAACAGCAAGTGATGCTCCACCAGAACCAGTTTGCATTGAGAATCCATCTACGAATAATCCAGAAGCTTTCATAACATCTACAACTCTCTTAGCTTGTAATAACTCTTTAGGGTTATTTGTAAATCTAGTAGCTCCAGACATTATTCCTGAAGAATCTCCAACTTCATCAACTACTGCAACATAGTCAACTTGAGTTTGAGGTATACTTTGTGGGAAATTTGGATAAGGAACTAATGTATCAGTTACAACTACAACTTTTTCAGCATATTGTGCATCAACCTTAGCATATCCCATAGCACCACATATAGATTTTCCTTTAACACCGTTAGCGTTCCCCATGCAGTCGGCTGAAGATGCAGCTAAAAATGCTACGTCTATTTTAACATCTCCTGAAGATATGGCTCTTGCTCTACCTCCATGAGAACGTATAACAGCTGGATATTCAAGTATTCCTTCAGAAACAGCTTGAGCTAATTTTCCTCTAAGTCCTGAAGTTTCTATTCTATTTACGACACCGTTTTCAATGTGAGCAACAAGACCATTATGAGCACTTGTTAATGAAGAAGCAGCTATTCTTAAGTTTTTAACTCCCATTTCTGCTAATATATCAACAACTTGCATTAATAACTTATCCCCAGCTCTAAAATGGTGGTGGAAAGATATTGTCATTCCATCTTTTATTTCACATTTTTCTATAGCTTCTCTTAAAGAAGAAACTAATTTTGTTCTTCTTACGTGCTCCTTTAAGTTGTCACTGTCAACATTACCTAATTTATCAGCACTTAAACTACTAAATGGTGCAACGTAAGCTTTTCTATTTTCATAACCTTTTATGTTTTTTAACATTTCGTCGTTTACTCTTTTAGTTTGCATATTAATTTTCACCTCCAACTAATACACCTGCAGCTTCAGCAAGTTGTAACACTCTTTGAGCTCTTTCTATTATTGGTTTATCTACCATCTTACCATCAACTGTAAATACCCCTAAGTTATTCTTTAAAGCTTCAGCTGTAGCATCAACTATTTTTTGAGCCTTAGCTATTTCTTTTTCACTTGGAGTGTAAACATCATGTATAAGTTCAACTTGTCTTGGATGTATAAGTGACTTACCACCGAATCCCATTCTCTTTATAAGGTTAGCCTCTTTTAAGAATCCTTCATCGTTATTAACGTCAGCATAAACTGTATCTAATACTTCAAGTCCGCAAGCACGACCTGCCATAGCTATCATTCCTCTAGCTACGAATAATTCGTCACCTTCTGGAGTTCTTGTAGTTTTCATACTTGTTACAAAGTCTTCTCCACTTAATGCCATACCTATTAATCTCTTAGTTGGAGATTTAGCTATATTAAAGCAGTTCATTACTCCTAGAGCAGTTTCTATAGCAACCATTATTTTAGTGCTACCAACTTCCATTCCACATGCTTTTTCTATTTTTTCTATTTCAGCATCTACTGCCATAACATCTTCTACAGATTCAGTCATAGGTATTCTTACAACTTCAACACCAGCACTTACTACAGCAGCTAAGTCTTCTTGCCAGAACTCTGTAGCAAGTCCATTTATACGAACTACAGTTTCTATTCCTAATTCTTTATAGTATTCTCCAAGTTTTTTTAACATGTTATGTACTAAAAATCTTGCAGAATCTTTTTCTGTTATTGCAATAGCATCTTCTAAGTCAAACATTACTGAGTCTGGCTTATATATATGAACATCTCTTATTATTCCAGGATTATTTCCAGGAACAAATAGCATCGAACGTCTTAATTTCATTTTTGCCCCTCCTTACATCCACTTGTAATCGCTAGACTTTGCTGAACGATATACTGCAGTTTGTACTCTACTTTTTATTACAGGATCTATAGCCCCTTTGTCATTTGCAAATACTTTTGCATTTTCTACATTAAGTTCTTTAAGAGTTTCTTTGATAACGTTTTCAATTTGTTCTCCGAACTGAGCTTTAACTGTACTTTCAAGTTCTATAACAATACCATTTTCATTTGGTTCTAGTATTATTTGTATATCACTTGATTCTAAAGTACCAGCGCTAGCAACTATTGTTAATTCCATAGCAAGTATTCCTCCAATCAATTTTTACGACTTTTTTGGTATACAATATTTTTTTTCTGTATCCCAATCGACAAATTAATTATATAGGCTTTTTTTTCTTTATTCAATAATATTTATTCACTTTTTTTAACAAGCATTTTAAAAACCTCATAAAACGTTTAAATTCCAACATTTCACAAATTGTTTTTTTAGTGTTTTTTTAATATAATTATACTTTAATAAAAATAAAGTGCTATAAAAATACAGTTTATTGAGTATTACGCAAACTTTGTATTTTATAACACTTTATTTTAAGATAATTTAATTTTTAATTTTATCTAATCTAAATGTTTCAAGTAAACTAGATATTCCTCTATTAAACCGTCATTGTCAATTACAATTTTATATTCATTGTAATGAGCATTATGAGGTTTTATATACTTGCATTCAATTACACAATCGTTATCTTCTAGTTCTAAAAATTCTATATCTTTTAAAAATTTTCTACCTATTAATTCCTTTACCCTATTCATAATATCCCCTCATTTTACTACAATATATATTTTTTGCAGTTCGTTACATGGTACCATTCACAGCTCCTACATATGTCATCAAATATCACTTCATTAATATTATTATATACTAAGTTTTCTATATATTTATAGTTGTATACACCTTCTTTAATATTAAAGTATTTAATCATTTTACAATCTATTAGATTTACTTTTTCTTGAGAGTTACATATATTATCATCTAATTTATTTGGACAACTTTCACAAATACTATCTGTAGAGTAGACTATTTCAACTTTATTTACTTCGTTCTCTAGATTATAAGACTTCAAAAACTCATTATATACTTTAAGATTTCTTATAATACTTTCTATTTTAATAGAAAATTCTTTGCTATATCTACTACCTGTATATGCTCTCATACAAAGTATATGGTGCGGTCTTATTTTTAACATTATTTTACACCAACCTTATTCTTTTACTTACAGTTACACCTATACTTATAGCTAAAATTATTTTTATTAAATCTACAAATACAAACGGCGCTACGCAGTATAGTATACTTTGATATATACTAACTTTTGTAATTATAGAAAACATAACTGTACCTACTGCATAATCCATAACCAGCCCTAATGTCATAGCTACAAAAACATATAATTTTGATGAATATCTTTCTGATACAAATCCAACTATAAATGCCATAATCGGACAACCTAGTAAAAATCCGCCTGTAGGTCCTAGTAATATACCAATACCCCCACTCATTTGGGCAAATACAGGCATTCCTACTGCACCTAGTAATAAGTATATAACCATAGATAAAAATCCTCTTTTAGATCCTAATATCATTCCAGCAAGTGCAACTGAAAATATTAACATAGTTAATGGTACTGTTGTAAATGGAAGTGGGATAGCTATTTGCGCTAATATAGCAGTTAAAGCTGCAAATAGTCCACTTAATACTATATCTGTTGTTTTTAATCTCATTAATTACTTCTCCTTTTAGTTAACCACATCATATTTATAAGTTTACCTTTATTATAATTATATCTTAATTTTACGTCAACTTAATTTTTAATATTTTATATAAATAAACAAAGCGGCTGATAAAATAAATTTAAAGTGAAATTATTTTATCAACCGCTTTTATATTTAATTAATCAATTATAAATCGGATTTTATCTCCATTGCTTCTTTCTAGATATGCTATTTCTCCAACAACATTGTATTCAAAAGCATCAAGCATTATTTTTAGTAGTTTTTGACTATCAATAATATCATCCTGATTTTTGAAGAAGTCAATTGCATTATTTGCAACTAATCTTTTCACAAAACTTATTGGTAGCTTTAAAAAAATATTATCACCTGTATTTGCAGATATTTTTATTTTTAAAAATCGCTCATCATATCTCACTCCACTAAGTTTATTCACTAAATTTCATCCTCCTATAATAATATATATAGTTAAATAAGTTACCTTGTCTTATTTATATTCTCTAATTTGTAAATAAATTCATTTTATGATAAAATCATTAATGGTATTATTAATATTTTAAGGAGATGAAATAATTGCTTAACTATATAAAATTCGTACTTTATTTAATATTAGTATTATGCTTAGCTATTCCAAAATTAATTAAATATGAATTAAATCCTAGTAAGTACTCGGTTGATGAAATGTTTAGTTTTTTACAAAAACATGCTAGAAAAGCACTTTCTATTGTAAATATTAATTTAAACGTTTTAGGAAAAGATAGATTACCAGAAGACCCGTCTTTATTTATAATAAATCATTCTAGTATGTTAGATAGCTTCATATTATTAGCTAGTGTTGATAGACCTATTGGAGTTGTCATTGCAGATGTTCCTGTTTGGAGAAATATGCCTGTTATAAGTCACTGGGTTAAACTAATAAAATGCGTATATATAAATCGAGAAAATACTCGAGAAGGCATAAAAAGTATAATAGAGACTTCTAAAAATATAATAGAAGGACACAGTATGGCTATATTTCCAGAGGGAGATTTAACATGGGTAAAAGATCCAAATGCTTTAATATCAGATTTTAGAGCTGGCTCACTAAAAATTGCATATAAAGCTAATTGCCCTATAATCCCATTAGTAATAAAAAATTCTAAAGAAACATATAGTGGATACGAGCCAATTGGTAAAATTAAGTCTATGAATGTTGAGGTAGAATTCTTAGATCCAGTATATGATCATATAGAAAATCCTAAATTAAAATCTACGGTTTTAAGTAATGAAATAAAAGATAATATGATTGATGTAATCGCAAAATTTCAAAAAAAGCGTAGTTAACTTTTTATAAGTTACTACGCTTTTTTTTATAATAATTTATTTTTCCATTCATCTTCTTTAAATCCTAATAAAACATTTTTATCATCATAAACTAATGGTCTTTTTATAAGCATACCATCACTTGATAATATTTCTAAAAGTTTATTCTCTGATTCATTTTTAATTATATCCTTAAGCCCTAGCTCTCTGTATTTAACTCCACTAGTGTTGAAAAACTTCTTTATTTCATATCCACTAAGTTTATATATTCTTTCTAATTCTTCTTTACTTGGTGGATTTTCAGTTATTTCGATCTCTTCAAACTGTATGTTATTTTCATTTAACCATTTTTTAGCTTTTCTAACAGTTGAACATTTAGCATATCCATAAAACTTAATCATATTAAAATTAAAAAATTCCTTTCATTTATCATTATTTTTAGTATCTACCCTTATTATTTATGTTTTAATCATTTTTTATAATTTTTATTATATTAAATTCCATGGAACTAACTCAACTTCTCCATACGATCTATATTTTAATCGATTTGAGTATTCACCTTTGTATCCTATAAGATATAATAACGCAAGTTCTATGTATCTTGTCCCAATCTGAATTATATTCCACATATCATCAACACTTAAATTAGCTCTATGTCCTTTTCTACTTGGATGTACAATTTTATTTCTAAAGTATATTACCAAGTCTACACCATCATCAAACTTACTTTTAATCCAATCATCAAATAAGTACAATTCTTTTTGCCCATATGGTATTTTACACATATCTAAAAGCATCCTAATATTTTTAGATGATGAATTTTCATCAAAATCTACCTCATCAATAATCTCATATATTTCTACTAAAACAACATATGATAATGCTTCAAGAGCAATTTGAACTGATATTATATTATTTTCTAAAGTTATATTATTTGATGATTCTATGTACCAGTCTATAATGTGCTTTATAGTTGGTTCATAATAGCTATCTTCTAATTTTGTACACATTAACGATATGTATTTTTCTATATTATAATAATTTGAAATGGTATCACTCCATGTTGGAACAAATTTAAATGGTGTAACTATACATTCTCTCCAAAGCCTATAAACATTTTTATTATTTAAATATCCATTAGCCAGGCATATATCTATATATCTACCACACATAAAGCTAAGTGATGTAGCTATTCTATCTAAAATATTATCAATATTATTAGTCTTAAATAAACTATTGTCTTTTTTTAATATCCTACCTACATGGGTTATTATAGATCCAGATTTAATTTTTAATTCTTCATTTAATTCTTTCCTATAATCATACCGCTTATCTATTATAATCTTAAAATCATTTACCTCAAACTCAATTCTACCTGCAAAAAGTTTACTTTCATAGTTTATAAGCTTCCCAGGAAGTTGATCTAAATTAATTATATTAAAATCTATATATTCAACATAAGTATTTTTAGACTTTAAATTATTATCATTTATGTATCCATCTATATTATCATTATTTATCGAATTTACAGTTACATATGCAGGTTTATATCCATAGACCTCTAATATTGCATTGTCATAGTCTAAGGCTAGGTCAAAATCTTCTTCTTGAGTATGTATTATAGATGCTTCAAAATTTATAGACATCGGCGGTATCATTTTATAATAAATTATTCCATTGCATTTATATTTTTTGTCTAAATAAATACAAAATCTACCTTCATAAATAATTATATCTTCGTCAATATCATAGCTAAAATATTTCGAGTATATAGCATCTTTAACTACTTTCATTACTAGCCCACCTTTACCATTATAATAATCTTATATTATTATATCACATACTTATAAATAAAAGTAGCACAGCTATTTTTATTGAATAACTATGCTACTTTTATTTTACTCTAATACTCTTTTAGCAATATTAGCACAATGATCTGAAATTCTCTCTAGATTACTAATTAGATCTATATATAAAATACCAGAATCTACTTCACACTTATCATTATTAAGTCTATATATATGATTTACACGTATTGATTTTTCTATCTTATTTACTTCATCTTCTCTTTCTAAAATTTCATTTGCTAAGTAAGTATCTTCTTCATCAATTAGCTTAAGTGCGCCTTTTAAATTTTCAAATACTAAATCATACATATGACTTATTTCTTCAACACCCTCATTTGATAAATCTAGATCTTCTGAAATAGCTGTTTGCGCTAGTTCTGCTATATTCTCAGAGTGATCTCCTATTCTTTCTATATCATTCACTGTATTAAATAAACCATCTACTGACTCCACTAAATTATTTGGAAGAGATGTCTTAGATAAATTAAGCAGATAATTTAATATACTTTTTTGTAATACATTTATGGTTTCTTCATTTTCTAGTGCAATTTTTATACTTTTATCCGATTTATTTACAAATCCATCCATAGAACTTGATAAACAAATTTTAGCTATATCTCCCATTCTCATTATTTCTTTTACAGTATTTCCTAGAGCTATAGATGGTGTTTCTAACATTCTTTCGTCAAGATATTTAGTGCTTTTTTCATCATTTTTATCATTGTTGTCTGGAACTACAAGCATTGCTAATTTTACTATATATTTAGAAAATGGTAATAGTATAGCAACATTTATTAAGTTAAATAAAGTATGAGCATTTGCTATTTGTCTTGCTGCATCTGTTGGATCTATTCTTGTTACAATGTATGTTATAGGTCTATTTAATATAAGTAAAAATAGTAAACTTCCTATTATATTAAATAACAAGTGCATTATAGCTGCTCTCTTTGCATTCCTGCTAGCTCCTATACTAGAAATTAGTGATGTTACACAAGTTCCTATATTATCACCATAAAGTATAGGAAGTGCTGAACTAAGTGGAATCAATCCTTGCGCTGCAAGAGCTATTAACATACCCATTGATGCACTAGAACTTTGTACTATACCTGTAATAGCAAATCCTAATAATAATCCTAGTACTGGTCTATGTCCAAAACTAATTAAAGCATCTGTAAAACCTTTGTATTCAGCTAATGGTTTTACAGCATCTTTCATAAATTCCATTCCTGTAAATAATATACCAAATCCTAAAAGTATTTCCGCAATATTTTTTACACTGGCTTTCTTAGAAAAAAGATATAAAATTATACCTATCCCTAATGATATTGGAGCAAGCCCTTCTAGTTTAAAACTAACTAATTGAGCTGTTACTGTCGTACCAATATTAGCTCCCATTATAACTCCTATAGCTTGATTTAACGTCATTATTCCAGCATTTACAAACCCAACAACCATTACAGTAGTAGCACTTGAACTTTGTATTATTGCAGTAACAACAGTTCCTACTAGTACTCCCATGACTACATTACTTGTCAATAACCCTATTATTTTTTTTAACTTATTACCTGCAGAGTTTTGCAAACCTTGCGCCATTAGGTTCATACCATATAAAAAAAGTCCCAAACCTCCTAATATACTAATAGCTATACTCAAATTATTGCCTCCTTTTTCCAAAATCCACTGAAAATTTATCTAAATATATGATTATCTATTTTTACATTTATAATTCATAAAGAATACTAATTATATTTTAGGTTAAATTATTAATATATTATTTTTCATTTTTAGGAGGTTAATATGACATTAAATAAACATAAAAGAGAAGATAGTAAAACTCGATATAATAGAAATGATAAAAAGAATCCTAACTTTAAATTAGAACAATCTGAAGAGCTTAACTTAGAACCAAGACTTAGACCATCAAAAACAGGCTCTGTAAGTCAAAATACTGCAAGACCTATAAGTAGTCATAAAAAACATCAAGATCATTAATAATCGTTAACAAAAAGGTGTATCAAAATTATAAAATTAATTTAGATACACCTTTTCTTTTATGTATTTAATTTTTATGATAATAACATATATAAAAAGTGTGCTGACATTCCTGCGCATATACCACCTATAGTATGAGATATTATAGCTTTACTTGTTAATCCCCTAGCATTTAATGCATCCATCATTCCTACATGTGTACTTAAATATCCACTCCAAGTCATACCCATAGCAGTAAATACTGCTATGTCATTTGGAGTTATTACTCCATCAATAATAAATTGAGGAACTAAAGACATAGCTGCTCCAACAGCCCCTAGTGAAGTTATCGGAAATGCTATTGCTTCTGGAGATGTAAATCCAAATAACGGTTCTAATATAAAACTTAACTTTTCTCCTATAATAGGAAGTAAAGCTATTCCTTCATAAGCTGCTCCTGTATAAATAGGCGCTCCTGTAATTGGGTCTGTTGATGGTCCAAATGTAAGAATCATAACCATAGTACAAACTACTAATACACCTGGTATTATAGCTATTCCCATCTCTACTCCATTTTTTCCACCTTCTAACATTGCATCTAATATCCTCTGAAATATATTACCGTCCCTTATTTCTCTATATTCAGTATCATTTTTTAAATTATTGGTATTAATAT
This sequence comes from Romboutsia sp. Marseille-P6047, assembly GCF_900604535.1. Taxonomy (NCBI): domain Bacteria; kingdom Bacillati; phylum Bacillota; class Clostridia; order Peptostreptococcales; family Peptostreptococcaceae; genus Romboutsia; species Romboutsia sp. Marseille-P6047. Next base: position 34,792 of record NZ_UWOT01000019.1, read on the forward strand.
CTTTACTACAATCATAGTTATAAAACCTTTTTGTGAAATATAGCATTATTCTAACACTTATAATGCTACCTATTATTGCTGATATATTACCTATGATAGCTGGTAACGCATATTCTTTACCTTGAGATATCATAAATGTTGTAAGTATAAGTCCCATTCCAAAAGCTGTACCTAGATTACATAAAGCTGGTATTTCATGCTTTTTAAAGTATTTAGTAAAGTTCTTATCTTTTGCAAAAGATATTATAGCTGGATTATCAGATAAATACGTTGCTATAGCTCCAGTTATGCTGGCACCTGGTAATCCATATAAAGGTTTCATAAATCCTTTAAATAATTTGTTTATCAGTGAAATAACTCCAAATTCAGAAAGTAAGGCACTTAAGGCGCCTGCTAATACTGCCATTGCCATTATTAAAAATACAGTATTTAAAAGTAAATCATGAGCCGTGTTCATTATAACTTTAAACATTATTCCAGCTCCCATAACGCTAGCTATATATCCAAAACCAATAACCAAAACACCTAAAAATATAAATGTCTCTAAGTTAACAGATTTAACTTTTCTTGATGAAATAGATTCATCCATTTTCAAGACTTTTTCTGCTTCCATATTGTTCCTCCTATATATATTTTTATAATTAATATATCTTATTATAATTACTAAATATGGGATTTGCAATATTTTTAGGCGTTTTTTGTCACTTTTTGAATGACATATAATATTTACTAAATATTTTAGCCTAATTTCATATTCTTAGATACATAATTAACTAAATCTATAGTTCTTGTAGAGTATGCCCATTCATTATCGTACCAAGATACAACTTTCACCATATTCTTATCAATTATCATAGTGGATAATCCATCTACTATAGATGATCTACTATCACCTCTATAGTCTATAGAAACTAACGGTTCCTCAGAATATCCCAGTATTCCATTTAAATTTCCTTCTGATGCCTCTTTCAAAGCCCTATTTACTTCATCTATAGTTACATCCTCTTTAAGCTCACAAACAAGGTCTACTAATGATACTGTAGGAGTTGGAACTCTAACTGAGAATCCATTTAATTTTCCTTCTAATTGAGGTAGTACTTTTGCCACAGCTTTTGCAGCCCCTGTTGTTGTTGGTATCATTGATTCACCTGCTGCTCTTGCTCTCCTCAAATCTTTATGATTCTTATCTAATATTCTTTGATCATTAGTGTATGCATGTATCGTTGTCATTAACCCTTTTTCAATTCCAAATTTATCATCTAGAACTTTTACAAGTGGTGCCAGACAGTTTGTTGTACAAGATGCATTAGAAATTATATTATGTTTTTCATCTTTATATTTTTCTTCATTTACTCCCATAACAATGGTTATATCTTCATCTTTACCTGGAGCAGTTATTATAACCTTCTTAGCCCCTGCCTTTATATGTTTTAATGCTTTTTCTTTTTGAGTAAACATTCCAGTAGATTCTATAACAATATCTACACCTATAGACTTCCATGGTATATCTTCTGGATCATTATATCTAAGTATTTTTATTTCATTAGAGTTAACTTTAATAGTATTTTCATCTTTCACTTCTACCTTACCATTAAAGATTCCATAACATGAATCGTATTTAAATAAGTGAATTAAAGTATTTGCATCTGCTCTAGCATTTATTGCAACTATTTCTATATTCTCATCTAACATAGATTGCGCTATTCTTAAAATATTTCGTCCTATTCTTCCAAATCCATTTATACCTACTTTTATCATTAAATATTCCCCCTATATATATTTTTCAGTTTTTTTAGCGTACACTACTTTTTATATTGTATATCATATTTATTATTTATTCAATACTTTTTAAAGTTAATACATTATCAATATCATTCCTAGATGATATAGTGTATGTTTTTTAAATTCAATAGTATGTTCTATTTATTTTTTATATTATTTATTATATATATTTGTTTATTATGTACTTATATTGGTATATATTAAAAGTATTATAATATAAAGGTGGACTAAGTATGATAACGATAATATCTCCAACAACAACAATGAAGTTTGATAAAAATATATCTTTAAATAAATCTTCTATTCCTTATTTTATAGATGAAGCTAATTATTTAATTAGACTATTAAAAAATTTAGATATTTACCAAGTTCAAAACCTTATGAATTTAAGCGAAGACCTTAGTAAACTAAATCTAATTAGATATGAAAATTATGGCTTAGATAGTAATGTTAGATTGCAAAGCATATTAGCTTTTAATGGTGAAGTTTTTAACTGTATGAATGTTTCTAACTTCACTGAAGATGATTTTGACTTTGCTACAGATCACTTTAAAATACTTTCTGGATTATATGGAGTTTTATCTCCGTGTGATGTAATAGAACCATATAGGCTAGAAATGAAGTCAAAACTTGAAAATAAAGAAGGTAAAAACTTATATAAATTTTGGAAAGATAAAATAACTGATTTTATTATAAAAGAGCTATCTACCCATAATAATAAAACTTTACTAAATTTAGCTTCCTCTGAATATGTAAAAGCTATTGATATAAAAGAATTGAATAAGACATGTAAATTTGTCAATGTAGAATTCAAAGACTTCAATGAAAAAAACAATAAATATAAAGTTATAGGTATGTATTCAAAACAAGCTAGAGGTCATATGTCTAAGTTTATTATAAAAAATAAAATTGATAATATAATGGACTTAAAAAGTTTTGATTTAATGGGTTATAAATTTAATAATGAATTATCTAGTGATTGTGAATTAATTTTTACTAGATAATTACTTAAGCGTGTATAAATTTATTTTATCTACACGCTATTTATATTAATTTATTTTTATTAATTTGCTTATTAAACAGCAGTAATCTTTTTTAGATATCTTATCCAGGCTATTATTTATTTCATACTCTGAATCTGCATCAACAAATATAGCTAATTCTTCGTTATCATTTAATATACTATAATCCTTCATTTCATCTTTTAATATATCTAATATTTCATTTATACTATTACTTTTAAATCTAAGTAACGCACTACAGCTATTATCTAAAGTTTTGTTTACTTCTACTTTTTCTTTTGTAAATGAATCTATTGATGAAAATCTATTATCTAATATATCAATTACATCACCATAAACTGCACTACCTGTTGCAAGTTTACCTGCACCTTTACCTACAAATGATACTTCGCCTACAGAATCCCCATTTAAAACTACCACATTATATTCATTCTCTATATTTGCAAGTATACTATCATAGCTTACTAGTGCAGGTCTTACAAATCCACTTATTTTATTATTTTCATATTTGCTTTGACCTACTAGCTTAATCTTACAATTTAATCTTTTAGCATATTCTATATCTTTTTTATCTATATTAGTTATCCCTTCTAAATATAAATCTTTCCAATAAACTCTGTTATCATAAGCTAAAGTAGATAATATAGATAATTTCCTAGCTGCATCATATCCTAATACATCTGATTCCGGATTAGATTCAGCAAAACCTAAATCTTGTGCTTGTTTTAAAGCAACATCATAAGATAAATTTTCATTATACATTTTTGATAATATAAAATTTGTAGTTCCATTTAATATTGCATATATGCTATTTATACAATTTCCCTCTAAGGATTCTATTAATGGTTTTAGTACAGGAATACCTCCTCCTACTGATGCTTCAAATTTTATAGTAACATTATTTTCTTTTGCTAATCTAACTAATTCATCACCATACTCTGCCAATAAATCTTTATTTGCTGTAACCACATTTATCTTACATTCTAAAGCTCTTTTTATATATTCTAATGAAGGATGCAATCCTCCCATTACTTCAACTATTACATCTAAGTTTTTATTAAATATTTCATCTATATCAGTTGTTAATTTATTGTAATATTTTAACCCTTCATACTTACTTTTATCTCTTACTAAAATGTTAATAACTTCTATATTTCTTTTATTTTTATTATTATCAATAACATCTATTAATCCACTTCCTACTGTTCCATAACCTAATATTCCTATTCTCATTTTCATACCTCCATAGATTTAAATTTATAAAAAAACAGACTCATCCATATATAATGGGACGAGTCTGTTCGCTGTTCCACCCAAATTAGTACTTAAACTCACTTGATACTTTATCGCAGCTAACGGCTAGTTTTTCTAGCAGCTCCTAGGTATTTTTCAATTCCTCTAATTAAGAAAGCCTTTCAGCTTATAAACTTTCATCTCTGATAATCGAATTAAATTTACTCTTCCTATTCATCACCTTTATATTATTTTTTATACTATTTGTTATTTATAATCAAAAAACTCTCATCCTTTAATAAAAGGACGAGAGTATATTCCCTCGGTTCCACCTAATTTGATTTATAAAATCCACTTATAACTTTAACGTTGTCAAACGGCTATTCTTACTAACATCAAAGATAACTTCAGAATGCAGCTCCTAGGTAGTTTTCAATTTTTCTAATTAAGAAAGCCTTTCAGCCTATGAGCTTCCATCTCTGGTAACCGAGTTAAATTTACTCTTCCTATTCATCACTTTTATTTTTATCAACTTTTATTTAATTAATTTTAATTAATATTCCTCTATTATGTCAATAATATTCATTTTCCTTTTTATATAAATTAAATAATTCATTGTATTTATATTATACAAAACATCCTACAAAAAAGTTAATATTTTCATTTATTTTTATATATTTTTCTTTTTATCTTAGTTTTATATCTTATATTTCTTATAAGATATAATTTTGCATTAACCTCTGATCCAATTAATATAGCCCAGCTACTTAAATACATCCAAGTCATTAAAATTATTACTCCGCCTATACTACCATATATAACTTCATAGTTTGCAAAATGACTAGCATAATATGAGTATGCATAGGATATGAAAAACCAAGATATAGTTGATATAATAGAACCAGGTATAGCATCTTTTATTTTTACTTTTTTGTTTGGAGTATACATATATAAACTTAGAAATATTATAATCATAGTTGATAAACCAATCAAATATCTCCACATATTCCATATATTTATAAGAACCCTATCTACGCCTATATAATTCAATAGAAAATGACCTAACCTTTCGCCAAAAACTAAAAATATCATGGATGAAAATATAAGTATCAAAAGCATTATAGTAAAAATCATTGCAATACGAAATACTTTAAAATAAGATCTAGTTTCTTTAACATTATATGCTCTATTAATACTTCTAATTAATCCTCTAACTGCTCTTGATGATGTCCATATAGTAAGAAAAAAACTGGTTATAACTAAACTAATACTTCTATTGTCTATAGCTGATTGTATCATAGAAGATGCTATATCAAATGCACCTTGAGGTATTATTTTTTCTAATATGTATATGTACCTATTTGTTTGCATTATTGGTATATATGCTAATGCATTTATAGTAAATAGTAAAAAAGGGAATAGAGATAGTAATAAGTAAAATGCTATTTCTGCTGCTTTCGAGTTTATTTCACTATATCTTGATTTTCTTATTATTTCTAGAATATTTTCTTTTGTTACTTTTACCATTATCTTTCCTCCTTTTTATTTTATATTTATATAATACTATGAAATATAAAAAGGTGCGATGATATTCGCACCTTTTTATATTTATTTTACAGTTTCTACATCCATTACATTATTTAAAATTTTATCTAAACTAATCTTTATTCCATCTAGCTTTTCATTTGCATTTTCCTCATTTTCCCCTTTTACAGCTATATAAAATTTAAGCTTAGGCTCAGTTCCTGATGGTCTAACAGCTATCCAAGATTCATCTTCTAAGAAGTATTTTAATACGTTTGCCTTAGGAAGATTATCTATACCTTTTTGATAATCTTTTAAATCTACGACTTTAACATTATTTATACTAGATATTTCAGTATTTCTAAAATAACTTATTATTTCTTGAATTTTATTAAGCCCCTCTATACCTTTTAATGTTATAGAAATAGTCTTTTCTTTGAAGAATCCATACTTTTTATATAATTCTAATAACCCTTCATATAAACTCATTCCTTTAGAATAATAGTACGCTGCCATTTCAGCTATTAATAATGAAGCAACAACTCCGTCTTTATCTCTTGCATGAGTTCCTACTAAGTATCCATAACTTTCTTCATATCCAAAAAGATATGTATTTTTATTAGTTTCTTCAAAAGATTTTATTTTTTCACCTATAAATTTAAATCCAGTAAGCACATTCATTACATCTATATTGTTAGCTTTTGCTATATCCGCTCCAAATTCAGATGTAACTATAGTTTTTATAAGAACTGAATCATCTTTTAGCTTATTATTTTCTTTTAAACCTTCTATTATATAATTAGTTAAAAGTCCACCTATTTGGTTTCCAGTTAAAAGTGCATAATCTCCACTAACAGTTTTAACGGCTACACCAACTCTATCACAGTCAGGATCAGTTGCTATTACTAAGTCAGATCCACTAGCTTTAGCAAGTTCTATTCCTCTTGTTAATGCCTTTTGTTCTTCTGGGTTAGGATATTCTATTCCAGCAAAGTTTGGATCTGGCATTTCCTCTTCAGGAACTATAAGCACATTTTCAAATCCTACTTCATTTAAGGCTCTTTTTATTGGTACATTTCCAGTTCCACAAAGTGGAGTATATACTATTTTAAATTCTTTTCCTACTTTTTGTATAACATCTCTTCTTATTGATTGAATTTTAACTTCTTCTATAAAAGCTGTATCTTGTTCTTTTCCTAACATTACAACTAAGCTTTTATTTTCTTCAGTTATAGTTGGTATTATACTATAATCCTCTATACTATTTATTTCATCTGTTATAGCATTAGCTATTTCAGGCATTACTTGAGCCCCATCTTCCCAGTACACTTTATATCCATTATATTCTGGTGGATTGTGACTTGCTGTTATAACTATACCTGCTATAGTATTTAAACTTCTAACCGCAAATGATAATTCAGGAGTTGTTCTTAAACTATCAAATATGTATGCCTTTATTCCGCATGCAGCTAATGTATTAGCAGCCTCTATACAAAATTCTCTAGACATATGTCTATTATCATGTGATATCACTACACCTCTATTTTTCTCTTCTTCAGTTGTATTTTTTTCTATGTAATTAGCTAGTCCAAATGTAGCTCTTCTTACTGTATATTTATTTATTCTATTTGTTCCTGCTGCAATTACACCCCTAAGACCTGCTGTTCCAAACTCTAAATTTTTATAAAATCTATCTTCTATTTCTTTTTCATTATCCTTTATAAGATTTAGCTCTTTTTTTGTTGCATCATCAAAATAAGGATTATTTAACCATGTTTCATAACTTGCTTTGTATCCCATATATATTTCTCCTTTTAAATCTATATCTTTTAGTATAATTAAATTTACACATTTAATAGTAATACAATTTTTTATGTAAGTAAAGTATATATAACCAAATTTATAACCCTATTTTATATATATATCAATACTTCTTCTTCCCCATTGTATACACTGAGATTCACTATTCATAAATATATCAATTTTATTGCCCTTTATAGCACCTCCACAGTCTTCCGCTATAAATGTCATATCAAATTGAGGTATATACACCCTACTTCCATATGGTATTACACTTGGATCTACAGCTATAGTACCCCATTTAGGTATTGTTCCTGTAGATGTTATAGAATCACCTGCATATGCAGTTGCAACTACAGACATATGAGTTCCGCTTATTGAAGACGACGTTTCTCCTAATTCTTGTGATGTATTTCTTGACGTTGTTGATCTTGATGCTACTATAATTTCTTCTTTGGTTCCACTTTTTACAATCTTATTAGTAGGCTCTTTAGATATGCGTTCTTCTTCTAGTACTTTTTTAATTAATTTTCCATCATGATATGTAAGTGTATAAGTTAATTCTTTTTCTCCAGATTCACCTTCTTGAGCTACTTCTGTTTTTCCTTTAAGTAGTTCATTATCTTCTAGTAACTGAACCTCAAAAGGTATCTCTTCTTTTTCACTTACTGTTGACGTAGTTACATCAACTACTTTAATATCCATATAGTCCTTTACTTCTGAGTCTAAGCTTGGAGTTATTATATCATTATCATCGTATTTTATTCCATTCTCATCAAGCAACTCTTTTACGCTTTTCTTAAATGTAGATACTTTAATTTCTTCCCCCTTAATAATTATAGAAACTTGCTCTTTATTTAAAGTCCAGTATCCAGCTAAAGAAACTGATAGTACCAATGATGTCCCTAAAAATAGTGCAATCAACTTACTTTCTTTAATTTTCATAAGTTTCCCCCTGTATTATAACCTCATAAAGTTTACTTTTAATTTATATTGCTTGCCATTTAGGATTATGTAACTAAATTGTAACTATTCGTTTCTATTCTGTCAATTGACATTTTTGTCAAAAGATGCTTACATAGCGTTTACAGTATATACATAGCAAAATTTTTCATAAATTTATACTTATTTTTGATTAAAATAAGTATTTTGTTATTTTTTATTAGATCTATTTGAATTATGTATAATTTATAGATAATAATATCCTTTATATAATTAAATTTTATTTATATAGTAAAAAAGGTGATTCTATAATCAAGAATCACCTTTTTGTTAACTAAGCAGTTTTTTCTTTATTATTTTCTTTTTCTATATTCCCATTAAAAATATTTTTATCTAATTTTCCTAAAGATTTTGCAACTGATATAGCTGTAGTACTTGCCCCATTTACGTTTATCATAGTACGCCCCATATCTAATATAGGATCTATAGCTATTATTCCTCCTACTAATGGGAAATATGCGCCAAGGCCAACCCCTGATAAAACTACTGACACTGCCATTGTAGCAGTTCCAGGAAGTCCTGCTATTCCTAATGAACTTATAGTTATTACTATAAATAGCATTGCATAGAAACTAGCATTCATCTCAACACCAGCCATATTAGCTACAGTTACTGCAACTAAAGCTGGATATATTCCTGCACATCCATTCATCCCCATATTAGCACCTAAACTTGCTGTAAAACTTGCTACACTTTCATCTACACCTTGCTTATCTTTTAAAGTTTCTATCGTTACTGGTAATGTTCCTAAGCTTGATCTAGATGTAAATCCTAAAAGTAAAGGCTCTACTGCATTTTTTACATAAGTTATTGGATTTAACCCATTTAAAGTAATTATTACTAAATGTATTATAAATAATATTGCTACAGATATATAAAGTGCAGCTACAAACTCAAATACAGATATCATAGATGATAATCCACGAGCTGTTATAGTATTTGCAAGCATTGCTACTACTGCATAAGGCATAAACTTTATTACAGTCATAGCCACACTTACTATTATTTTATAAAATGCTTCAACTAAATTTTCAAATGGCTTGATTATGTCTGCATATTTCTTTCTTTGTCTCTTAACTGCCAATCCTAAGAATGTAGCAAATATTATTATTGCAACTATATTCCCTTCTGCCATAGATGCAACTGGATTTGATGGTAAAAGACCTCTTAATGTATCTACTAAAGGCGTTATTTCTCTCATTTCAGTTGTAGACTCTACTATATTAGTGCTACCAACCCCTAACTTCATAAGATTTGCAACCACTATACCAACTGTTGCTGCTAGTGCAGTCGTTCCAAGTAGCATACCTAAAGATCTAAATGTAAGTTTTCCTAAATCTTCTCCTTCACCCATATTAATTATAACTCTTAATATAGATACAAATACTAATGGAACAACTAACATTTTTAGTAAATCCATAAATCCAGATCCAAATAGACCATACCATTTACTTACTTCTTGTAGCCAAGTAACTTGAGTTGGATCTTCTGGAAGTCCTGCTACTACTTGTATTATGACTCCTAATAAAAGACCTATCATAGTTGCATAAATTGTTCTAGTCGAAAATTTAATTTTCTTTTTTTCAAAAACATTAACTATGAAAAATGTTCCTATAAGAATTGATATAAAAATAACAGTTTTTATATCAGTAATCATAAGAAATTCTGATAAAAATGAACTTTTTCCCATTTTATAATTCCTCCTAATAAGCATATTTATGTATTTTTTTGTTGAATATACCATAATAAATATAATTTTATATAAATTTATTTAATTATCGCTCATAAGACTATGAT
>NZ_UWOT01000002.1:0-378486 GCF_900604535.1 Romboutsia sp. Marseille-P6047
ATGTCGTATTTAGAAAGCATATATTTTAAGGATTGTGACTGTAGAAGTTTTAAAGTTATAAATAGTGTTATAGGTAATATAGAATTTAAAGATGAATTTATAACTAAATTTAATGAGAATACATTTATAGATAAAATTGATATTAATAAAGTTGATAGTAGTTTTTATGAAAGGACAAGTATAGTTTATAAAAATATAGAAGCTATATATGAAGCTAATAGACTTTTTGATAATGCTGGAGAATATTACTATTTATCTAAGTGTATGGAGCAAAAAAAATTAAAGGGAATAGATAAGCTTAAGTCATACATATTCTGGATATTATGTGGTTATGGTGAAAGGCCTACTTATGCACTTATAACTTCTATAGAAATTTTATTAATATTTGCAATAATTTACATGTTTTTAGGATTGGACATTGGAGGTAATATTATAAATTATAATATAGATTTTATAATTAAGCTGCCTATAGATAATTTAGCTTTGGATTTCTTTCATTCACTTTATTTTAGTATCGTTACATTTACAGCAGTTGGATATGGGGATATAACACCCATTGGATATAGTATAATTTTATCAAGTATAGAGATGGTATTAGGGGTTACTATGATTGGAGTATGGACAGCTGTGTTAGCTAGAAAAATAACTAGATAATTTTCAGAATAATGCAAAAAAATATAAAAAAATATAAATATAGTTAAAAATATAGTAAATAAATGGTATTGAAAATAGTTATCAAATAATATAAAATATTATTGGAATAAGTAAAATATAAATTAATGGAGGAAATTATGGCTAATATTAAAAAGTTTTTTTATATAACTATAGGTATGATAGCATTTATATTAGGATCTATTGGTGTTGTTTTGCCTGTATTGCCAACAACACCTTTTTATTTGCTTGCATCTGTTTGCTTTGTAAAAGGGTCTGAAAAATTTGATAGATGGTTTAAAAGTACAAAGTTATACAAAAAACATTTAGAAAGTTTTGTACAAACAAGATCTATGACATTAAAACAAAAAGTTACATTAGTGCTATTTGCTGATATTATGATGTTATTTCCATTTATTATGATAGATAATCTATATATGAGAATAAGTTTGATACTAGTTTCTCTTACTAAGTTATACTACTTCACATTTAAAATAAAAACAATAAAAAAGGAGACAAAATATGCTAGATAAAAGATTATTATCCATATGTAAAGAGCCTAAAAAATACATATTTTTAACTGTAATAGCTAACTGGATCTCAGTTATATGCAATATAGGGATAATATTATTTGTAGGTGAAATAATCAATAAATTATTTAATAATGATTTTAGTTTTAATTTAGGAGGATATGTGATTTACTTAGCTTCTTTAATGATAATAAGATTCATTTCTAATTTTATGGCTGGTAAATTTTCACATAACTCTTCGGGACAAGTTAGAAGTATATTAAGAGAAAAGATATATAAAAAACTACTAGACTTAGGAGTTAATTATAGTGATGCTTTATCTACATCTTCAACTGTCCAAATTGCAGTTGATGGGGTAGAACAACTAGAAATCTATTTTGGCAAATTCTTGCCTCAATTATTTTATGGTATATTAGGTCCATTAACTTTATTTGCAGTTATGGCAACAATAAGTTTAAAAGCAGCTCTAGTGTTACTAGTATGTATACCATTAATACCAATATCAATAGCGGCTGTTATGAAACTTGCTAAAAAGCTTTTAAGTAAGTACTGGGGTATTTATACTAACTTAGGTGATTCTTTCTTAGAAAATCTTCAAGGTTTAACAACTTTAAAAATATTTGATTTAGATGAAGAGAAAAATGATGAGATGAACAAAGAAGCTGAAACTTTTAGAAAAGTAACTATGAAAGTTTTAACTATGCAATTAAGTTCTATAACTATAATGGATTTGATTGCATTTGGAGGATCAGCATTAGGTATATTAATTGCGGTTAATGAATTATCAAGAGGAAATGTAACTGTCGGTGGAGCTGTAGTAATAATTTTATTATCTTCAGAGTTCTTTATACCACTTAGATTATTAGGATCATTCTTCCATGTAGCCACTAATGGTATGGCTGCATCTGAAAAAATGTTTAAATTATTAGATACAGAACTTGAAGAAGAAAGTGAAATATCTAAAGAAGATATAAATAAGTTAAAAGATATATCTATAAATATAGAAAAGGTAAACTTTAGTTATAATAAAGATAGACAAATTCTTGGGAATATAAATATAGAAGTTAAGAATAAATCTATGGTCGCACTTGTAGGAGAAAGTGGATGTGGTAAAAGTACTATAACTAATCTTTTATTAAAATTAAGAAAAGTTGATGATGGAAAGATAACATTAAATGGAGTTAATATAGAGGATATTCCATTTAGTGTTTTAAGAAAAAAAGTAAGCTTTATAAGCCATAACTCTTATATATTCAATACAACAATAAGAGAAAATTTAATGATGGGAAATAAAAATGCAAGTGAAAAGGATCTTTATAAAGCTTTAATAAGTGCGAATTTATATGAATTTGTAATGAACTTAGATAATAAATTAGATACTAAAGTTGGAGAAGGGGGATCTTTATTATCAGGAGGTCAAAAACAAAGACTTGCTTTAGCTAGAATGATACTTACAAACCCTGAAATCTATATATTTGATGAAGCAACTTCAAATATAGATGTTGAAAGTGAAGATAGTATATTACAAACAATACAAGAACTATCAAAGGAAAAAACAGTTATAGTAATATCCCATAGATTAGCAAATGTAATAAATGCAGATAGAATTTACACGTTACATAAGGGTGAAATAGCTGAAAGTGGAAGTCATATTGAACTTATGAAAAATAAATCTGTTTACTATAATTTATACACTAAGCAAAGTGATTTAGAAAATGTATATGAAAATGAGATGGAGGTGGCTTCTTGTGAATAATGAACAAAAAAGAATATCTGGAATAAAGATAATGGCAAGACTAATAAAGATATTAAAGCCACTGACGCCTATAATGATGATAACAATAACTTTTGGAGTTATAGGTTTCTTAGCTGCAACAGCCGTAACGACTTTTGGAGCTGTTGCTATAAGTAATATTTTAGGTATAGAAATAGGATTTGAACTTAGTACTACTATAAAAATAATAATATCATGTGCAATATTAAGAGGTGGGCTTAGAGCTATAGAGCAATATTCTGGACATTACATTGCATTTAAGATATTAGCAATACTTAGAGATCAAGTTTTCAAAGCTTTAAGAAAGCTATCACCAGCAAAATTAGAGACAAAAGAAAAAGGAAATTTAATATCAGTTATAACTAGTGATATAGAACTATTAGAAGTTTTTTATGCTCATACAATAGCACCCATAGCAATAGCTATATTAACTTCTTCTATAACTGGAGCAATACTATATACTGTTCATCCTTACTTTGGGATAATAGGATTTGTATTCTATTTAATTGTTGGAGTAGCTATACCAGTTTTATCTTCTAAGTATGCAAATCAAGCAGGGCTTGAATATAGAAATGAGTTCGGTAATACAAATAGTTTTTTATTGGATTCTTTAAAAGGTATAAAAGAAGTTTTACTTTTTGGAACTGGAGAAGAAAGAATAAAAACTATAAATGAAAATAGTGAAAAATTAAATGAAAAACTTGAGGTAATAAAGAAACATGAGGGTATAATTAGAGCCTTTACAGATATAACTATAATGTTAGCTATATTAGTAACTTTATTTACAGGTGTAAAATTATTTGAATCTAATATTATAAACTTAGGTCAAGTAATATTAGCTATAGTTCTTTTAGCTAGTTCATTTGGTCCTACTGTTGCTTTAAGTAACTTATCCAATAACTTAATGCATACTTTTGCATGTGCTCAAAGATTATTTAATATACTGGATGATGTTCCGGCAGTAGAAGAAGTGCCTGGTGAATGCGACTTGAATATGGATAGTATAAATATTAAGCATGTTGGATTTAAATATAAAGGAAGAGAAGAAGAATTATTAAAAAATATAAACTTAAAAATTAACAAAGGTGAAAAAGTAGCTATAATAGGTAAAAGTGGTTGTGGAAAAAGTACATTATTAAAACTTATAATGAGATTTTGGGATGTTAATAATGGATCTATAGAAATTGATGGCAAAAACATAAAAAATATACCGACTAAATCATTAAGAAAAACGCAATCTTTAGTCAGCCAAGAAACATTTTTATTTAATGATACTATAGAAAATAATATAAAAATAGGAAACATAAATGCATCTGAAGAAGAGGTAATAGAAGCTGCTAAAAAGGCATCTATACATGAGTTTATAAAGACTTTACCTAATGGATATAAAACTAATGTAGGAGAAATTGGAGGTAACTTATCTTCAGGAGAAAGACAAAGATTAGGTATAGCAAGAGCATTTTTACATAATCCGCATGTTTTAATACTTGATGAACCAACTAGTAACTTAGATACTTTAAATGAAGCACAAATACTAAAGAGTATTCAAAACGAATCTGATGATAAAACTATCATAATGGTATCTCATAGAAAATCTAGTGCTGCAATATGTGATAAAAAAGTATATGTAAGAAATAATAGATTAGAATTTAACTAATGAGGTTACTATGGGAAGAATACAAAGAGAAAAAGAAACAATAGATTTAATGATAAAAATTTATTGTAATAAAAAACATAAAAGTAAGAATAATGACCTATGCGATGAGTGCAGAGAACTTTTAGACTATGCAAATAAAAGGTTAGATTTTTGTAAATTTGGAGAAGTGAAAAAGTTTTGTAGTAAATGTCCAATACACTGCTATAAAAAAGATATGAAAGCAAAAGTTAAGGATGTTATGAAATTTTCAGGTCCTAGATTACTATTACATAGCCCATTACAAGTTATTAAGCATATTATAGAAAAGTAAATTACTAAAGGAGTATATGAAAATATAGTATTTTCGTATACTCCTTATTTAGAATTACAATATTATTTATTTAATATAAATTTATTTATAACATTAGCAACACCATGTTCATTGTTGCTAGTAGTTATGAAGTCTGCTATGTCTTTTATACTATCACGGGCATTACCCATGGCAACACCAAGACCAGCATATTTTATCATATGTTGATCATTTTCTTCATCTCCAACAGCTATAGTTTTTTCTATAGGAAGATTTATATTATCACATAAAGCTTTAAGAGCATTTCCTTTATTAGCATCTTTATTTAAGAATTCTAAGAAATAAGGAGCTGATCTAACTATAGTGTATTTATCGTAAAACTCTTTAGGTATTGATTTTATTATTTCTTCTAGCTTTTCTGATTCATCAACAATCATTACTTTACAGAATTTAATATTATTATCTATTTTTTCCACAGGTATATATTCAACATCTATTTTATTAATAGTAGCCTCTAACTGAGTGTATTTACCAGGTATCTTACAAGGAGTTACTAAGTTAGTAGGTGTATTTATATGAATAAATGTATTGTGTTTTTTATAAATTTCATTATAAATCAAATTAAAGTCTTCTAATTCCATTTCTAAATCACATAAAATTTTTTCACTTTTTACTTCTTGAACAACAGCCCCGTTAAAACAAATAACATAGTCACCATCATCAGTAAGGTTTAACTCTTCTAATAAAGGTGTTACACCTGGTAGCGGTCTACCAGTAGATAAAACTACTTTTGCCCCTTGATTTTTTGCTTCTTGGATAGAAGTAAATACTTCAGGTGTTATTTTTTTTTCAGTATTTAACAAAGTTCCATCTATATCTAGTGCGATTAATTTATACATACAACCTCCCAAGCAATGAATAATTTGTTTCTAAGTTAGATTATACCAATATATTTATAATTAGTGTATAGAAAAAATATATAATATTGTATAATTTAATTATTAAGTATTAGTAAAAGGAGATATTATGAAATTTTCTGAGTTTAATTATAGAAAGACCAGATTATAATAAAATAAAAGTTTTATTTAAAATATAGTAGAAGAAATAAATATATCTAATACATATGAAGATCAAAAAAGTGCTATAGAAAAGTTAAATGTTATTAGAAATGAAATAGAAAGCATGTCTACTATAGCGTCTATAAGGTACTGTATAAATACAGAGTCTGATTTTTATGTGAAAGAGAGAGAGTATTGGGATGAGAACTCACCTCTATTTGAAGAATTAAATTCTATGTTTTATAAATCTATAGTTAATTCAAAATTTAAAGATGAAGTTATTAAAGATTATGGACAACAGTTTTTTAGTATATGTGAATACTCAATAAAGTCCTTTTCAAGTGAGATAATAGAAGAACTACAAGAAGAAAATAAATTATGTTCAGAATATACAAGATTACTAGCTTCAGCAAAGATAGATTTTGAAGGTGAAGAAAGAAATCTTTCGGGCTTAGGATCATTTATGCTTTCAAAGGATAGAGAGATAAGAAAAAGGGCTTCAAAAGCATATTATGCATATTTTGAACAAAATGAAGACAAATTTGATGAAGTATTTGATAAGTTAGTTAAAGTTAGAAATGATATAGCTAAAAAGCTAGGATTTAAAAACTTTGTTGAAGTTGGATATATAAGAATGATGAGAACTGATTATAATGCGAATATGGTTTCTAATTTTAGAAAGCAAGTTTTAGAATATATCGTACCGTTATCAGAAGAACTTTATAAAAGACAAGGTGAAAGGCTTAATTTAAATAAATTAACTTATATAGATGAGAATTTTGAGTTTAAAAGTGGAAATGCAACACCTAAAGGGGATCCTGAATATATAATAGAAATGGGTAAACAAATGTATTTTGAATTATCAGATGAAACTAAAGAGTTCTTTAATTTTATGTTAGAAAATGAACTTATGGATTTAGTTACTAAAAAAGGTAAGGCAGCTGGTGGATATTGTACATATATACCTAAATACAAGTCTCCGTTTATATTCTCTAATTTTAACAAAACAGCTGATGATATTGATGTTCTTACTCATGAAGCAGGCCATGCATTTCAATTATATATGTCTAGAGATATAGAAATGCCAGAAATAAATTTCCCGACTTTTGAAAGTTGTGAAATACATTCAATGAGTATGGAATTCATTACTTGGCCATGGATGGAGTTATTCTTTAAGGAAGATACACAAAAATATAAGTTTACTCATATGTCATCAGCTATTAAGTTCATACCATATGGTGTATTGGTAGATGAATTCCAACACCATATTTATGAAAATCCTAATATGAGTAAGACTGAAAGAAAATCTGTATGGAGAAAGCTAGAAAAATTATATCTTCCTCATAAAAACTACGAAGGATGTGATTTTTTAGAAAAAGGAACGTGGTGGTTTAAGCAAGGCCATATATTTAAAAATCCATTCTATTACATAGATTATACTCTAGCTCAAATATGCTCTCTTCAATTTTGGAAAAAGGTAAGAGAAAATAAAGTGCAAGGATGGGAAGATTATATAAATATTTGTAAAGTTGGTGGTAGAAAGTCATTTCTCGAAATTATTAAAATAGGTGATTTAAAATCTCCATTTGAAGATGGATGTGTGGAGAGTGTTGTATCTAATATAAAATGCTGGTTAGATAGCGTAGATGATACAAGTTTATAAAATAGAAGGGGATAATATAGAGGGAAATATGAATGGATATATATGATTTGATAATTTTAGGAGGGGGACCTGCTGGACTATCTTCTGGAATTTATAGTGGAAGGTCTAAGTTAAATACTTTAATAATTGAAAAGAAAAAAGTTGGTGGGATTATAACTGATACTTGTGAAATAGAAAATTATCCTGGTAGTATAAAAAATGAAACAGGAATTAGCTTAATGAAGCGTATGAGAGAACAGTATTTAGAACTAGGCGGTAATATAATTAAAGATATTATAGTTGATGTAGATCTGAAATCAGATATAAAAATATTAAGGAGTAAAGAGAGAACTTATAAGTGCAAATCACTAATTATTGCTACGGGATCTTTACCTAAAAAATTAAATATACCTAAAGAAAATAATTTTATAGGTAAGGGTATATCATATTGTGCTATCTGTGATGCGTATTTATATACAGATTTAGAAGTATTTGTAGTTGGCTCTGGAGAAAGTGCTATAAAGGAAGCTCTTTATATAGCTAAATATGCGAAAAAAGTTAATATAGTTGTTAGAAGTAATAAATTAAAATGCTCACAGTATATGAAGGATAAATTAATTAATAACCCTAAAATAAATTTGATTTTTAATAAGGTTGTTGAAAAAATAGATGGAGAGGAGATATTAGAAAAGATTTTCTTAAGAGATATTTATACTAATGAATTGGTAGAGTATAGAGGGGATGAAGATGATGGTGTTATAGGGTTATTTGTATTTATAGGTCTTAATCCTAAGACGGAATTATTTAAAAATTTTATTAATATGGATAATGGATATATAATAACTGATGAATGTATGGCAACTAACATAAATGGAGTTTTTGCTGCAGGAGATTGTAGATACAAAAAAATAAGGCAAGTTGTAACAGCTACTAGCGATGGAGCTATAGCAGCATTGAGTGTAGAAGAGTATTTAAGAAATTTAATCTAAATTGTAGGTGAGTCTTATGATAACTGTAGATAAGAATAATTTTGAACAAGAAGTTTTAAATTACGATGGAATAGTTGTGGTTGAATTTTGGAGTCAAGTATGTGAGCCATGTAAAGAATTATTACCATTTTTAGAAGAGTTAGATTTAAAGTATGGCAAAATAATAAAGTTTTGTGAACTTGATACAAAAAAGTCTATAAGGGTAGCTATAAAAGAAAAAGTCTTAGGATTACCAGCAATAGTTATTTATAAAAAAGGGAAAAGAGTAGATGAAGTAGTAAAAGATAATGCAACTGAAGAAAATATAGAAAATATGGTAAAGAAATATATATAATATTTATTGAAGAAAATATATTTTTAATATATAATATAATAAAATTAAATATATATCCTGTATATTTTTGATGATATGGTTCAAATGTTTCTACCAAGCTGCCGTAAATTGCTTGACTACAGGGGTTTATAATATAAAATATTTTACTTAATAAGATCTATATTAATAATATATAAATATAATATGATTGAATAAGTTTATTAAAATGAATATAAAACTCCTGTCTAATTTTGACAGGAGTTTTTATTTTATACATCAACATTTTAGTATATCAGGGAGGAAATGAGTATGAAGTTATTACAAGACAAAATATTAAATGAAGGTAGTGTATCTGGAAGTGATATACTAAAAGTAGATAGTTTTTTAAATCATCAATTAGACGTAAACTTTTTAAATGAGATAGGAAAGGAATTTAAAAAAAGATTTGCAGATAAAAAGATAGATAAAATATTAACTATAGAAGCATCAGGGATAGCTATAGCTTCTATAGCTGCGCAACATTTTGGGAATGTGCCGGTAGTTTTCGCAAAGAAGGTTGAATCTAAAAATTTAGATAAAGATGTATATGAGACAAAGGTATTTTCATTTACTAAAGGTAAAGAGTATAGTGTAAAGGTTTCTAAAAAATATTTAAATAAAGATGAAAATATATTGGTTTTAGATGATTTTCTAGCTAATGGAAGAGCAGCTTTAGGACTTAAAGATATCGTAGAGCAAGCCAATGCTAATTTAGCAGGTATCGGAATAGTAATAGAAAAAGGGTTCCAAGAAGGAAGAAACTTATTAGAAGAAGCTGGTATTAATTTACAATCACTAGCCATAATAGAATCTATTGAAAATGGAAATATAACTTTTAGATAATTGAATAAAAGTAAAAAAGCTTAAGTATATATAGACTTAAGCTTTTACTTTTTATATATAGGTGTTAAAATTTTATTTATATATTATTTTATATAAAAAGATGCTATACTATAAAAATCGAAGGGAATTATTAGATTCCTTATTTTAAATATTATATAATAATAAATTAAATTTTTAGGTAAAATAAAAATAAACTTTAAAAATATTTATTTTACAGAATCTAATGACTATAGTTAGTTTTATAGGAGGTACATAAATGAGATTTTTTATAGACACAGCTAATGTTGAAGAAATAAGACAAGCTAATGATTTAGGGGTTATATGTGGAGTAACTACAAATCCATCATTAATAGTTAAAGAAGGTAGAGATTTTATAGAAGTAATAAAAGAAATTACATCTATAGTTGATGGACCAATAAGTGCAGAGGTAATAAGTTTAGATCATGAAGGTATGGTAAAGGAAGCTGAAAAGTTATCTCAAATACATAGAAATATAGTAATAAAAATACCTATGACAGAAGAAGGTTTAAAAGCTGTAAATATATTATCTAAAAAAGGTGTTAAAACAAATGTTACATTAATATTCTCAGCAGCTCAAGCATTATTAGCAGCTAGAGCAGGAGCTACTTATGTAAGCCCATTTGTTGGAAGATTAGATGATATAGGTAAAGATGGAATAGAGCTAATAGCAGAAATAGCAGAAATTTTTGATGTTAATGCAATAGAAACTGAGATAATAGTTGCAAGTGTAAGAAACCCAATACACGTATTACAAGCAGCTAAATTAGGTGCTCATATAGCTACAGTACCATTTAAAGTTATAAAACAAATGCTATTACATCCTTTAACTGATAAGGGAATAGCTCAATTTATGAAAGATTGGGAAGGTTCAGAATTAAAATTATAGTAGTTATAAAGAATAAAAAAGGCTATACTCATACAGGTATAGCCTTTTTTATTCTTTATAATATAGAATCAACTAGTTCATTTTCGTTTTCTTTGTTATTTATATCATTTTGATAATATTTAGTTTTATTGAATTCTTTTTCACTACTACTTACAATTAAAGTACAAGCACAATCTCCCATTACATTTACAGTAGTTCTTGTCATATCTAATAATCTATCAACACCCATAATTAATCCAACACCTTCTATTGGCAAGCCAACAGATGTTAAAACCATAGATAAAGTTATCATTCCAACGCCTGGAACACCTGCTGTTCCTATTGAAGCTAAAGTAGCAGTTAATATTATTGTAATTAGTTGGTTTATACCTAAATTTATACCATAAATTTGAGATATAAATATGCAAGCAACACCTTGCATTATTGCAGTTCCATCCATATTTATTGTTGCACCTAATGGTAAGGTGAATGAAGCTACTGAATTATCAACTCCTAAGTCTTCCATAGTCTCTATTGTTAAAGGTAGAGCAGCATTGCTTGAAGCTGTTGAGAATGTTACTGCAGCTACATTTGCAAATTTTTTGAAAAATGGCTTTAAACTAAGTCCAGTAAGTCCTTTTATCATACCAGAGTAAACAAATATAGCTTGGATAAATAATGCTAAAACGACAGCAAACATATACTTTAATAAAGAGGCGAAAGCTTCAAAGCCAACAGTTGAAAATGTTTTAGTTATTAGTGCAAAAACACCGTATGGAGCAAATGACATTATTATAGATACCATTTTCATACATATATCATTAGCTGATTCAAAAAATACTCTAACAGATTCAGCTTTTTTACCGACCATACTCATAGCTATTCCTAATAATAAAGAAAAGAATATTATTTGAAGCATTTCTCCATTTGCTAAAGACTGAATTGGATTTGTAGGAATAGTGCCCAGTATTATATCAACCAAAGATTTACTTTCTCCAATAGTAGTTTCTGAAGTTATTAAGCTAGACATATCTAATCCTAATCCAGGGTTTATTAATTTACCAATTCCAAGTGCGATTGATATGGCTAATGCAGTAGTAAGTAAATAAAAGCACATTGTCTTAATACCAATTCTTCCTAATTTCTTTATATCCCCCATAGATGAAGAACCACATACTAATGATATGAAAACTAAAGGGACAACAAGCATTTTTATTGCACTTATAAAACCCGTTCCTAGTATTTCTATAATACCACCTAATAATATATTATCTTTTAAGTTTCCATTAGGCATAGATTTGATTATAAAGCCACAAATTATACCTAAAAATATTCCTATAAAAATTTTTGAAGTCAGACCTAACTTTTTTTTCATAGTAATTCCTCCTTTTAATAAAATCTATCAATTATTTTATAGTTAAATAGTAGCAATAAAAGGATGAATATGCAAGAAAAAATATAAAGCATTCAAAAAAATAAAAAATATTATTTTGTAATGAATTAACACTTAAGCAAATACTTGAAAATCAATGTGTAAATAAATGTACAACTTTAAGGTATAAATGAATAATTTTGAAAAATGAATTTAATATACGTATATAAATCAATTTTATTAAAATTGAATAAAAAGCGAAAAGATAAGTAATAATTACTGTTAAATGTAATTATATCTATATGAGTATATTAATTAATTTTATGTAGTTTTTGTTACTGATTTGTAATCATAGGTAACAGAGATGTAACTGTTATTTATCTATTTTAAGTGGTACTATTAGGTTATAGAAATCATATTAAAATTTATAAAAAATAAGCAAGAATTATTTGCAGAAGAGGGTGTGTATTAATGAAAAAAGGAATTATATCAGTATCTATATTATGTACAGGTTTATTAGTATTTTTAAACCCGATGAAAAATATGAGTTTTGCAATTAAAGATGATAGTATAAATTATAATGTACCTTCAAACATTATAAACGAAATTAAAGATGATAATAATTACATAAATAATGAAGATGAAAGTAATGGTAATATGAGTGATGGAGCTAATAAGAATAATGATGCTCAAGAAATAATAGATGCTCAAGAAATTATAAAAGAAAATAATAGTGAACAAGAAAAAAGTGATGTTTTCATTAATGAGAAAGAAAATGAAGTATCAGAATATGAAGAGACTACTGTTGTAGAAGAAAACATAGCTTTAACTGAAAATTTAGCAGAGAATATATTACAATCTATGTATCCTAATGTTGAGTATATATACCAAGGAAATGAAGGTGATTTCTCTGCACTACAAGAAAAAGGGTTAAGTGGTTATGTATTTTTACCAAATGTAGATGGAGATATGGGATACTTTGTTGATAAAGTTAATTCTAACATATATCTATTCCATCCAAGTGGATATTTAGAATTAATAAAATAGTAAAAAGAGCAAGCTTATAGCTTGTTCTTTTTTTATTGTAAGAAAATTGTAAGATTTAGATTAATCTTTTGTTAAGAAATGTTTATTACAATATTGTCAGTAAAGGTAAAAATAAATAGATATATTGTATAATGGAAGAAAGAAAAATAAGCAGATTTGATATTATTTAAAAATAAGGGATGGTAATATATGTATAATATTCTGATTGTTGATGATGATAGAGAAATAGTTGAGTCTATAGAAATATATTTAAAAAACGAAGGTTTTAATACCTATAAGGCTTATGATGGAATACAAGCTTTAGATATAATTATGAGTAAAGAGATACACCTAATTTTAATGGATATAATGATGCCAAAATTATATGGTATAAAAGCTACTATAAAAATTAGAGAAGAAAAGAATATACCTATAATATTAGTGTCAGCTAAGAGTGAAGATACAGATAAGATAATTGGACTTAATATAGGTGCAGATGATTATATAACAAAGCCTTTTAACTTGTTAGAATTAGTAGCAAGAGTAAACTCTAATTTAAGGAGATATATGAATTTAGGCAATTATAGTAATTTAGATGTGAATAAAGAAGTAATTAAAAGTGGTGGATTAGAGTTAAATACTTATACTAAAGAAGTGAAAGTAGATGGAGAAATTATAAAAGTAACGCCTATTGAATACAAAATATTAGAACTATTGTTACGCAATAAAGGTAGGGTATTCTCAATTGATGAGATATATGAAAAAGTATGGCAAGAAGAAAGTTTTAATGTAGAAAATACAGTAGCAGTTCATATAAGAAGGATAAGAGAGAAGATTGAAATCAATCCGAGAGAGCCGAAATATTTAAAAGTTGTGTGGGGAGTTGGATATAAAATTGAAAAATTATAGTTGGAAAATAATAAAAAGTAAAAGTTTAATATTTAATTGTATACTAATATTAGCTTTGTATATATTAATGCAAATAGCCGGTATACTAATTTGTTATACATTTTTTAGAGAAAGTATATTAGCAATTATATCTATAATGGTTTTAGTTAATTTAATATTATATAAAGTACTTGTTATATAAACAGTAAGAAGAGGTGGCTTAATGAAACAAGACAAAAAGGCTAAATTTACTATATTAACAATATTTATAATATCTTTATCTTTTTTATTAACATCAGTTATGATAGTTTTTAAAAGTGGAACTAGTGATATGAGCACTAGCTATATAAATAAAGATAAGTGGAGTTTTATAGAGCCAAATTTTTATAAAAGTGAAAGATTTGATGATAAAGTTTTACCTTCTATTGTACAAGGGATTGAAATTGAGTTGTATGGAGATAGTAATATTAATTCATATTATGGGTATTATGAATCTAATTCACTAGATAATATAAAATTTATTGCTATAGATAAAAGTACCAGTGATTATATTACAAATACAAAATATACTGATGTAGATGAATTTGAAAGAAATACAAATTCATATGTAAATATAAGTGTTAATAAAACTAGCAATACTTATATTAAAAAGGTTGGAAATGAAGAAAAAAAATAAATACTAACTACTATAGTAATATTTCTAATATAAACAATAGTATGGAATTATATTTATCTATACCTAAAAAGTTAAATGAACAAGGAAGTTTATATGGAGAATATTATATGTATACAAGAGCAATAAATCTCATTAAAAATTATTTCTTTATAGGATTAGTGTCGTCTATATTATGTATAATATCAGCCGTTGTATGCAAATTGAGAAAGGTAGATATTACAATTAAGGAAAGTAAACTATTAAAATATTATAGCAAAATTCCAGTAGAATTCATAATTGTATTATTAATATTACTTTTTGCTTTTGTTAATGATAATTATACATATTACTATATTGATTTTTTATCTAGTATTTTAATTATAATAGCTAATTTTATATTTATATTTTGTATAGTAATGTTTAAAAGTGAGTTTAAATATTTTGATAAAAAGACTGGCATATTAAAAACTAGTTTTATAATTAAAAATTTAATAAATGCTAAATATATAATAGTTAGTAGCATTAAAGCTAATAATAAAATTAGTATAATAAGAAAAATAGCAATAATAGGTATAGGGTGTATGATTTTAAACTTATTATCTTTATTTTTGGGTATAGGAGTTGTGTCTATAGTAATGACTATAACTATGATTTGTTTTACATCATATATATTAAAAAAACTTAACTATATAAATGAAATAATTGAAGGTTCAGAGAGAATAAAATCTGGTGATTTAAATTATAAAATATCTATCATAGAAGATGATAATTTAAATATATTAGCTGAAAACATAAATAATATTGGACAGGGATTAGAAAACTCAATAGAGGATACATTAAAAAGTGAAAGAATGAAGACTGAGCTTATAACTAATGTATCTCATGATTTAAAAACCCCTTTAACTTCTATAATTAATTACATACAGTTAATAAAAAAGGAAGAAAATATACAGCCGTCCTATATAAACGATTATATAAACGTATTAGATTCGAAATCTAAAAGACTTAATATATTAATTGAAGATTTATTTGAAGCAAGTAAGGCTAGTAGTGGAAATATAGAGCTTAATATGGAAAAGATTGATTTGAAGCAATTACTAATACAAAGTATTGGCGAAATGGAAGAAAAATTATTAGAAACAAGATTAGAGATAAAGCTAAATGCACCTAAAGAGAAGGTATATATATATGCTGATGGAAGACGTATGTTTAGAGTTTTTGAAAATCTTTTATCTAATATAGTAAAGTACTCTTTAGAAAGAACGAGGGTATATATAGATATAAGTGTTAATGATGGAACGGTAAATTTAACAATGAAAAATATATCTTCCTATGAATTAAATTTCGATCCAGTTGAAATAATGGAAAGGTTTAAAAGAGCAGATGAATCTAGAAATACAGAAGGTAGTGGTTTAGGTTTAGCGATAGCAAGGGATTTAGTAAATTTACAAGGTGGTAACTTTAAAATAGAAATAGATGGAGATTTGTTTAAATCTATTTTAGAATTTGATGAAATAAATTAATAATTATAAAAAATGATGTAAGATAGTAAAACTATCTTACATCATTTTTTATTCATTTAATTCGCATAAAAGTGATGAAGAACGATATTGAGAAGGTGTTTGATTTGTAAACTTTTTAAAGATTATACTATAATAAGTTTGATTGTTAAATCCAACCGAAAAAGCCACTTCTAGTAAACTTAAATTTGTATTTCTCAAAAGTTCTTTACTTTTTTCAACTCTAAAATTATTTAAAAAATAAGAAAATGTGTTTCCTGTATACTTTTTAAATAAACTGCAGAAATAACATTTATTTATATCTAACTCTTCACAAATAGAATCTATAGAAATCTCTTCTTTATAATGCATATGTATATATCCTATCGCTTTTCTTATATAAGGACTCATTATAGAAGATGGAGTACTTTGCTTTAATTTATCTTCATAGATACTAAGAATTAAAGTACTTAAATATTGACAACAAGCGATAGGTTTATAAGGAATATCTTTATTTATTAAATTAGTAATAACATTTGTTCTAAAAGGCCCTATAACAAAATATCCAGTTTTTTTATTATATTTAGACATATCAACAATTTTATAATTTATATCATTTTTCAATTTCAAATGAAAATTTGTGAACTCTTCTTCAGAATTATTTATATTTAATTTGATTTCTTCTATAGGATATATCCTATCAAAAAAATCTGTATATCCAACTTTACAGAGATCTTTAAACTCTTCATTTGTTAATCTTATTGGAACATTACAACAATTGTAAAAGTCTGTTAAAATGCTAGTTTCAAAATTCATATATAACTCCTAAAATTTATTTAATACATAAAAAATGTAAAAATACTTAAAAAATATAAATATAATGAAAAATATTTATGTAATTTGTAGTATAATCATATCGTAAATGAAAATCAGTATCATATAATAAATAATACTTTTTATAAAAATAAAAGTCAATACAGAAATAATTAATATATTTGGAGGGAATACATGATATTTAAAAATAAGGCATTAAAAACAACAGCAGCGGCAATTGCTATATTTTCTATGGTAGCTACAGGATCAGTGAACTATGTTCATGCAGATAGTTATATATCAAATGAAGGAATATCAATAGAAAGATCATTAGTTGATGATATATATGATGTAAATTATGATGTTATATATATAAAGGATGGACAAGATAAATCAAATCATATAAAGGCTCATATGCAAGGGGTTAAAGTAAAAGTAGAAAATGGAAAGATATACTTAGTTGTAGAATATAAAGCAAGTTCACACGCAATTATGGATGAACACAAATTTATAGTAGATGGAAAAGAAGTTCAGTATAAAAATGAAGGGTCTTCTTACACTATAGAATTAAATAGTGTTAATTCGAAAGTTGAAGCAAGTATGAAAGTTAACATACCGGGTGTAGCAGCTCATTCTTCAGCAATGGCATTCCAAATAGTACCACAATTTGATGTAAAGCAAGTAATCAAAGATGATACATATCCAGTTAAAAATTCAGTGTCATACATAGGGTCAGGGGATGCAACTATAGGAAATAATATGGCGCGTCAAGTACTTGAAGAAAATTCTACAATAGAAGTAAAAAATGGTGAGATAAAAACTACTCTTACTTTCAGCGAATCAATGTATACATTCTTAGGTGACTTTAAAGTTAAGGTTGATAATGAAAGTGTAGATGTAGAAGTAAATAAAGCAAATAGAACAATAAGCTTTGCAATTCCATCAATAGATTCTAAAGTTGTTGTAAGTGTAAATGTTACTATGATGGGAAGAGAAGTAAGTTTTTCTACTGAATTTGATAAAACAAATATAAAATATGAAGAAATAATTGTATCAAAACCATCAAATGGATCAGAAGATAACTCAGGAACAGGTGGAAACACAGGAGGATCTACAGGATCAGAAGATAACTCAGGAACAGGTGGAAACACAGGAGGATCTACAGGATCAGAAGATAACTCAGGAACAGGTGGAAACACAGGAGGATCTACAGGATCAGAAGATAACTCAGGAACAGGTGGAAACACAGGAGGATCTACAGGATCAGAAGATAACTCAGGAACAAATGGGAATACAGGGGGATCTATAGGATCGGAAACAACTGGAACAATAAAAGATGGTACTTATACTGTTAAGAATACAGTTTCTTATGTAGGAACAGGAAACAGTGAGCTTGGAAATAGTATGGCACGTCAAGTACTTGAAGAAAATTCTAAAATTGAAGTTGTAAATGGAAAAATAAAAGTAACATTAGGATTCACAGAAGCACAATACTCATTCTTAGATAATTTCAGAGTAAGTGTAGATGGGAAAAATGTTTCTTTAGATGTAAATAAACAAAATAGAACAATAAGCTTTGAAATACCATCAATAGATTCAGAAGTATTAGTTAGTGTAAATGTTACAGCTATGGGTAGAGATGTAAGTTTTAAAACTACATTTGATAAAAGTACATTAGTATTTGGTGATAATACTACAAATAATGGAAATTCAACTACTACAAATAATGGTACAACTACAAATACAGATACTAACACTGATGAAACTACAGCAACTGTAAAAAAAGGAAAGTTATATACTATACAAAATACAGTTTCTCACTCTAGTCAAACAGGTAAAGAAATGGCTAGAAAATATTTAAGTTCAACATCTAAAGTAGAAATAGTAGATGGAGAAACATATGTAACATTAACATTTACAGGATCAAGTTATATGAAAAATCATGCTATATATGTAAATGGAAGTAAGGTATCTCACACTGTTGTATCAAAATCAGGAGATAGCATAAGTTTAAGATTTAAAGTATCTGAATTAAGTGACTCTATAAAAGTTGGAATGTATGTAATACCAATGTCTAGAGATATAGAGTTTGGAGTAACATTACTAGAAGATACATTAACATTTGTAAAAGATTTTGATTTAAATGAAGATGGAACTCTTCCTCAAACTGGTTCAGCTTTAGACTCAAGCATGATGATAGGAGCAGGATCTACAATGATTTTAGCTGCAGGCATTTTAGGTAGAAGAAAAAGAAAGTAGGAATTTAAATGAAATCATTTAAAAATATATTACAGGGAAAAATAAGTAAATTAATGTCATTATTGTTAATAGGAATAATGACATTAACTTCAAACTTTGCTTATGCAGATAAAAATGATGAAATAGCAAGTGGTATATACACATTAACTAATGAAACAAAATATTTAGATGGAAATGAAATAGGAGATTCTATGTCAAGATCATATACAGATGAGAATATGACTCTTGAAAAGAGAGATGGAAAGATTTACTATACATTAGGTCTTTCTGGAGCTCAATATATGAATAACCATAGGATTCTTGTTAACGATGAAAGTGTAGAATTTGAAAAAGTAGAAGAGAACTTAGAAGAAGGAACTATAAAGTTAAAATTTGAAGTTACAAATCCTGATGATACTATTCTTATACAAATGTATGTAGATGCTATGGGAAGAGATGTAGAATATCAATTAATACCTAATTTAGATTCATTAGAGTTAGTTGAAGCTTTTGAAGAATCAACGCCTGAAGAAGTTGATTCTTCAAGTGAAGATAAAGAAAGTGAAAATGTCCAAACTCAAGTTAAGGAATCTTCTCAAAATAATTTAAGTAATGTAATTATAATTGGTGTAGTAGTTATTTTAGCAATAACAATAATATTTGTATTATTTAAGAGAAAGAAGTAAATGAAAAGAATATCTAAGATTTTATTTACACTGGGCCTAGTATTAGTATTGGGCTCAGTGTCTTTAAATATATATACAAAATATAAACAAGAAGAAGCTAAAAATAACTTTACACAAAAAATCAATGAAGAAAATAATGAGAATAGTGAAATTAATCTTGGTGACGAAATTGGATTAATTGATATACCTAGTGTTGGAATAAACTCTGTTATAGTAAGTGGCACTAATAAGGAACAAATAAGATACTACGTAGGTCATTTTGAGAATACAGCAATGCCAGGAGAAAATGGGAATTTTTGTATAGCTGGACATAGTAGCACAGTGTACAATAATATATTTAATGATTTAGATAAAATAAAGATTAATGATGAAATAAAAATAACCAGTTTAAAAGGTGAATTTACTTATATAGTAAGCGATATTTTTGAGACAGAGCCTACTAATATGAGTGTTTTAAATCAAGACAATGATTTAAAAGAATTAACGATTGTTACTTGTACTAATCAAGGTAAAGATAGGTTAATAGTAAAAGGAAATTTAAAGAAGTAGGAGACAATCATGAAATTAAAAAAATGTTTGATAAATATATTTGCACTAATGTCAATGATGACAATAATAGGATGCTCAAATGATGATGCTAAAGAAAATAATGTAGCTAAACCAGAAGATAAAACTTACGGTGAAGATTCGATAGTAGTTGCAACATCAGTTGCAGTTACTGAAATATTAGATGAGTTAGGAGTTAAAGTAAGTGGAGTACCAAAAACATCTTATGAATTACCACAAAGTACAAAAGATGCAATTGAAGTTGGAGCTCCAATGAATCCAGATTTAGAAATTATAAAATCTTTAAATCCAGATCTAGTTGTATCAGTAGATACATTAGGTCAAGACTTTATAGATACATTTACTCAAAATAATATACCTAGCGAATTTGTAAACTTAAGTAGTTATGATGGTTTAAAAGAAACTATAAATACTCTAGGAAAGAAGTTTGGTAAGTTAGAAAAGGCTAGCGAGATAATATCACAATTAGAATCAAAAGAAAGTGAATTAGAAGCTAAATTTAATAATAGTGAAAAGCCGAATGTATTAGTTATATTTGGAGCACCTGGTACTATGATGCTTGGAACAAGCAAAAGTTATGTTGGTAATTTAGTAGAATTGGCAGGTGGAAATAATGCATTAGAAAATTCAAGTTCTTCTTTTGTTCAAATTAATAAAGAAGAGTTGCTAAATATAAATCCAGATAAAATTGTAGTAATGACTCATGCAGATCCAGAAACTACAAAGGCTCAAGTTAAAGAAACTTTAGAAAGTGATGCTGCATGGAAAAACTTAGAGGCTGTAAAAAATGGAAATGTATATTATTTAGAAAATGACTACTTTGGCATGAGTGCAAATTTAAAAGTAATTGAAGCTTTGGATATGATGCATGATATACTTTACTAAAGAGAATGAGGTTTTATAGAAATGAAAATAAATTCAAATAAAAAGAAAAGTTTTTTGATACTTCTATCATTAATAGCAGTATTAGGATTATTTTTAGTATCTATTAACTTAGGTAGTATAAAAGTCGAAATAAACGAACTTATAAAAGGGTTACTATATAATACGAATAATCCCAAAATAAATATAATAAAAGATATAAGAATTCCTAGAGTTATTGCAGCTATAATTATAGGATCCAATTTAGCTGTATCAGGAGTACTTTTACAAGCTATAATAAGAAATCCACTCGCAGAGCCTTCAATAGTAGGTATATCATCAGGGGCCTCATTAGTTTCAGTGGTAATATTATTATTTTTACCGAAATTAAATTTTATAAGACCATTATTTGGTTTTTTAGGGGGGCTATTAGCTTGTATGATGGTATTTTCATTGTCATATAAAAAAGGCTTGTCAGCTATAAGAATAGTTTTAGCTGGAGTAGCAGTAAATGCGATGATAACTGCAATTACAAATATAACTATTCAGTTTGGAGCCGGAACTATAAGCAGTATACAAAGTTGGTTAACCGGAAGTTTAGCTAATATAACATGGATAGATATTAAACTTTTATTAGTGTATTCAATTATCGGACATATTGGTGCATTTTTACTTTATAAATCATGTGACTTAATAGCGCTGGGGGAAAAAAATGCAAAGAGCTTAGGACTAAATTATGATTTACATATGTTCTTAATATGTATAGTTGCAGTATTTTTAAGTGCAACAGCAACTTCAATAGGCGGAGTAATAGCATTTGTTGGTTTAGTAGTGCCTCATATATGTAGAATAATTATGGGATCGACTCATAAATACTTAATACCATTTAGTATAACAATGGGAGCAATATTACTTTTAATAGCTGATACAGTTGGAAGAATAGTATTTAGCCCACTAGAAATTCCAGTAGGTGTTGTTATGGCGGTAATAGGTGGTCTTGTATTTTTATGTTTACTTAGAAGGAGTGAAGTATAATGATAATTGGAAATGATATAGAATTTTCTTATGATGAGAATAAAGATTTTATTAAAAATTTAAATATAAATATAGAAAAAGGTAAAATAACTACAATACTAGGTCCAAATGGTAGTGGTAAATCAACACTATTAAGTTTATTATGTGGTATAAATAAAGTTAAAAATGGTGAAATATTAATTGATAATTTAAGTATAAAGAAAATGAAGTATAAAGATATAGCAAAAAAAGTTGCCACTGTACATCAACAAAACTCTGTGCCAAATGATATAACTGTAGAAAACTTAATTAGTTATGGTAGATTACCTCACAAAAAATTTTTTGAAAAAGAAAATAAGAATGACAATGATATAGTTAAATGGGCAATAAATTGTACAGGTTTAGAAAAGTATAGAAATAAACCCGTTATGAGTTTATCAGGTGGAGAAAGACAGAGAGTATTTATATCTATGGCATTAGCTCAGAAACCTGAAGTTTTATTTTTAGATGAGCCTACTACATATTTAGATATATATCACCAAATCGAAATTTTAGAACTTGTAAAGTCTATAAATAAAGATCATGGTATAACTGTAGTTATGGTACTTCATGATATAAATCAAGCTATAAAATACAGCCATAATATCGTTGTAATGAGAAATGGTTGCCTTATAAAAAGTGGCAATGCTAAAAATATAATGGATATAAATCTGTTAAAAGAAGTTTATAAAGTTGATGGTATTATGAATAACTTAGAGAATGAGCAGTATTTCATTCCAACTAAGGTTTGTAATTTATAATAAAAATATAAAAATATTAAAAAAAACTAAATATAATTAAAGTTAATTTTAGATATTCATGTAAAATAATAAGAGTAAATGAAATTGAAAATCAATTACTTGGAGGAAAGATGAGTACAAAAAATAAAATAAAATTAACTTTAGATATAGCAATGGCTATCTTATTTATAACATTTTTTAAGAAAAATCTAATAAGCTTTAAATTCCATACGATGAGTGGATTAGTATTTGGAATATTTATACTTGCGCATATGATTTTAAATAGAAAATGGATAGTAAATATAAGTAAAAGACTATTTGACCGAAAAATAAAATTTAGAACTAAATTCTCATATTTGTTAAGTTTAATATTACTTATATCAATCATAACGATAATACTAAGTGGTGTGTTTATTATGAAGGCAAACACTTATGACAGAGTAATGTTTTGGAAGATGCTTCATTTTGGTGCATCATATTTATCGTTATCTTTAATAGGTATACACATAGGTATTTATTGGAGCTGGGTAATGAATATGTCAAAGAATGTATTTAAAATAAAAAAAGATACCAAAGTTACAAAGTTAATATCAACTTTAGTAGTTCTAATTATATTAGCGCTTGGATCTTATACTATTTATAGCCAAAAATACTTTACAAAAACTTACTCATGTTTAGAATATGTAGTACAACATATAAAACCACAGGATATAGATGGTGGAAATTCATATTATGGCGAACATGAGAAACCATCATTTATAAATGTAGCAAGCACATATGGATCAATATTATCAGTATTTTCAATTGCAACATACTATTGTGATAAGACTTTAAAGAAAAATAAAAAACATGTCTTAAAAATAAGCAAAGACATAGCTTAACTCATAAAATAATATATTATATAAAAAAACTGTTAATAAAATTTTATTAACAGTTTTTTTGTATAAAAATATATAATTATTACTTTATTGGTAAAGAGCTAATTAAAAGAGTTATATATTTATAAGCTCTTTCTTGTAAATTAAATTCACCATTACTTATGCACCATTCATGAAGTAAGCCTCTAGCAGCTGAAATTAAGTAAATATACATTTCATCTGCAGAAAGTTCTGTAGATAGTTCTCCTTTTTGTTGACCATCTAATATTATATGTTTAAGGATTTCGCCTAATTTTCCACTTCTATATTTATTCCAATCAGAGAATACAATTTTTAAGCCATCAACACCAAAATCTTCGTTATATTTAATATAATTTAAGAAAAAAACTTTTATTTTTGTAAGAGTATCTTTAGACTCTAATTCATAATTTATATTATTAGCAACCTCATTTTGATTACTTTCATAAGATGATACAAATAAATCACTTTTTGAAGGGAAATATAGATAAAATGTTCCTGTAGCAACACCACTTGCAGTACAAATATCTCTAACGCTTACATTTTCATATCCGTTTTCTCTGATAAGTTTCTTAGCACAAAATTGTATTTTGTTTTTTGTTTCTATAGCCTGGAGTTGTCTTTTTGTTAAGTTTTTTTTCATTTTTAAACTCTCCTATATTAAATTATGTAAATAATTTATTTATTTAATTATACAACTATAAAAAAATCATGTAAATACATAGAACTTAATAAAAATTTTATATTTAATATTGATAATAAGGTAAAAAATAGTTATAATGAACATGTTCAGTGAATGAGTTCATTATAACTATATATATATATAATGGTCTTAAATTAAAAATAAAGGATGTGAGTTAATGGATAGTAAGTTAAAAATAACTGAAACTGCTTTAAGAGACGGACATCAATCTTTAATGGCAACTAGGTTAAAAACAGATGAAATGATACCTATTTTAGAAACGATGGATAAAGTAGGATACTACTCAATGGAAGTTTGGGGTGGAGCAACATTTGACTCTTGTATAAGATTCTTAAATGAAGATCCATGGGAAAGATTAAGACTTATAAGAAAGCATGTTAAAAATACAAAGTTACAAATGCTACTTAGAGGACAAAATCTTTTAGGTTATAGAAACTACGCTGATGATACAGTAGAAAAATTTATAGAATTATCTATAAAAAATGGAATTGATATAATAAGAGTATTCGATGCATTAAATGATGTTAGAAACTTAGAAGCATCAATGAAAGCCATAAAGAAATATAATGGACACTGTCAATGTGCAATATCTTATACAACAAGTCCAGTACATACTACTGAGTACTATGTTGAATTAGTTAAAACTATGGAAAATATGGGTGCTGATTCTATATGTATAAAAGATATGGCAGGGGTACTTACACCATACAATGCATATGACTTAATAAAGAAATTAAAAGAAGTAACTGATTTGCCTTTAGAGCTACATACTCATTGTACAGGTGGTATAGCTGAAATGTTATATATGAAAGCTGTTGAGGCAGGTATAGATATAATCGATACAGCAATATCTCCATTATCTGGTGGTACTTCTCAGCCTCCAACTGAATCTTTAGCAATAGCTTTTGCTGAAATGGATAGAAATCCAGAATTAAATATGGAAGCTTTACTTGAAGTTGCAGAGTACTTTAAGCCAATAAGAGATAAGTATATGGCCGAAGGCGTACTTGATGCAAAGGTTTTACTAACAGATCCTCAAACATTAAAGTACCAAGTTCCGGGAGGAATGTTATCTAACCTTTTATCTCAAATGAAGCAACAAAATGCTGAAGATAAATATGAAGATGTACTTAACGAAGTACCAAGAGTTAGAAAAGACTTAGGATACCCACCACTTGTAACACCTTTAAGTCAAATGGTTGGAACACAAGCTTTATTCAATGTTTTAACAGGAGAAAGATATAAGTTAGTTCCAAAAGAAATAAAAGACTATGTAAAAGGATTATATGGTAAGGCTCCTGCATCAATAGATGAAGAAATTAAAAAGAAAATAATTGGAGATGATGAAGTAATAACTGTAAGACCTGCTGATTTAATAGCTCCTGAATTTGAAGCTATGAAAAAAGAAGCTGGTGAATTAGCTAAGACTGATGAAGATGTATTAGCTTATGCATTATTCCCTCAAGTAGCTCCAAAGTTCTTAGAATCTAAGTACAATGAATGTGCTACAACTGAAGAAGTTGATGAAAATGCTATACAATATATAACAGTAACTATGTAGAGAATAGGTGGTAAATATGAATATAACATTTATGGATGGTATATCTATCACAATATCAAGTATGACAATCGTTCTTTTAACTTTAGCTTTAATAGCTGTAGTACTTAGCTCATTTAAAGTTTTATTTAAAGAAAATAAAAAAGAAGAAGTTAAACCGGTTACTACAAATACAGTGATAGATGATAATGACGAAGAAGAAAGATTAGTAGCTTGCTTAACAGCATCTATAATGGCTGGAAATGGAAAGTTAAATCCAAACCTTCATATAAGAAGTATAAAAAGAGTAAAGTAATAATTAACTTACACTAACATGATTATAAAAAATATAAAAAATTAAAATCGAAATTATAAAATTATTTTTATGAAATGAAAGGGAGATTAAAATGAGTATAAAAGCTTATAACATAACATTAAACGGAAAAGTATATCAAGTTGAAGTAGAAGAAGTACAGCCAGGACAAAAGCCAGTTCAAACTGCTGCTCCAGCTCCTAAAGCAGCTCCAGTTTCAAATGGTGCTGGTGAAGATATAACTGCTCCAATGCCAGGAAGCATGTTCAACATATTAGTTAAAGAAGGACAAGCAGTTAAAAAAGGTGACGTAGTAGCTATACTTGAGGCAATGAAAATGGAAAATGAAATAATAGCTCCAGTTGATGGAACTATATCAACTATACATGTTGAAAAAGGACAAAACGTAAATCTTGGAGATGTAATATTAAAAATAGCATAGTATTAAAAAGCTAGAGGAGGAAGATGACATGGGTCAAATGTTAATGGATTTCGTAATGGAATCAGGGTTCGCACAAATGAACATTAAACAAGTAATAGTCATAGCTTTAGCATGCTTTTTCTTATACTTAGCTATTAGCAAAGGTTATGAACCATACTTACTTATACCAATAGCAACTGGTATGTTACTTGCAAATATGCCAGGTGTTGATTTAATGAAAGCTGCACATGATGGTGATAAAGGTGGATTATTCTACTATCTATATCAAGGTGTTAAACTTGGTATTTATCCACCACTTATATTCTTATGTATCGGAGCTGGAACAGATTTCGGTCCAATGATAGCTAATCCTAAGACAATGTTACTTGGAGGAGCTGCACAATTTGGTGTATTCTTTGCATTCTTAGGAGCGATAGCTCTTGGATTTACAGGACCACAAGCAGCATCTATAGGTATAATAGGTGGTGCAGATGGACCAACAGCTATACAATTAACTGGTGCGCTAGCTCCAGAATTATTAGGTACAATAGCGCTAGCTGCTTATTCTTATATGGCACTAGTACCAGTTATACAACCACCAATAATAAAAGCTTTAACTACTAAGGAAGAAAGAGCTATAAAAATGGAACAAACTAGAGTTGTTACTAAAAAAGAAAAGATAATATTCCCAATAGTAGTTATGATAATAGTTATAGGATTATTACCAACAGCAGCACCACTTGTAGGTATGTTAATGTTTGGTAACTTAATAAAAGAATCAGGATTAGTTCCTAAATTAGTAGAAACTGCTCAAAGTTCTTTAATGTATATAGTAACTATATTACTTGGATTATCAGTTGGAGCAACAACTAATGCAGATACATTATTAAGTGCTCAAACTTTAGGTATAATAGCAATGGGACTTGCTGCATTCTCAGTAGGTACAGCAGCAGGAGTTTTAGGCGGAAAGTTAATGTGTAAATTAACTAAAGGAAAAGTTAACCCAATGATAGGTGCAGCAGGAGTTTCAGCAGTACCAATGGCATCAAGAGTTGTTCAAAAGGTTGGGCAAGAAGAAAATCCTTCAAACTTCTTATTAATGCATGCTATGAGTCCAAATGTAGCAGGTGTTATAGGCTCTGCGGTAGCAGCTGGTATATTACTTAAGTTCTTTGCTTAATAATTAAATACTACAAAAAGGTAATTGATTTTATATAATAAATTATTATAAAATCAATTACCTTTTATTTTATATAATTACATTTCCATAGTCTTACTTTCTTTAATACTTGATTTTTTATCTAAATGAGTCATATATAATTTAGTTTCAGACACAACCACTGGAGACAAGAAAAGTAGTGCAATCAAGTTTGGCAAAGCCATTAATCCATTAGCAATATCAGCTATAATCCAAACTACTTCTAATCTTAAAAATGCTCCAAGTAAAACCATTAAAACAAATAAAGTTCTATATCCATTTATTCCTTTTACACCAAATAAAAATTCGAAACACCTTTCACCATAATAGCTCCAACCAAGTATTGTAGTAAAGGCAAATAAACTTAAACTAAGAGTTAAGAATAAAGGGCCAATTGTAGGTAAAATACTTTTAAAGGCAGCTTGAGTCATTAATGCACCGTTAAAATCAGATTTCCAAACACCTGATAATATGAGGGCTAAACCTGTAAGTGTACAAATGATTAAGCTATCTATAAAAGTACCCGTCATGGAGATAAGTCCTTGTTCAGCAGGCCATTCTGTTTTAGCAGCAGCTGCAGATATTGGAGCACTACCAAGACCTGATTCATTAGAAAATACACCTCTAGCAATACCATTTCTAATTGCCATAGATACAGTTGCACCTAAAAAACCACAAAATGCAGCTGTGGTATTAAATGCACCTTTTATTATTAAAGAAAATGCTATTGGTATTTCTTTAATATAAGTTCCTAATATCAATAAGCATAGCACTATATAAGCTATAGACATAAAAGGAACTACTTTAGTAGCAACTTTAGAAATACTTTGAAGTCCTCCAAATACTACCAATGAAACTAAAACAGCAAGCACTATGCCTGTTACTTTAGGGTTAATACCCAAACTTCCTTTTATAGCATCTGTAATAGCATTAACTTGTGTGAATGTACCTATACCAAGTAAAGCTACTAATATACCACTAAAAGCGAAAAACATAGCTAGAGGTTTATATTTTTTACCCATACCATTTAAGATATAGTACATAGGTCCTCCAGAAATTTGACCGTTTTTATCTTTAGTTCTATATTTTATTGCTAGAACACCTTCAGCATACTTAGTAGCCATACCGAAGAATGCAGCAACCCACATCCAAAATAGTGCACCAGGTCCACCAGCCTTTACTGCTGTAGCAACACCAACAATATTACCTGTACCAACAGTAGCTGCAAGTGCAGTGCATAGTGCACCGAAACTTGAAATATCGCCACTACCATCATTTTCAGCAAAAAAGATTAGTTTTAAAGCTTTAGGTAATTTGGTAATTTGTAAAAAATTTAATTTAAAAGTAAAAAATATACCAGTACCTACTAAAAGAATAAGTAAAGGTGGCCCCCATATAAATGAGTCAATATTGTTTAATAGATCAATTAAATTCATAAAAACATTCCTCCATAATATTATTTTATGCTTTACAAAATCAATGAGGTTTTAAATGAACTAATTGACAGGAATTTAATATAAAATATTAATAATTTTAATGCAATAAAAAAAGCTAAATCTATATGACTTAGCTCTGGATATGCATGGAAACTATAATTTTAGTTATTATATATAAATTAAAATTATAAATAATACTTAGTTAAACTAAAGTAATTATAATAATTTATAGATACTAACATAAATAATAGTATAATCCCTGTCCTTTTGCCTGAGAGATTGAGCATAAGCCTTGCCCCTTCGGCGCCCTTTAATGGGTCTCTCCAGAGTTTCCTAAGCTTTACAGTCCTACTTATAAAAGTTCCTGAGAGTGTTACTCCTTCGGCGTATCTAAACGATAACTCTTCTATAAAGCTTCAACGGATATTGATTTGTTATAGCACTTATTTATTAGTAATCGTATACAATATTTAGAAATATGTCAATAAGATTAATAAAAATTAAATATAGGGAAAGTGAAACAAGGTATGAAAGATCAAAAATTTTAAATATAAAACATTTTTTCTTGATAAGGTAAAACAGGTATAGTAACATATTTTCATAGATAGAATATAAAAAATAATAATCTAAGGAGAGAGAAAAAATGGGCTTTCGTAGCAAAATAAAAGAGGCAAAACGAATTGTAGTAAAGGTTGGGACATCGACTCTTACATACGATAATGGAAATATTAATTTAAATAGAATTGAGAAATTAACAAGAGTATTATCAGATATAGTTAATTCAGGGAAAGAAGTGACTCTTGTAAGTTCTGGTGCTATAGGTGTTGGAGTAAGTAAACTAAATTTAAAAGAAAAGCCCAAAGATATAAGAGAAAAGCAAGCATTATCTGCAGTTGGACAATGTGAATTAATGCATATATATAGTAAATTTTTTGGAGAATATAGCCACACAGTAGGTCAAGTATTGTTAACAAGAGATGTTATAGAAGATGATCGAATTAAAAATAATGTTTGCAATACTTTCGATATACTTTTAGAAAAAAAAATAATACCTATAGTTAATGAAAATGATACTATATCTATAGATGAAATAGAAAATATAGTTAATTTTGGAGATAACGATAACCTATCAGCTATAGTATCTTTATTAATAAATGCAGATTTATTGATAATATTATCAGACATAGATGGATTTTATGATAGTGATCCAAGACACAATAATAATGCAAAATTAATTAGCGAAATAGAAGAAATAACAGAGGAGCTAGAGGCATGTGCAGGTGGAGCTGGAAGTGATTTAGGAACTGGCGGAATGGCTACTAAATTGATAGCTGCTAAAAAATCCACGGAACAAGGTATAGATATGATTCTAGCCAATGGTAAAGATCCAGAAATAATTTTAGATATCTTAAATGGAAAAGAGATAGGAACTTTATTTGTGGGAAAAAGAAAATAAATTTAGGGGGAAAAATATGAGTAATTTATTAGTCATAGGTAAAAGTGCAAAAGATGCATCTTATGAATTAGGAGTTTTATCAACAAAAGAAAAAGATAATGCTCTTACTTTAATGTCAGAAGAGCTTATAAATAGTAAATCAGAAATATTAGATGCTAATCGTAAAGATATAGAAAATGCGAAAAACAAAGGAATATCAGAATCACTACTAGACAGGTTAGTTTTAAGTGATGAAAGAATAAATGAAATGGCAAAAGGTCTTAAGGAGATAGTAAATTTACAAGATCCAGTTGGGGAAGTTGCATCTATGTGGCAAAGACCTAATGGTATTCAAATTGGTCAAAAAAGAGTTCCAATAGGAGTTATAGGTATAATTTATGAATCTAGACCGAATGTAACGTGTGATGCAGCAGGTCTTTGTTTAAAGACAGGAAATGCATCTATATTAAGAGGAGGAAGTGATGCTATAAATTCTAATAAAGCGATAGTAAAAGCTTTAAAAAAGGGAATAGAAAGAGCAGGGCTTCCAACAAACTCAATACAACTTATAGAAGATACATCTAGAAGTGTTGCAACAGAGATGATGAGGCTAAATGAATTTATAGATGTATTAATACCTAGAGGCGGAGCAGGACTTATACAATCTGTAGTAAAGAATGCTACAGTACCGGTAATAGAAACTGGAACAGGTAATTGTCATATATATGTAGATGAAACAGCAGATTTTGATATGGCTAAAAATATTATAATAAATGCTAAAACATCTAGACCAGGCGTATGTAATGCAGCAGAAAAATTATTAGTAAATGAAAAGATAGCAAAAGAGTTTTTGCCAATGATAGTAAAAGAGCTTAGAGAAAAAAATGTATTAGTAAAAGGTGATGAAATATCAAAATCTATAGTTAACGATATAGATTTTGTCAATGATGAGTGGAATATAGAATATTTAGACTATATAATAGCTATAAAGGTTGTAAAAAATCTAGATGAAGCAATATCTCATATAAATAAATATGGAACAGGACATTCAGAATGTATAGTTACAGAAAGCTACAAAAACTCTCAAAAATTCTTACAAAGAGTAGATGCAGCAGCAGTTTATGTAAATGCATCAACTAGATTTACAGATGGATCAGAGTTTGGATTTGGAGCAGAGATAGGAATAAGCACACAGAAATTACATGCTAGAGGACCAATGGGATTAAAAGAATTAACTACTATAAAATACATTATTTATGGTAATGGTCAAGTTAGATAAAAAATAGGCTTGCTCAAATAAATTTTGAGTAAGCCTATTTTTTAATTATTTTCAACTAATTCAACTGTTAATTGACTTTCTTTTTTTGCTTCATCAATTTTACTTATATACTTTTGAGATATTTTAGTTAATATAAATGCTACAAATAAACATGAAATAATTTTATCAACCATGTTACTTACTAATCTAGGTATAAAAACGCCACTAAAAATTATTTCGTTTGATCTAGATAATATAGCTAATAATAGACTAGATCCATTACTATTAAGTTCTCCAAATAGATATAAAGAAATTGGAGTACTAATTAAAGGACATATTATAGACAGTATAACCCCAACAATAGAAGCTTCTTTATAAGAAAAGCCTTTCTTATTAGAAATAAATCCAACTATTAAGCCTAAGGCAATGTTAGCAAGAATATATGAGTATGTAAGAGGATTTGAGACAAAACCTAATATAATATTTGATAATCCACCAATAAGAGCACCTAAAATTGGACCTAATGTTACTGCACCGAATATTGTGCCTACAGTATCTAAAAATAATAACGGAATATTTAAAACTTGTACAAATAATCCTAAGATAATATTAATAAAAATACAAAATATAAATGTAATAGACTTATTTTTCATATAACCACCCCTTTAGGATAAAGTGTAGATTAAAGAGAATAATAACTGAAATTGCAATTTTTTATACTAAGATATATAACCATCAGTATTTATTATGGATAGTTATTTTAAGGATAAATATATATATATATTTGGAATTAAAAGTAATAATATGTAGAAATATAACAGATATTAATTTATATATTTTTTTACTAGATGACTTATTTATACTAAACATATGAACATAGTAATGGTAGAATAATAAAGAAAGTCAAAAATGTATATTAGATTTAAGTTTTGATAGATTTTAGCGATGAAAATAGAAAGGAATACCTTATGAGAAAAATATTAGTTTTAGCAGAAAAACCTTCAGTAGGTAGAGATATAGCTAGAGTATTAGGTTGTAAAAATGACAAGAATGGATATATAGAAGGTCCTAAATATATAGTTACATGGGCTTTAGGACATCTAGTAACCTTAGCAGACCCAGAGAGTTATGATGAAAAATATAGAAATTGGAATATAGAGGATCTACCAATACTTCCAAAATATTTAAAAACTGTTGTAATAAAAAAAACTAGTAAACAA
The DNA here is from genome assembly GCF_900604535.1 of Romboutsia sp. Marseille-P6047. NCBI lineage: Bacteria > Bacillati > Bacillota > Clostridia > Peptostreptococcales > Peptostreptococcaceae > Romboutsia > Romboutsia sp. Marseille-P6047. The sequence goes on from NZ_UWOT01000002.1 coordinate 33,487, forward strand.
TTTAATGTAGTAAAATCACAAATGAATAGAGATGATGTAAATGAAATTGTAATTGCAACTGATGCAGGAAGGGAAGGAGAGCTTGTTGCAAGATGGATAATAGATAAAGTTAAAACAAGTAAGCCATTAAAAAGACTTTGGATATCATCTAATACTGACAAGGCTATTAAAGATGGTTTCAACAAGTTAAAAGATGGAAAAGAATATGATAATTTATATTATTCAGCAATAGCAAGGTCAGAGGCTGACTGGGTAGTTGGTATAAATGCAACTAGAGCTTTAACAACTAAGTACAATGCTCAACTTTCTTGTGGTAGAGTACAAACTCCAACATTAGGTATGATATTAAAAAGAGAAGACGAAATAAGAAAATTTAAACCTAAAGATTATTATGGTATAGAAGTTAATACTATTAAAGGGAATAGTAAATTAAAATTTATATGGCAAGATAATAAAAATAAAAGTGAATCAACATTTAGTGAAAATAAAATAAACTCTATTATTGAAAAGATAAATGACAATAAATTAAAACTAATTGAAGTAAGTGAAAGCACGAAGAAGAAATATTCTCCTCAGCTATACGATTTAACTGAATTACAAAGAGATGCAAATAGAATATTTGGTTATTCAGCTAAAGAAACATTATCTATAATGCAAAAGCTATATGAACACCATAAAATACTTACTTATCCAAGAACAGATTCTAGGTATTTAACTGAAGATATAGTAGATACCTTAAAAGATAGAATAAAAGCGGTAAATGTAAGTGACTATACTAGAATTTGTACAAAATTATTAAAATCTAAATTAATAGGAAATAAATCATTTGTAGATGATTCTAAGGTAAGTGATCACCACGCAATAATACCAACAGAAGAAAGAGTATTTTTAGGCGATTTAAGTGATAAGGAAAGAAAGATTTATGATTTAGTAGTAAAGAGATTTTTAAGTGTATTATGTCCTCCATATGAATATGTTCAAACGATAGCTATAGGTGAAATAGAAGGTGAACAGTTTTCGTTAAAAGGAAATAAAATAATTAACTTAGGGTGGAAAGAAAACTATAAAGATATAGATGATGAAGAGGATTATGATAGTATACCTGATTTAAAGAAAGGCGATATATTAGATATAAGTAGGATCAATAAAACTAGTGGAAAAACTAATCCTCCATCATATCTAAATGAAGGTACACTTCTTACATCTATGGAAAAGAATAACTTAGGTACAGTGGCAACTAGAGCAGATATAATAGAAAAATTATTTAATTCATTTTTAGTAGAGAAAAAAGGAAAAGAGATACACATAACATCTAAAGGAAGACAATTGTTAGACTTAGTCCCAAGTGATTTAAAAACACCAGAACTTACAGCAAAATGGGAATGTAAGCTAAATCACATTTCGAAAGGAAAACTAAGTAAAGATGTATTTTTAAAGGAAATAAATAATTATTCTAAAGATATTGTTAAAGAAATAAAAAATAGTGATAATAAATTTAAGCATGATAATTTAACGAGAAATAAGTGTCCAGAATGTGGTAAATATATGCTTGAGGTAAATGGAAAGAAAGGGAAAATACTAGTTTGTGAAGATAGAGAATGTAATACTAGAAAGACTATTTCACAAGTTACTAATTCTAGATGCCCAAATTGCCATAAAAAGTTAGAATTAAAAGGTGAAGGTGACGGAAGAATTTTTGTTTGTAAATGTGGATATAGAGAAAAGTTATCAGCATTTAATAAGCGTAAAAAAGAAGAAAAAAACAAAGCATCTAAAAAAGATATAAAAAAGTATTTAAAAAATCAAAATAAAAATGATGAAGCTTTTAATAACCCATTTGCAGAAGCTCTTTTAAAATTAAAAAAATAATATAAAATATGGTATATGGAAATTAAAGCATCAATTTCTATATACCATATTTTTTATGCGTAATTATGCTATACTTTTTATAGGAATTATAAGTAAGGAGGTACTTATATATAATAAATTTATGGGGATATTAAACGATATGAAAACTCAAATTATTACGTATAATACTTTAGAAGATGAAGTAATTAAAGATGATTTAAGCATGCTCATCAAATCCTTTACTAAATTATGTTAAAGAGGTATTGTAATGAAAAATAAAAAAATCATAAAGTGTTTTTTAATTGTTATTTATAGTATATATTTAGCTTCTTCGGTTTACTTTTTTAAAGAGAATGAAATGCAAAAAATAATCACAATAGGGCTTTGTATAATAGGTACCATAGCATTAAGTATAATAAATATAAAATATAATAAGCTTTTAGATAATGGTATATTTGTGAATTTAACGTTTTTTATTTTTATATCTGTATTACTTGGAACTTGTTTTAAATTCTACAATATAAATCATTATGATGATTTTTTACACTTATATTCAGGAATAATTACATGTAATATAGCATATTTAATTATTAAGTATTTTAATAATAGTGAAAATATAAATAATATGAATATAATTTTTATAATTACTTTTTTATTTATGTTTGTAATGGGAATTGCAAGTATGTGGGAAATATTAGAATTTACTATAGATAGTTTATTCGGAATGCATACACAAATTGGTGGATTAAAAGATACTATGATTGATATGATTGATGCACTTATAGGTTCTATAATATCTATACCATATTTCACCTTAAAATTAAAAAATAAGAATATCTCAAATTAATTTGAGATATTCTTATTTTTATTTATAAATATTATGATGTAAACTCAATTTCATCATTTAAAGTTCCTTGTATATATGCATCTATAGATTGAGAAATTCTCTTAGCGGCAACTACAGCTTCTATAACTGTACTTGCACCATGGGCAACATCTCCACATGCAAATACACCTTCTCTTGTTGTTTGTCCAAATTCATTAGTATGTAAAAGACCTCCTCTTTTTACATCTAATCCTTTATTATTAACTACTATATTATTTTTAGCTTCTTGACTAACTGCAATTAAAATAGAATCACACTCAACTAATTTTTCACTATTTTCGATAGTAATAAGTGAAGTAGAACCATCCTCATTAGTTACTTTTTTTGTATCAGCAAGTATTATACCTTCATCTACTATTTCAACAGGTGATTTAAAAGTATCAAATAAAACACCTTCATTTTTAGCATCATTAATTTCATGCTTAGTAGCAGTCATATCTTCAAAATCACGTCTATATGTTATATATACTTCTTTAGCTCCATAGTGCTTTGCACTTCTAGCTGCATCCATAGCAACATTACCAGCACCTATTATTACAACTTTTTCACCTAAGTCATAAAGGTGAGGACTCTTTAAATAGTTTATGGCATAATGACAATGACCAAAAGTTTCACCCTTAATATTCAATCTTTTTGGATTCCAAACACCTGTACCTATAAATATAGCTTTATATCCATCTTCAAAAAGCTTATCTAAAGTTACAACAGGTCCAACTAAAGAATTTATTTTTATCTTTATACCATATTCTTTTAATCTTGTACCAAGTAAATTAATTATATTTTCAGGCAGTCTAAAACTTGGTATACCATAAGTTAATACTCCGCCTATTTTTTCATTTTTCTCAAAAATAGTAACATCATATCCCTTTTTAGCTAAATCAAAAGCAACTGTTATTCCAGCTGGACCAGAACCAACTATAGCTACTTTTAAATTATTAGACTCGGGTTTTGTAATTTTCATATTTTTTAAATATTCAAATGAAATTTCTTTTTCTATATCATAAAAATGCACAGGTTCACCTTTTATACCTCTTATGCAGTTACCACTACATTGATTCTCGTGTGGGCATACAATTGCACATATAGAAGATAAGGGATTATTTTCAAAAAGTATTTTACCCGCTTCTTCGAAATTATTTTCTTTAAAAAGTTTTATTATTTCTGGAATTGGAGTATTAATTGGACAATTTTTTTGACATCTAGCGTTTTTACATAAAAGACAATTATTTGCTTCATTTAAAAGATTATTCATAATATCCCCCTTGTAGTATTAATTTTATTATTTAGATTATATTATATCAAAAAAGTAAAGTGAAATTTAATTTATATTTTAACAAAGATAAAAGATAAATGTATATTTTGTTTTTTAACTACTATAGTTTACTAAATATGTATATTTTAGTAATATTATATATGATATTGTAAAAAAAGATAAATAGTACTGCTTAGGAGGAATCATAATTGTTTAAAAAGCTTTTTAGTTTAATTAATAAGAAAAAACAAACAGAAAATTTAAAAGAGGTTAGCAATAATATAGAAGTTGTTAATGCAGAAAATGAAGTTTCTATAGCTGAAATTAATGAAGAAAAATTAGAAACAGACAAATTACTTAAAGTAAAAATTAATGAAGATAGTAAAAAAGACGCAGAAGAAATTATATCGAAAGAAGAAATGGATAATGTAAAGAAATTCTTACAAGAAAATGAGGAATATATAAAAAATATTAAAATAAATAGAGGTCGAGGAATAAGGGCTATAGATTTATATAGTGAAGAAGTATTAGAGTTTAATACATACAAGGAGTGTAGCAGAAAATTAAAAGTACCACTGTCATACATAAAGGAAAATTTAAAATATGGACATACAGATTATATGGGAAGTGCAATTAATTATCTAAAAGAATCTCTTGGAGAATCAATGGAAGATGAAAGCGAGTATTTAAATAGCAATAAAACTCCAATTGAATTATTTAATTATTTAAATGATAAAATATTTTCAAATAAAATTTCTGAAGAAAAAAGAGAAGAAATTCTATCAAGTGATAAAATTGAACCGTTGAAGATGCATTATAAATTTGAGTGTATAGATAAAGAATACGATGATTACTTTACAAAGTATGGGACTATAATTAAAAGAGGTGGAAATAAAAAAATTGAGTTAGTGAATCAAAAAGGAGAAGTAATTGAAGTATTTAAGTCTTTAGTAAGTTGTTGTGATTACTTAAATAAAGATAAAAATGAAATTACTTATAAATTAAAACATGGATATAACAAAGTTGGTAGATATGAAATAAGATATAGTTTAAGGAATATATAATTCATAATAAATTCATCTTACTTTCATTTAGTATTCACACTTTCTGATAATAAATAATGTAATATAAATATAGAATAAATTTTTAGGAGGAACTTATGTCAGAAGATAAGGGTGTAAGAGAAAATAAAGAAGATTTAGTAGTTGAATCTACTGACTCTATAAATTATATAGACAAAACTAATAAGAAAAAGAAAAGATTAAAAAAAGTAAATATAAAAAAAGATATAGTTAAAAAAGTAATATCATTTACTCTAGTAGGTGTTATTTGCTTAGTAATAGGATTTACATATGGTAAAAGTGTAGGTAGAGGTTTACCAGCCACTTCAAAGACGTACAGTAAAGGTAAGGTATATGCTACAGTTGGAGATACCTCTATTACAGGTAAACAGCTACAATCAATGATGGATCCATACTTCTATTTACAAGGAAATACCAAGTTAAGTGATGAAGAGATAGAATCATATGAATATAGTATGTTAGATTATATGACTACTGTAGAAGCTATGTATAAAGAGGCAATAGCAAATGATGTTAGTATTACAGATGATGAGGTAGATTCTGAATATGAAAGTACAATGAGTTCAATAGAGTATCAGTTTGGAATGACAGAAGATGAGTATTTAAAAGAATTTAATATGACTGAGAAGTCTCTTAAAGAAGAATTAAAAAAAGAATTAATTGCTATAAAATACTTAGAAGAATCAACAGAGGTAACTGAAGAAGAAGCTCAAAATTATTATGATAAAAATAAAGATGAATTTTTAGAGGTTAAAGCATCACATATATTAATAAAAACAACTGATGATGATGGAAATGAATTAAGTGATGAAGAAAAAGAAAAGGCCAAATTAAAAGCTGAAGAAATATTAAAAAAGGCAAAAGATGGAGAAGATTTTGCTTCTTTAGCTAAGGAATACTCAGAAGACAGTAGTGCAACAGATGGTGGAGACTTAGGATTTTTTAAATCTGGTGATATGGTAGAAGAGTTTGAAAAAGCAGCATTTTCTTTAGGAAATGGTCAAATTTATGATGAGGTTGTAGAAACTGATTATGGATATCATATAATTATAAAGACTGATGAACAATATTCTTCATTTGATGATGAAAAAGAGTCTTTAATAAGTGAATTATCTTATAATAAACAAAATACATTAATAGACGATGTACTAGAAAAATATGAGGTAGAAATAAAAGAATAATTTTAAAAAAATAAGGTGACTTAATATATTAGTTACCTTATTTTTATTATACGATTATAAAAAATGTATAAGTTTATGATATTATAAAATGTATAAAGGGAGATGAGATTGTGATTAAAAAAAAGAGCGATTTATTCATTGAGGATGGAAACTTAAGAAATGGAAAAGGTAATGTAAAAAGGGAGCATATAATTAAGGGAGATGAATTTAAGGGAAAAGGAAAACTTTTTGCTAAAATTACAATACCAAAAGGTAATTCTATAGGGATGCATGATCATACTGAAGATTTTGAAGTATATTATATTTTAAGAGGAACAGGGCAAGTCTTAGATAATGGTGATCTTATTCAAGTTAATGAAGGTGATGTAATATATACTGCAGATGGAAATGAACATTATATAGAAAACATAGGAAACGAGGATTTAGAGTTAATAGCATTAGTTTTATATGAATAAATAAATGCTCTGGTATTCCAGAGCATTATTTAAATAGATTTGCCTAAGGGAAGTTAAGACTAATTAGTTAGATAGAGGCTAGAACACTTATTATATTTATATCAATATAAACAATGATAAATTTATATAATATAAAAAAACTATGGTGGGTGATGTCATATTTATATGGTTATCATGATATAGTAAAATATAGTACTGCTTATAACCTTAGGCAATTCTAGTAATATTATTTTAACCAAAATCTACTTTATTTATTATATTTTAAATTTAGTTATTATAGATTCTAGTTCATCATTATCCTCATCTATCCAAGTATAAAAATCTTTTTTCTTGTTATTAACAGCGGTTCCTATTTCAAATAATAATTTTGGCAAATCTGTAGCTTTGAAATCACCTATAAATCTACCCAGTCTAGTTTTACCTAATTTGAAATCGCCATCAACAAACACTCCAAAAGCATCTACTAATTGTCCATCGGATTTTTTCTTTTTACCAGTTAATCCAATGGCTCCTATTTGGTGCACACCGCATGAATTCATACAACCTGATATATATATTCTAGGAATAGCATTTAGTATATCGTCATTTCCATTATCTTTAAAAAATGATATTATATCTTGTAACATTTGTTGGCTATTTTGAATTCCAATTTGACAAATTGGAACGCCTATACAAGCTACACTTTTTTCTATGCTAGTATTCCCACTTATATTAGTAGTTATCTCAAGGATTTTTTTTGCTTCATTTCCATCAAGATTTATAATATATAAGCCTTCTGTCATTGCTAATCTAATCATAGGGTTTTTACATTTATCCAATTCATATAACAAAGATTTCAAATCTCTAAGAGATAAAAGACCTCCAATAGGGTGGATATAAACAGCATATCTTCCTTGTTGTTTTTGTTTTATTAATCTAGTGTTGAAAATATCTAATTCAGTGCCACCTTCATCATATTTTATTGGTTCAGGATTAAGATCGAGGCCACCTTTTTCTTTTTCTTTAGCAACATATTCTTTGAAAATTTTTAAAAATTCATCTTCTCCTAGATTGCTAACCATATATCTTACTCTTGCTCTACTATGATTTTTATAGTCTCCATGATCCATAAACATTTTAGTAAGACCTTCAACATAATAAAGTGCATCTGATGGTTTAATTAATTCATCTAATTGTAGAGAAACCGATGGATTTTGTCCTAACCCACCACCAACAAATACTTTAAAATATGGTTGATTATCTTTTATTGTAGCTATAAATCCTAAGTCTTGTACTGTACAGTGAGCAGTATCACTTTCGCAATTAGAGTATGAAACTTTTAATTTTCTAGGTAAATGATAAGTTGTAATTTTATTTATAAAATGATTATCTGTAGCTATAGAGTAAGGCGCTACATCAAAAGCTTCATTCTTATCAACTCCAGACAAAGGAGATAAACCAACATTTCTAGGGAAATTACCTCCACCACCTCTAGTAAATATATTATTATTTATTCCTTCTTCCATAATGTTGCAAATAGCATCAATATCTAATCCGTGTAATTGTATAGCTTGTCTAGTTGTCAAATGTATATGGCTTAAGTTATGCTTATTTGCCATTTGGTAGATAGTATGTAGTTGAGAACGAGATAACACACCAGAAGAAACTCTAAGTCTAATCATGAAAGACTTTTGATCTCTTTGTGCATAAACTCCATATCCGCCTGAAAATCTTTTATATTCCATTTTAGGTATTTCACCATTAAAAAACTTTAAAGAAAATTCTTTAAAATTAGGAATTTCTTTTAATAATTTTTCTTTTAAATTATCCATTTTTACACCTCAACTATATATTTGTTTCAAAATATATTATTTACGTTAAAGGTATAAATATTATATATACTTATTTTAAAGTTAAAAATATATTATATATAAAAGACGTGATATAATTAAATAAAAGAAATAAACTAGTAGTATTTTGTTTTAAGTTTTTACTTTATGGTTTATAATTAAGACAAGAAAATTATAAATATAGGAATAATCTGAAGGATGTGAGTGTATGAGGATTATTAAAGATGACAAACATAGAAAATTAGCTATTATAATTATGATTCCTGTATTACTTATAGCTCAATATTATCTTTTTAAATTTGGAATTTTAAAACCTATGATAAAGGGCGTTGAAATAAAAATAATTAATGGAGATTATATTCAAGATATAGATAAATATGTTATAAGATTAGGAGAGGAAGTAACCTTATCTAGTGGAGACTATATAAAAATACCTAATTACGCAAAAGACCCAGATATAAGTTTTAAAATATTAGATAATAATAAATCACTTAAAATTATTGAAAATAGTGATAAAGAAGAGAATACTGCTACATTAATAGGGATAAAAAAAGGCTATTCATCAATTGCTATTGTTAAGGATTCACGAGTATTAAAAAAAGCTACTGTGTTAGTAGTAGATCCTCAGGTTGAAAATTTAAATCTACAGGTAGATGGAAGCTTGGTTTTTGTAGGAGATAGTGCAAAAATAAATAGCAGTGTGGAAGTAGATTATAAAAGATTTAAAGATTCATATGAAGTTACTTATGAAAGCTCAAATGAAGATATATTAAAAATTGAAGATAATGAAGTGAAGGCTGTAGGCGTAGGTAGTGCTACTATTTATGCTAAATCAGGGGATAAGGTAGATTCAATTAGATATAAAATAAATGCAAAAGTAGAAAAAATGGAAATTGATGATTCTATAGAATTAGGTGTTGGATCTATAAAAAAAATACAACCTAAAATAATTACTAATCCAAGAGGATTAAAAAATCCTGATATAGAGTATCAATTAGTAGAATCTAAACTTCCAATAGAAAGGTCAATAAGATTGGATCCAAATGGAACTATTGTAGGACTTAGAGAAGGCGAAGAAAAAGTATTGATATCATGTGGTGTTGGATGGAATAAAAAAAGTAAAATAATAACTGTAAAAGTTGTAAAAGAACCATTAATTAATCAATCTATACAAGATCTAATATCATCATATGATATAGAAGATAATAAGATGATAATTACATTGACATGGAGTAGTATATCTGAAATATTTAATTATGATATATACTTAAAAAACAACTCATTAGGTGAAGAGTATAGCTTGTTAAATCTATAATAATGGATAAGATTGACCTAGATAATGAAAGTAAAATAAAAACTACTATAGAAGTAGATATAAGTGACTTAAAAGATATCGATTTAGATATTTATGTTGTAGGTGTTACTGATAAAGGAAATACAAATATAAGTAATATAACTAATATAAAACACTCTATTGAAGAAATTGAGGAAGATGTTATTAACTTAATCGCAAATATAGATAAAGATGATAATATAATAAATTTAGAATGGAACTCAATAGATAACTGTGAATATAATATTTATATAAAAGACATGGCTGAGGGAAATGATGAATTTAAACTATTAGCATCTAATTTAATTGATACTAACTACACAGTTAATATAAGTGAGAATATAGATATAGAAATATATGTATGTGCAATAAGCAATGGAAATGAAATAGCTAGAAGTGATATAAAAGTTTTTAAATAATTTTAAAATAATAAAAAGGATAAGCTTGAAGTTTATCCTTTTTATTATGCATATTTACACTAATTTATGTAATAAATTGGTGTAAATAAAAATAGAATTTATAAGTAAATATAATACTTGTATTGGAGAGATGAACAGTGAAAAGAAGATATGAAAGAATTAGTATAGCATCAAAAGATTTGTCAAAGGAAGCATATAAAGCTTATGCTGGAAAAAAAGATTACAAAAGAGCTATAGAAATATATCTTTTATTAGCTGAATCAAAATGTGTACCAGATGATATTTCAAATTTTGCAAAAAATATGATGGGAAGATTGAGTAAAAAAATTGATGAAAATACATAAAGAGTAGCATATTAAAATCTAAAATGTTTAGATTTGTTGGAAAAATGTTTTCTTTATGATAGAATTAAATTAGGGATAAATATAAAAACAACAAAAGAAGGGGGGAAGTCAAGGAAACTATAGATCCTTGATGAACATTTTATGAACGAAAGTACAAGAATTTCTCTAGAAAGAGCTTCAGAATTAAAATCAAGAATAGAAGATTATATTGAAATAAGAAAACAAATTCCAAATGGATTGGAATTAGAAGAAGAAATAGATAAAAGAAAAAAACATATATTAAGTGTTCTAGGCGGAACAGAAGAAAATTGGAATGATTACAAATGGCAGTTATCAAATAGAATAACAGATGTAGATACATTGTCTAAAATATTAAAATTAACACAAAAAGAAATAAATCAAATCAAAGAAGTTGAAGGTCAATTTAGATGGGCCATATCTCCATATTATTTAAGTTTAATTAATCCTGAGGATATTGTTGATCCAATAAAATTAATGTCTATACCATCGTTTATAGAATTAGAAGATGAACAAAGTGATTTAGATCCAATGGGAGAAGAATTTACAAATCCTGCAGGAAGCATAACTAGAAGATATCCAGATAGATTAATAATAAATGTTACAAATGAATGTGCTATGTACTGTAGACATTGTCAAAGAAGACGTAATATAGGACAAAAAGATTGTCAACAATCAAAAGAAGTTTTACAACAATCTATAGATTATGTAAGAGAAAATACTGAGATAAGAGATGTACTTATCACAGGAGGTGATCCATTAACATTAAATGATAGTATGTTAGAATGGATAATAAGTGAACTAAGAAAAATAAAACATGTTGACTATATAAGGTTAGGAACAAGAACACTAGTTACTATGCCTCAAAGAATTACTGACGAATTTTGTGATATGATAAAAAAATATCATCCAATATATATAAATACACATTTTAATCATCCTATGGAAATTACAAAAGAAACTAAAAAAGCGTGTGAAAAATTAGCTAATATCGGTGTTCCATTAGGAAATCAAGCTGTTTTATTAAATGGTGTAAATAATGATAAATTTATAATGAGATATTTAAATCATGAATTATTAAAAATAAGGGTAAGACCATATTATATATTCCATAGTAAGCATGTAAAAGGAACTAGACACTTTAATACATCAGTGGATGATGGAATGGAAATAATGGAGTATTTAAGAGGATATACGTCTGGTATGGCTATACCAACATACATAATAAATGCTCCAAAGGGTAAAGGTAAAACTCCTTTACTTCCTCAATATTTAATATCAAAAGGAACAGATTATATTAAGATAAGAACTTGGGAAGGCGAAGTTATAAAAGTTGAAGATACTCCAGCGAAGGATATAAAATCTTTAATAAAAAATACTTTAGCTTAAATAAAATTATAGAAAAAAGGCTTAAAATTTTAACAATTTTAAGCCTTTTTTTTTATTAGTTTTAATTAGTAAAATTTATTATAAATAACATTTAAGTTATTTATCAGCTAAAATAATATAACCGTGCTAAATAATTAATATTAATTCTTACTATATAGCTTCTTTTATACTATTATTTTTGAATTTTTCTATTCTTTGCTTATTTAATTTATTCATACCTATAGATGCAGTTACAAGAGATGTATAACATACTCCTATAAACACTAATATAGTTGTCCATGCAACGCTGTATCCTGCTTTATCAACTAATAATGCGAATACAGATGAACCAGCAGCAAATCCAACAGCAAAGAATATTTGAACTACTCCTAATATTGCACCGAATTCTTTTTTACCAAAGAATGAACCTGCAAGTAAAGATGGTCCCATCATATAAGCGAATACAGAAAGACCTTTTAACGCAGCGAATACTTGAGCAAGTATTGGCATTTGTCCAGCGAACATTAATGCTAAACAAGAAGTAGCAGCTAATATAGCAGCAACTATTAGACCTTTAGTTACACCTAACTTATCAAATATTATTCCACCAAATAGGTTTCCACCTAAAGAACATAAAGCGAATATAGAACCAACCATACCAACTATCATAGGGTCTATTTTTAAGTGAAGTTTTAAGTAAGCTGGATATTGAACTGCTAAAGCAGAAACATACATTCCTAAGAAGAATAATCCTAATGCAAATATCCAGAAGAATTTTATATTTTTAACTTCATTTAAAGAATATCCCCAATCGATTTCTTCGCTATCAGAAGATTTATCTTCAACATTACTGTTCGATTTACCTTTAACAATCTCAGAGCTATCTTTGGGCATTCTTAAGAATAATAGCGTTATTGGTATACCTACAGCTAATGAAAGTAAACCGAAAAGTAAGTAAGATTTAGATGCACCATTATTAGCTAATGAGAAAGCTGTTATTTGTTGTAAGAATATATTACCTATAGATCCTCCAGCAAAAGCAAGTCCTAGAGCTTTTCCTTTAGATAATTCATCAAACCAACCATTTATTAAAAGTGGAACTCCTATTGAAGATATTGCAGCAGTACCAACTTGAACAATACCTGCAACTATGTAGAATTGCCATAATTCTTTACACATAGAAAAGGCTAAGAAACCTCCACCAGAAAGAATTGTTCCTAATAAGTACATAGTTTTAAGGTTTATTTTGTTATACATAGCTCCTATGAATGGAGATGCTATTGCTGATACAATTGTACCTAATGTAAATATTAGTGAAAAACCAGCAAGTGTAAAACCATTTTCTTCTACGACATAACTTACGAATTGAGGTTGTATATTAGATGCAACTCCAAAAGGTATAGCTTGTATAAGCATGCAAGCTACAACTATAAGCCAGCCTGTAGCAAACTTAGACTTTTTATTGTTACTTAAAGTAGTCATTTTGCTTTTTCTCCTTTTTTTATTTAATTTTAGTCTCGATAAATGTCACAATCAGTCAGAATTTGTTTACCGAACAATAAAATACTATCATAGAAAAACTTGAAAAGAACATTACAACAGAGAGTAAACTTGAATCAAGTTGAATAAAAATACAAAAAAATTCAATAAAAAAATGTATAAAATAATTTATACTTAGAATAATGGAACAAAGTTAATTGAATAATAAGTAGTACTAACAAATTTAAAATAAGCGGAGGAAAGTAAGTGAGAAGTATTACATTTGGAGAATTACTGGAAAAATTACTGTATTTATCAAATCAAAAGAAAAGCGCGTTAGCAAATGCATTAGGATATGATGACTCATATATAAGTAAATGGATTAATGGTAAGAATTTACCAACTCAAAAAGGTATATCAAGTATATGTAAGTCAACATCAGAATTCATAGTTAATTCCCTTACAGCTACTTCAATGCAAGATATTCTTGATTACTTTGAAATGGGTGCTGATATAGACAATACAAATATATTAAAACAATATATTGAAGAATATTTAAAAGAAGCGTATATGCAAACGTCTCAAAAGAGTTTGCCAAATGTATATAAAAATACACATTGTGAAGATCATTACAATGGAATGATTCATATTAATCCTAGATTGAGAAAAAAATATCTATCTAAAGATTTAGAAGCATATATTACTAAAGTTAATAAACTAGATTTAATAATCTATGCTAATCTATATAAGTTAAATATTAGTGATAAGATGTCAATTGCACGTATGAAATATGATTTATCTAAAACGGAAGATCATAGTACGTTAAAGATTAGATTTTTAACAGGTTTTAGTGGTGATGACAAAGATATAATATTTAATACCATATTATTGATAAATCTTATTACACTTTATCCTAAAATGAAGTTTGAAATATATAATTGTAATATTAACTCTGATTCTATAATTTCAGTTATAAAAAATAGAATATTCCATAGTGCGGTTTACTCTGGAGGAGATCAGTGTTTATTTACAACTATGTCAAGAGAAAAAAGAATTGTAGATGATATGTACTATAATTTAGAGGAGATATTAAAAAATAAAGGTAAACCATTGGTAAATAGTATATCTTCAACAAATTTAATAAAAGAGAAAGTATATACTCAATATATTATGGGGCAAGATTTAAGATTATTAATAGGATCTATGAATGAAATATTCATGCCACTAGATATATTTGAAGAAGTATGTAGTTCTACATTTAAGAATGATAAATCTGTTTTAGAGGAAGTAAACAATATAAATATATTTTTACAAAATGTAACTTACAAATCAAAGCTAAAAGTTTTAATTTGTGAATCTGAGCTAAAAAGATATATATCTTCTGGAGAGTTAAATTTCTTTAATAATAGAGTGAAATTAACATTTGAGCAAAGAGAAAAACATTTAAAATATATTGAAAAAATAATATTAGAATCATCAAAAGTTGAAGTTAAGCTTATAGAGAGTAGTTTAATAGATACATTTAAGGAAAATAAAAACCCAACTATATATCTATCAAGAAGTATAAATATATTACCTAAAGATATAGATAATGGAGTAGGTGATTATGAAATAATAAACGATACTGAGTTTAAGGGTATATGTGATAAATTCTTTGATACTATTTGGAATAGTGATGAATCTTCAATAATTAGTGATAAAGAAGAAATACTAGAACGTATAAATAAAGCAATAGCCTATGCTAAAATTGTTAATAAAAATTATAAAAATTAAATACTCTAGAATTAACTTGAATTATTCAAGGTAATATTGAATTAATTGAAAAAGAGCATATTAAAAAGATTTTTATACAGTTGACTTATTTTTTAAAAGGAATTAATCTTAAATCATGTTTTAAAAATGTTTGAAACATAAATGCGATCGTAAGGGAGATAAAGTAATGACTAGAAAAATTTATTTTAATGGAAATATAATAACTGTAGATAAGAATGAATCTGTAAAAGAAGCAATAGTAATTGAAGACGGATTAATTAAAGAGTTAGGAACTAATGAAGAGATACTTTCTAAATATGATGAATCAATTGAAAAAGTGGATCTTTGTGGTAAGACTATGCTTCCAGGATTTATAGATCCACATGGTCATATAGTTCCTGTTGCACAAACATTAATGATAGTTACTTTAGGAGATGTTACATCTAAAGAAGAATTATTAGCTAGATTAGAAGAGTCATTAAAGAATGATCCTCCTGCTGGAGATAATTGGTTAATAGGATTTGGATATGATAATACTAAATTTGAAGGTGGAGAACATCCAACTAAGTTTGATTTAGATAAAATAAGCACAGAAATTCCAATATCAGTTTCTCATGCGTCAGGACACTTAGCTGCTGTAAACTCTAAGGCACTAGAATTATATGGTTATGTAGGTGAAGATTATGAAGTTCCAGAAGGTGGAGTTGTAAGAACTGTATCTCCTGATTCTAAAGAGCCAAATGGAGTACTTGAAGAAAATGCTATATTAGATAGTGAAAAGAAAAAAATTGTAAAAGCACCAGGATTTGAAGAAATATTAAAAGCTATGGTTAAAGCTCAAAAATTATATGCATCATTAGGAGTAACAACAACTCAAGATGCATCTGTTGAAGAAGCTAACGGATACAACCATATATTAGGAGCATGTGCTCAAAATAATATGTTAATAATAGATGTTGTAGGTCTTGCTACTCAACCATCAACTAAAAACTTAATGAAGGATGAAGGTACTCCAAAAAGAGAATACTTCAATCATTATAAATTAGCAGGCGCTAAAACTTGGTTAGATGGTTCACCTCAAGGATTTACAGCTTGGTTAAGTAATCCATATCATGTTGTACCAGAAGGACAACCAGCAGATTACTGTGGATATGGAACTCAAACTGATGATGTAGTAACTCAATACTTTGTTGATTGTATAAACATGAACATTCAAGTTCATACTCATGTAAATGGTGATGAGGCTTGTGAACAATTCTTAAGATGTTATGAAAGAGCTGTTGAAATAACAGGACATGGAACAGAATTAAGACCGGTTATGGTTCACTGTCAAGCTTTAAGATATGATCAGTTAGATAGAGTAAAAGCTTTAGGTGCTGTACCTACATTCTTTAATGACCATGTAAGATTCTGGGGAGATTTACACCATGATGAAGTTTTTGGTCCAGAAAGAGCTCAAAACATATCTCCAATGGGATGGGCATTAGAAAAAGGAATTAAGTTTACTATACATCAAGATCCACCAGTAAAAATGCCTAACCAGATATTAGGTATACACAATGCTGTAAACAGAAAGACTGAATCTGGTAGAGTTTTAGGTGAGCATCAAAGAATATCAGTAATGGAAGCTATAAAAGCTGTTACTATAAATGGAGCATATCAGTATTTCGAAGAAGACACTAAAGGGTCATTAGAACCAGGTAAAGTAGCTGATATAGTTATAGTTGATAAAGATTTATTAAGCATACCAGTTGAAGAATTAGAAACTGTACAAGTTTTAGAAACTATAAAAGAAGGAAATACAATTTTTAAAAAATAAACTATAATAATGCTATCAAGTAATAAATTGAGTATAAAATTGTCAAAAATAAAAGTCTATTTCATTCAATATGAAATAGACTTTTATTTTTTATTTAATTACTTAGATCAATATTTTTTGATTCAACAAACTTGACAATATATATTTTTAAGACACCCATTATAGGCACTGATAAAATCATTCCAGGTATTCCAAAGAATCCTCCACCTACTGTAACTGCAAGTATTGTTAAAAATGGACTAAGTCCAAGTTGACCTCCAACTATTTTAGGTTCAATTACAGCAACTTCTATTTGCTGAACTAAAATCAAATATATTAAAGAGAACATGGCTATTTTAGGATCATAAAATAAGTTGATTATTACAACTGGCGTCATTCCTATAACAGGACCAAAGTACGGGATTAAGTTCATGAAACCTACTAAAGTACCAAATAGAATGGAATACTTAGATCCTATAAAATAAAGACCTATTGCTGATAATAACCCAACTATAGCTGAATCTAAAATTTTTCCCGAGAAATATTTACCGATATTAGAGTTTAAATTACTACAAATATCTAATATTAAATTTCCAAACTTTCTGCCAAAAACTATGTACACCGATTTTTTAGAAAAAGATAAGAAACTTTCTTTTTCTAAAAGAATATAAAAACATATAATAAATGCTAAACAAAATTGTATTATAAATTTACCTATAGAAAATGTAGTATTGAATATATTACCAATATAACCTATAAATAAGTTGCTAAATTGAGGCATAGCAGACATAATTTTATTCATAACATCTTTTAAGGTATTAGGGTCAATAGTTTTTAAGCTTTCACCAAACTTAAATAAAAAATCTTGAGTTTGCTTAGCATAAGTTGGTAATTGATTTACTATATCAGAAATACTTTCAATTAAAGATGGAACTGTAAAAATTATAAATCCGCCAAGTAAAATAAGAAAAAATCCATAGGTTATAAATAACGAAAATATCCTCTTTAACTTAAGTTTTTTTTCAATAAAATTTACAACTGGATTAAGTATGTAAGCTAATATAAATGCTATTACAAATGGAGTAAGTAATGATAATAATAAGCTTACTATACTAAAAAAATAATCATAGTTATCTATAAATTTAATTAATATATATGAGACAACTACAGTAAGCACAATATTTAAGTAAATCTTTTTTTCTTTCAAAACAACACATCCTTTTAGTCATATAAATTAAATTAACTTCAATATAATTAATAGTAGTATTATACAATAAAAATATTAGCAATACCTATAGATTTTATGAAACTTAATAAATATTTAAGAAAATATATAGGTATAAAAATTATTTTCTAGGAGGTGAATGTTATGGATTATGAAGTAATAGTTAAATACAGTGGAGATATATTATTTCTTGAAAGTAAATTAGGCGTTTCTGTTGAAATACTAACACCTATATATGCTATAATAACGGCCGAAACAGAAGATCAAATTAGGGATTTACTTTCATATCCTCAGATAGAATATATAGAAAAACCATTCATACTTCAAAGTCAAGATACCCAGAGTTTCTCAAGTACAGGTATAAGTAATTTTAAAAATAGAAGTGGATTAACTGGAAAAGGAACTTTACTAGGGATAATTGATTCTGGAATTGATTATACATTGCCAGTATTTAAAGATAGTGAAGGTAAATCAAGAATATTATATTATTGGGATCAAGAAACCCCAGGAAATCCACCAGATGGATTTAAGGAAGGTACATTATATACAAATGAAGATATAAACAATGCAATAGAAAGTCAAAGCATACCAATATCATTATCAAACTTTCATGGAACTCATGTCGCAAGTATAGCATCTCAAATTGCAAGTGAAGCGAATTTAATAGTAGTTAAGGTAGGAAGTAGGACTGTAGATAATTATTCAAGAAGCACGGAATTTATGAGAGCCATAAAGTTTATATTAGATAGGGCTTTAGAATTACAAATGCCAGTGGCAATAAATATGAGCTACGGAAGTAATGAAGGATCTCATAGGGGATTATCATTATTTGATCAATATATAGATGATATGTGCTTATTTTGGAAAAATAATATTGTTGTTGCAGCGGGAAATAATAGGAATAAAGGTGGACATAAAAATATAAAATTAGAAAATGAAATTGAGGAAGTTGAATTTACTATAGGTGAAAATGAAAGAGTCATAAATATAAATATATGGCCTAATTTTGCAGATGATTTTAATGTGTACTTAGTAAATCCTTCAAATCAAAAAACTCAGTCAATTTCTTTAACATCAGGTGAAGTAAGAAATTCAATAGGAACAACAAGAATAAAAGGGTATTTTTATCCTATTGCTCCATATTCATTACAAAGAAGAGTAACATTTCAACTAACAACAAGTAGTCAAATAACACCTGGAATATGGAAAATAGTGTTCGAACCAGTAAAGATAGTAGAAGGGAATATAGATATATATCTTCCAACATCAGAAGGGTTAAGTAAAGATACTAGATTTCTGACTCCAACAACTGAACTTACAGTAACTGTTCCGGGAACAGCAAGTAGAGTTATAACTGTAGGAAGTTATAATTCTAAAACAGATGTTGTTTCTATATTTTCTGGTGAAGGTGATTTCGAAAGATGTGCATTTAAGCCAGATATATTGGCTCCAGGAGAAGAAATATTATCCTACTTACCTGGAGGTAATCAAGGCGCTTTAAGTGGAACTAGTATGGCTACTCCACATGTTACAGGAGTATGTTCTTTACTTTTACAATGGGGAGTTGTAAATAATAATGATCCATTTTTATATTCAGCAAAGCTTAAGGCACTATTATTAAAATCAGCAAGAAGAGTTGAATATATATCTTATCCAAATAGTCTAAGAGGGTATGGGTTATTAAATTTAGCAACACTAGAATTAGATCAATTAGCAGATCTTAATGAAGATTTAGATTATTTTTATAGAAAAAAAACAAGTAGAAGAAAAATAAAGAAAAAGAAAAAAATAAAAAACTATTACTTTAGGCAAAGTAATCTTTTTAATGGAATAATTGTCTTATATGAACCAGGGTTTGAAGAAGAATTAAGGAGAGTTGCTCCAGAAGCCGATTTTTTTAAGTTAAGTGATAACTTTGCAATTGTTTTTTTTAATGAAAGTAACTTAAATGCAATAGCATCATCAATATCTGTTCCTTCTATAACAAGATTACTACCACTTACTAAACTTTCTATATTAGGAAGAATTAATATGGGAACTGAAAATGGAGTTAATGCGAATGAAGAAATTGGAGTTAATTTTTTTAAAAATAATCCAGATATAAACTTAAATGGAAGAGGTGTTTTGATAGGGGTATTTGGAAGTGGAATTGACTATTTGCATCCAGATTTTATATATCCAGATGGAACATCTAAAATATTATATTTATGGGATCAAACAAAAGAAGGAAATCCTCCAGATGGATATACTATAGGAACTGAGTACACTAGAGAACAGATAAATGAAGCTATAGAACAACAAGATTCATCATTATCAACAGATGAGGAAGGATATGGAACTATATTATCTGGAATTTGTGCTGGCCTTGGAAATTTAAATAGTGATTATGCAGGAGTTGCAGAAGATGCAGAATTAATAATAGTAAAATTAGCAAAATTTGATGATATTTATAGTAATGCAATGGCTTTGGTAGCAACTCAATATGCTTATGAAAAAGCAGACCAATTAAATATGCCAATAGTTATTAATAATATATATGGAACAAACTCATTAGCAGGAATAAGCAGTAGAACTTTAAGTGATAAGATATTTTTTAATAGAGGCACTTGTGTAGTTAGCGCAGTGGGAAATGAGGGAAATGCAGAAACGCATACAAGTGGAAGGATATTATTTACAGGTGATAATCAAGATATAGAACTTGAGATAGAAAGTGAAGAAGCTAGTTTGACAATAGAAATATGGTTAAATAAACCAGATACTGCAGAAGCATCTGTTATTAGTCCTACAGGAGAACCAAGCAAACAACCACAAGTAAGCGACTTTTACACATCTGTAGGAAAATTTGATTTAGAGGGTACTATTTATGGAATAACATATATATATCCAACAACTTATTCAGGTCAACAACAAATAATTATAAACCTATTAAATGTAAAAACAGGGATTTGGAAAATTCGCCTAATCGGTGATTATATAACTAATGGAGTGTATAATGCTTACTTACCCAATAGGGTATTATTAAATCCAGGTACTAAATTTAGAAACCCTAGTCCAGAAAAAACTATAAATTACCCAGCTACATATAGTGATGTCATAGCAGTGGGTGCGTATGATAGTATAAATCGTGGTTTATGGCAAGAATCATCGAGAGGGCCTACGATAAGTGGTTTGCTTAAACCGGATATTATAGCTCCAGGTGTAAATATTATAGGACCATATCCTGGAAGTAGATATGCAACCATAACAGGAACTGCAGCATCTGCAAGTTATACTTCAGGATGTGTAGCAATGCTTTTACAATATTTATTAGTAGAAGGTAATTATCCTGATAAAGCCTTTGTTCAAAAAATAAGGACTTTATTTAGAGCAGGTGCCACTAGAAATAATGATAATATATATCCAAATAATAATTATGGATATGGTATTTTAAATATAAGAGGTGTTTTTGAAATACTTAGATAGTGGGGGAGATTATGGGAAAATCATACTCAATAGTATATGTAGGGGATATATCTAATGCTTTAAGTAGAAATGGCTTAAATGATTTTATGGTTTTAAATAATCAACTTACAGTTTTATATACAGATGATGATTTTAATTCATTAAGGCTGAATAGAATAGAAGAAATTGCATGGTGGCAAGAGGGAAGGCCTATTAGTAGTTTGATACAAATTGGGGAAGGTATCTCTGATGGAGAAACAGTATCTAGTGCATCTCAAGTTGAATATATAGAAAATAATCCATATATAACTGTAAAAGGTGAAGGTGTTATGATTGCTATAATAGATTCAGGAATTGATTATTTACATCCGGATTTTATAAATGATGATAACACTAGTAAGATTATTTCTATATGGGACCAAAATGGAAATGAAGATGAAAAAAGTCCTCCTCAAGGCATGATTTTTGGAAGTGAATTTACAAGAGAAGATTTAAATAGGGCAATACTAGAAAATGATCCTAGTCTAACTGTAGATAATATTGGAACGGGAACAATTGCAGCAGGAATAGCTTCTGGATCTGGAAGAAAAAATCCTTTATACAAGGGTGTAGCTCCAAAAAGTGAGTTGGTTGTAGTTAAATTAAGAGAATATGAAGGAACATTTTTAGAGGGTAGAATCAACTATATAAATAATGATTTCTTAGCGGCTATTAAATATATAATAGATGTAGCGGAAAAAGAAAATAAACTGACTATAATAAATTTAACTGTAGGAGAAAGATCAAGATCTGTAATTTTAACTAACTTACTAGATACATTTGAGTTTTTAACCAGAACAGGTATTGTTGTAGTTAGTGGTGCTGGAAATGAAGGTAATACAAATATACACTATGAAGGGATATTAAAAAATTTATCTTCTACGGATGTTATTTTAGAAGTAGGAAATCAAAAAGCATTAGACATAACAATGTGTCCGAATGGACCAGGAAGAAGTGGAATTCAATTAATATCTCCATCAGGAGAATTAAGTTATAGAGTAGATTATTCTCCTGACAATGAGGTATATAGAGGAAAATTTAATTTAGAAAATACAACTTATGAAATACAAGCAATATATCCATGGCTTTTATCTGGTAATGGAGAAGTGTATATAAAAATAAATAATATAAAGCCAGGTATTTGGACAATAAGAACCTTTCCAGAATTTGTGACAACTGGTGAATTTGATTTGTATTTACCAAATGGTAACTTAATTTCTAGCAATACTAAGTTTTTGGACCCAAATTCATTTACAACTATAACTTTATATGGAGCAACTGATAGTGTAATAACAGTAGGGGCATTTAATGACAAAACTAATAGCATGTGGATTGGATCATCAAAAGGTCCTATAAGAGCTAGAACTACAATAAAACCTGATATAGTTGCTCCTGGAGTAGATATTATATCTACGTTTATAAATCAAGAATATATAAAATCTACAGGAACTGGTGTAAGTAGTTCATTAACATGTGGAGTTTTAGCATTAATTATGGAATATATATCACTAGAAGGAGGATATCAAAGAAACTCTTTATTTACTCAAGTTTTAAAAACATACTTAATGCTTGGAGCAACTAAAAGTCCTATATACACATATCCAAATGATTCTCAAGGATATGGAATTTTAAATTTAAGATCAACAATAGAAGCTATAGCAAATAATCTATGAATTTAAAAAAGATAATATATTTTACTATATATTAAAATATATGTAATTTGTAATAATGTGAATTTATCACAAAAAAAAGTTAATAATAATTAAAAAGGCAACAAGAGGTGGTGACTTTGATGCAGGATAAAGCTAAAGCATTAAATGGTGAAAATAATCGTAGATTAGATTTAAAACAAGCTCTTGATAGAGCTATAAATGCACCATTTGCAGATGCCCATGATGTATATTCAGAAACTAATGTTAATATACCATCTGAAGAAAATACATTACAAGCTAAAGATTGGGTAGATAATGGAAGTAGAACTTAATATAATTAAAATAAAAGGGCTATCTAATTAGATAACCCTTTTATTGAGAAGGAACAACTATATATTGCCCTGCTTCTATATTGTAGTCATCTGATATAATATTTATATTTTCTTTATATACAATTTTTCTAAAATATTTTAAGTCTTCATTACTAATATCATAATTATATTTTTTTATAATATCATCTATTGTTTCTCCGGAAACAACGAGATGCTTAGTAAATGTTCTATCTGACATTATTTTATTATAAGCATTTTTATAAGGAATTTCATAAAGTTTTGCTACTAAAGGTATATTTTTATATGCATAACTAGAAACTTCATCTAAACAAGTTATATAATCATAAAATCCATCTCTGAAAACTTGAGATATAGATTTATTATTGTCTACATTAGGAGCAATAAAAAATAATACTAATAAAAAGAGTAAACAATACTTCAAATATATCACCTCTTAATTAGTATTATTGACAAAAATATAGGGTTTATATCAAATGAAATATAAACCCTATAATTATATATTTTTATTTAACTGGGTAAAGTTATTATAAATGTACTACCTTTACCGATTTCACTTTCAACAGATATTTTTCCATTATGAAGTTCTATTAGATGTTTAGTTATAGTAAGTCCTAGACCACTACCACCTTTTACTTCAGATGTAGAATCTATAACTTGATTAAACTTATCAAAAATTTTATCAATATTTCTTTGACTTATGCCTATACCAGTATCTTTTACGCTGATTTGAATATAGTCATCTAAATCATTTATAAATACATCAATTTTTCCTCCAGGTGGCGTAAACTTCACTGCATTACCAATTAAATTTACAATACATCTTTCTATTTCATATCTGTCACACTCAATAATTTTTTCTTCTATCATAGTATCTATAGTAAATTCTATACCTTTACTTTCTATATAATCTTTTAATCCTAATATAGTTTCTTCGACTATAAATACAATATCTTCTTCTTTTTTATTGATAATATAGCTGTTACTTTGAAGTTTGCTAGTATCTATTATATTATTAATTATATTTAACAGACGTGTACAGTTTCTTCCCATTATATCCATATAGTAATCAAGTTTATCAGGTGTTAGCTCATTTTTTCTGTTAAAGTCTCTTATTAATTGACCAGTACCGTTAATTACATTTAGTGGAGTTCTAAGTTCGTGAGATAAATTAACAAAGTAGTTATTTTTATTCTTTTCTAATGTAATTAATTTATTAAATAACTTTTTATTTTTTTTCATTTCAGATTTTAGTTCTTTAGTTCTATTTTCAACTAAGTTATCTAGCCTTTTAACTTTTGTCATATTAAATTTAATAATAATTAGTGTAAATATAATGTATCCTAAGATTGCTAACTTACTTTTCCAAAAAGGGGGCTTTATAATAAATGAAACTTTATTTTCGTCACTCATTATGCCATTGTAACTTAAAGCCTTAACTTTAAAAGTATATTTTCCAGGTGATAAATTAGCATAAACTATTTTGTTAGTATGAGATAATACCCAATCGTTATCAGAACCCTCAAGCATATAATAATATTGCACACCGTCTAAATTTTTATAATCATCAACAAAAAAACTTAAAGTAATATTATTCTCAGTAGATTCAAATTTACGATTAGAGATATCTTTATAATTTAAACCTTTAACTTCAAACTTATTGAATATTACATTAGGTTTATATTTAGAAGTATTAATATCTTTAGGTTTGAATATATTAAATCCATTTATACCACCAAAATAAAAATCTCCATTTTTATTTTTAAAGTATGACTTTCCATTAAACTCATTACTTTGAAGTCCATCTATAACTGTATAATTTTCAAACACTTTAGTTTTTGTATTGAATTTAGAGATCCCGCTATTAGTACTCATCCAAAAATTATTGTTAGAGTCGATTAAAATACCATAAATATTATTATTAGGTAATCCATCGTTAGTTGTATAGTGAGTAAACTTTTCTGTACTAGTATCAAAAATATTTAGACCATGACTAGTTCCTATAACTATATTACCAAACATATCTTCAGTTATACTTCTAATTGAATTGTTAGTTATACTAGTATTATCATCTTCTATATTCTTATATACTTTAATAGAATTATCTTTGGGATTTAGTTCTACTAACCCTCCATCTAGAAAACAACCTATATAATATTTTCCGTTTTTACTTTCATAAATATCTCTTATAAATAAATCACTTATAGAATTTTTTATAAGATAATTTGTTATATTAGTTATTTCTTTAGTTTCAATATTCATAACAGCTAAACCTACATTTGTTCCAATCCAAAGGTAGTTTTTGCTATCAACAAATAATGATTTTATCATATTAACAGGTAATCCATCTTCAACTGAAAAGTTTTGGATCGTTTTAGAATTTTTATTAACAATAGTAAGCCCATTTGAAGTACCTATATAAATTTCATTGTTTAGGCCTGTTATATCTTGGATAGTATTATCGCATAAACTACTATTTTCACTAGTTAAAAAGTAACGATCATCATTTTTTTTATTTATTATGTTTACACCTGTTAAACTAGTACCAACCCAAATATACTCATCATCATCTTCATAAATTCCATGTATCATATTACTGCTTAAAGAATTTTTATCAAAGGGATCATACTTATAATGTTGAAAGTTATTATTAGGGTCGAAAATAGAAATCCCTTTATATGTTCCAACCCAAATTAATCCACTTTTATCTTCTATTAAACAGTAGGTTTTATCATCTATAAGGCTATTTTGGTCATAAATTTTATTTTTATAATTTATAAAGTTATCGTTTTCTGTATTATATTTAGATAATCCTCCCTGTGTATTTATCCATAAGTTGCCATTAGAATCTCTTAGTATATCTCTTATAAAATTACTAGGAATAGAATTATTTGAATTTGTATTTGTATAAACTTTAAACTCATAAGTATCAATATCTATTTTAAATAAGCCAGATCCTAAGGTAGCAATCCATATATATTTATTGTCATTATAGAGTCTATATATAGGATAGTCTGAGATAGTATTTATATTATTATTAGTAAATTCTTTAATTTTCTTTAGGTTTTTGTCTAGTTTAACTAAACCACTTTGAGTACCAAGCCAGATATCACCATTAGAATCCTCTTCTATTGAGTGTATATACTGTGTAGGTAAATCATTATTATTATTTAAAATCCTTTCAAATGAATCTGTATTTTTATTATATAAGTTTAACCCATTTGAGGTAGTAACTAATATATCACCAGCTTTAGTAACTAAAATTTCGCATATGCGGTCATTTGACAGTGTTCCATTATTAGACTCTGAAAAATATCTAGTAATATTATCATTTTTAGTATTTATTTTATTTAAACCATTTATAGTAGATACCCATACATATCCTTCATTATCTTCAATTATATCTACAATATAATTGCTGCTAATGGTATTTTTATTATAAATATCGTGAGTATATTTTTCAAAGTTATATCCATTGTATTTATTTAAACCATCATTAGTTCCTATCCAAATATAGCCATTGCTATCTTGAAAAATAGTTTCTACTGTAGATTGGGATAACCCATCTTCAATTGTAATACTTCTGAAATTTATGTTATCAGGAGTATTAGCATAAGATAAAACTGGACTTAAAATAATAATAAATAAAGCTAATAAAAATTTATCTATAAAACTTTTTATGTTCTTTGTCATTATTCACCTCGAGAGCTTATTATGTAATCTATAATTAGACTATATCAAAAAATAGGAAATTAATAAATTATAATTGAGTAATAAAATGTAAAAAACATAAAAAAATAAAGATATTGACTAAAATTTTAGAAGTTGGTATAATCTTCTTACAATATAGTAATACTAGAACTAAAGACTATGATGAGAAGAGTAGATATAAAATTTAGTTTTCAGAGAGTTGGGATAAGGTGTGAGCCCAATACGAAATTTATATTGAAGAACATCTCGGAGTCTCTACCCGAAAGCGATAGCAAGTAGGCCTAGACGGATGATCCCGTTACGATCATAAGCATAGCTTAACTAAGAGGTCATATTTTGACAATTAGGGTGGTACCGCGAGAGTATAGTCTTTCGTCCCTTTATATGGGATGAAAGGCTTTTTTTATTTTTAATAATAACTAAAATAGGGAGGAAATACAAAATGCAAAAACAATTTGTGACTGTAAAAGAACTATACAGAAACCAAAATGAGTATATTGGTAAAACTGTAAAGGTAGCAGGTTGGATAAGAACATCTAGAGGATCAAAAAACTTTGGATTTATAGAATTAAATGACGGAAGTTTCTTTAAGAACATGCAAATAATTTTATCTGATGATAAATTAGAAAACTTTAAAGAAATAACTAAGTTACCAATAAGCTCATCAATAATAGTTGAAGGAGAAGTTGTGTCAACTGAAGGAGCTAAGCAACCAATAGAAATACATGCAGCAAATGTTATAGTAGAAGGTGAATCAGACAGCTCATATCCATTACAAAAGAAGAGACATACGCTTGAGTACTTAAGAACAATAGCGCACTTAAGACCAAGAAGTAACACATTCTCTGCTGTATTTAGAGTAAGAAGTTTAACAGCATATGCTATACACAAATTCTTCCAAGAAAGAAACTTTGTATACTCTCACTCTCCAATAATAACAGGAAGTGACTGTGAGGGTGCAGGGGAAATGTTTAGATTAACAACTATGGATTTAAACAATGTTCCTAAAACAGAAGATGGAAATGTGGATTACTCTAAAGACTTCTTTGGAAAAGAAGCTAACTTAACAGTTAGTGGTCAATTAAATGCCGAAATAATGGCTCTTGCATTTAGAAATGTTTACACATTTGGACCAACATTTAGAGCGGAAAACTCATTTACTGCAAGACATGCATCTGAATTCTGGATGATAGAACCAGAAATAGCATTTGGTGATTTAGAAGATGATATGGAACTTGCTGAAGATATGATAAAATACATAATAAGCTATGTTATGGAGAATGCTCCAGAAGAAATGGAATTCTTCAATAGCTTTATAGATAAAGGCTTATTTGAAAGATTAAATAATGTACTTAACTCTCCATTCAAGAGAATTACATATACTGAAGCTGTAGAAATATTAACTAAATCAGGAGTAGAATTTGAATATCCAGTTACTTGGGGAGATGACTTACAAACTGAACATGAAAGATATATAACAGAGCAAGTATTTAATGCACCTGTATTTGTAACTGATTATCCAAAAGATATAAAAGCATTCTATATGAGAATGAATGAAGATGGAAAAACTGTTAGAGCGATGGACTTATTAGTTCCAGGTGTTGGAGAAATAGTTGGTGGTTCTCAAAGAGAAGAAAGAGAAGACGTATTATTAGAAAGAATTAAAGAACTAGGATTAAAAGAGGAAGATTATTGGTGGTACTTAGAGCTTAGAAAGTATGGAACAGCTACTCATTCTGGATTTGGTTTAGGATTTGAGAGAATGATAATGTACTTAACTGGTATGTCAAATATAAGAGATGTAATACCATTCCCACGTACTCCAAGAAATGCTGAGTTCTAAATTTATATAAAAATTTATTAAAAATTATTTTAAATTAAAAAATCACTGAAATGTAAGTTTGACTTAATTTATATTTCAGTGATTTTTATTATTTAATTGAATATAACGATTTATATTTTACGATAAGAGAAGGTTAGATTTAATAGATTAAAATTGGGTATATAATAGATATAAATTTTGAATGAATGAGGTGGATTATGAATTACACTAATATAAATAAATATGAATTGAAGAATCTATTAGAAAGTGAGAAAGAATGTTTACTTTTAGATGTTAGAACTAAAGAAGAATTTAGTGAGTATAAAATAGAGGGAGCAGTAAACATACCATTACAAGAGTTATTTTTTAATATGGATGATATTGAAAAATATAGAGATAAAAAGATAATAGTGTATTGTAGAAGTGGTCATAGAAGTATTACAGCATGTAATTTGCTTTCAATGGAAGGTTATGATGATCTATATAATTTAGAAATGGGAATAATAGACTATGTGATATAGAAAAATATATATAAATACTTAATTAAAGCTTTCAGTTAAGCTATAGTTAAGTATTTTTTTGTATAATAAATTTAATAATTTTAGCAGTTGGAGGATCGGTATGTATAATAACTATTCTAAGATTAACGGTGTTATGACTAGAAAAACAAAAAATAATGATATTAAAAGGAGAAAATTAAAGATAGAAAATTGTCCTAAATGTGACAGGCATATTTATGATATTGACATTTATTGTAAATATTGTGGGTTTAATTTAGAAGAAACATCAATTTATACTAAAGATGTTACTGTAAGTTGGAATTATAAAGACATTATTAACTATTTTAATATGCCTAAAACCTTAATTACAGCTACATTTGCAACATTTATATTATTTATAATATCAATATTAGGAAAAAATATAATTAGTGATTATATTTCTAATATAGACGATTTAGTAAACCCAATACATATATTATTAGGTTTAAACTTAGGTTCTTTAACTTATTATAAATCAACTATGATGGGGTGGAGTGGAAATGAACTAAAACTTGGTCTAGTTGTTTTTGCTATATTACCTATAATATCAATAGCTATATCTAATTTGATTTTTAATAAAAAAAATATTAAGAACATTAAAGATGTATTTAGGAATTCTTTAGGTGTTGGTATTTCTTATGGGATTATATTATTTATTTTAGCTTTAATCAGTAGAATAAAGATTAACTATTCGTATAACATGATGCAGTATGGATATGCTAATCAATTTAGTTTTGGAGCACTAGGAATGGCAATAAAAGGATTTATATTAGGTTTTTTACCTACATATGTAGTTCTTTATAGAAGAGAATATGAAGATGATAATATGTACCTAGAAATATTTAAAAGAGCTATAAACATGTTGTTAGTAGGTTATATATGTACATTTATAATAATATTTATATTGACTATTGTTGATAAAAGTTATCTGTATAGTTTAGGAATGTCTAGCTATACTGATATATTTAGTAAATTGGTAATAATAGCTCAATTATCAGTTTATATATGGTCATTTGGAAATTTTGTTCCTGTAAGTATTGGAAATAAAGTATTATCATTTGGAAATTTAATAAGTTCAGATTTATATTCAACTATAAATTTAATGCTAATAGCTATGTTTTTCTTATCAACATTAGTAATAATAGTATCAGCTTGCAAATTAGAAAGTAAGTATGGAAAAGAAAAAGGTATAAAACCTATTATATTAATGAGCTCTTTTTATGCTATATTAATTGGAACATTATCTATAACAACAAAATTAATGTTAAACGTAGGTACTGATGGATTAAGTTTTAGTAATTTTGCGACAGCATCAGTAATGGGATTTGGATTAATAGAATCGATGATAATTACATTTATATATAGTTTGTAATATCTTTAATGGGATATAAGTTAAATATATTTAATTAGTAACGGAGGATAAAAAAAAAATATAGAAAGTGATAGATTTTCAAATATGAAAGAAAAAATATTAAAAGATAAAAGTGGAAGAGAAAATTATAGAGAGAAAGTTAGAATAAATAATTTAATAAATGAAGCTGAAGACAAAAAAACTTTATTATTAATAGAAATGGGGACTTTATCATATCAGAAGATAAGAGACGGATATTTAAGAGATGATGACTTTAATGAAATCTCTAATGAGATTATAGAACTAGATAAATTTATATATAAGTCTAATTTAGAATTAGAAAAATTAGAAAGTTTGAATCGTATTAATAAATGTGAATGTGGAAACACAATAAAAGATCAAGATAAGTTTTGTTCTGTATGTGGAAAAAATGTAGAAGACATATATGAAGAAGAGACTATAATATGTGACTTATGTGAGACTGAAATTGATGCAGACTCTAATTATTGTGTATGTTGTGGTAAAAAAGTAGAATTAAATTATTAAAATAATATTTGATTTTTAACAAATAAAAGACTAATACCGTATATATAAATATGTGTGTTAGTCTTTTTTATTAAGATTTGTAATTAATTTGAAATATTTTATGAGATGAAAAAACATAGTAGATATGATAAACTATAAGATGTATTTAGATTGGTGGGAGGTAGTGTATGAAAAAAGATGTAAAGTCCAAAGGACATAATTTAGACGATACTTTTAGCATAACTATGGAATTAGAAAGGCCTTTGCTTTACGATGAATTAAGAAATGAAGTATATATTCAAGAACAAAATGAAAAGTCAAGAAGAATAAAAAATAATATATTAAAGTTAATTTTAGGGGTTTTAATTATTAGTATAGTTGGTTTTTTTATATGGGCTAGCGACAGCTATAAGCCACAATCCTTAGCAGAAAATTCACTTGTAAGCGATAGTTCAGTAGAAGTAAATGTAGGAAAATATATAACATTCACACCTAAAAATATAAACCCGACAAAAGGATTTATATTCTATCCAGGAGCTAAGGTTGAACCCGAAGCTTATGCTCCATTATGTAAGGAAATTGCAAGTGAGGGATATGAAGTAGTTATAGTAAAAATGCCTCTTAATTTAGCTATATTGTCTTATAAAAAAGGTGAATCTGTAATAGATGAATATAGTAATATAAAAACATGGGTTATAGGTGGACATTCACTAGGTGGAACTATGGCAGCTAAACTAGCAAGTGAAAATAATATGATAGATGGTGTTGTATTGTTGGCATCTTATCCAATGGGAACAGAACTTAAAGATATGGGCAAAGAAGTAATTTCTATTTGGGGAAGTAAAGATGGTGTAGTTAATTTTGAAAATCTAATAAACTCAAAAGAAAAATTACCTACAGATACTACTTATGTGGAAATTGAAGGAGCTAATCATGCTCAATTCGGTGATTATGGTGAACAAAAAGGAGATCAAACATCGATAATAAGTAGGGAAGAGCAAATAGATGTAGCATCAAAAAATATTATAAGATTTATGAATAAGATAAATTAAATTATAAATAAAAAATGCTTGGGCTAAAACCAAGCATTTTTTATTTTAAAGTTTTTTGTATAGATTAACACTGTTCCAATCGACTTTTTTTATGTCATTCTTAAATGCATCAGTGAACCATTTTATATCTTTAAACCTAATACATCTAATAATAAATAAAAGAGCTAAGTATAAAATCAGATCAGCTAGGACTTGTAATATAAGAAGAGATTCTAAATTTAAAAGTGAAAAAGTGAACTTAATTGTATAACTAGAAATAATGATGCATATAATTGGCTTAATAACCCAATCTATTAAATCAAACTCTAAATTAGTAACTTTTAAAAGTCTGTTTATACTTAAGGAAGCATTAAATATGGTACTAGCAAAAAGTACTAGTATAAAACCTTCAATTCCACTTTTGGGGATAAATCCCAAAATAATAATAATTCGAAGAACCATGTCCATGAGATTATATTTTAAGGTATACATTTGTTGGTTTAAAGCATTCAAACTACCGTCAACAATTCTATCAAGATACATTAAAGGTATAAGAGGAGCTAATATTCTCATCATAAATCCACTTTCAGTGTTATTATAAATAGCTAATCCTAGTTCTTTTGAAAATATCATAAATAGACCTGTTGCAAATAATGCTATTAAAAGCGTAAACTTAAAAACTTTTGAAATTATGTAATTAACTCTTTTATTTTTATGTAAAGCATTTGATTCAGCTATTTCAGGTATGATAAGTGTTGAAAAAGAAGCTAAAAATATAGATGGAAAATTAAGTATTGGCATAACCATACCTTTTATCATACCAAATATAGCTATGGAAGACTCATTAGATGATCCATATGACCTAAGTGCATTTGGAATAAGTATATCTTCGGCTGTTCTTAAAGAAGTTTGAACATATGCGCTAAATGCTATGGGTAAAGAAATTGAACTTATATCTAATAAAGAGCATTTATTATTTAAAGATAATACACTGGTTGATTTTTTCTTTTTTTCAAATAAATATAATAAATAAGAATATATAGCAGAAAGTATAGAACCTGAAGTCATACCAATTGATACTAAAGCACATGTATAGTCTAATCCTAGAGGTATGAATTTACCTACAAACAAACATATAATTAACATCATAGTAAAAACTTCTACAATATCGGATGTAACACTCTTCATGACTTTTCGAACACCATAAAAGTAACCTGCAAAGCAGCAACATATACCAACAAAAGGCATGCTAAATGCTAAAATTTTAAGGGACATTATTGCTCTAGAATCTTTTATCCATACATTGCTTATAAATTCAGAGCTATTATACAGAAATACAGCAGTAAGAGTTCCAAAGAATAAGGTGTAAATAAATCCTTTACTTACTATATTTTTTATCTTTCCATAATTACCTTTACCAAGTTCTTCAGCGACTAAACGAGTGATAGTAACCCTTATTCCTGAGATAGCTAATGTGCTAGCAACTACATTTATACTCATAATTAGCTGGAAAATACCCATACCTTCTGCACCTATTTTATTCGAAAGATATACTCTAAAAATCATATTAACTAATCCAAATGTCATTGTACTAATTGTAAGTAGCAAAGCGTTTAAAATTAATTTTTTTCTTTTTTTTCTCATAAGTAAATATCTCCTATAAAATTATAAAATACATTGATTAAATGGAATGATATATATATTTATATGCTAATGTAAGTCCAAAATATTATAAAAATAGTATATAAAAAATGGATGAAATAAAACTTCATCCATTTTTTATATACTATTAAATGTAGTATGTCTTTTTAAGAAATATTTTTTTTGAAAAATCACCTTTTTCTTTTTTTGTTGTGTTTCTAAAATTATTAATCTCTTCTTCTGAATATCCATATTCTTTTCCTATTTCAGTTAATAAATCTATAGATTCTACTATATCACTTAATGATTTACTATCTAAACCATCATAGATTGTAGCTATTAAATTTAAGTATAAAGCTTCTAAAGCCTTTTCTTCTTCTAGTATTTCGTAATCAAATCTTTTACCTAATTCTTTTAGCATATCAGGAATATTATTTCTAACAATTTTATTATATGTCCCCATTATTATTTCCCCCTTTTATAGATATTTAGAAAATATAAAATATGATTTTGGTAAATAAGTTTATTTATATAGTAGTAGATTTCAGAATAAAAGTATACAAAATTTTAAAAAATATAAAAAAGACATAATATAAGGAGTAAAAATATGATAGTTAGATTAGGCTATGTAGCTATAGCGCTTAATTTAGAAAAAACAACATCATCTAGTACACTAACGTATGCTAGATATAATAAGTTGAATGAGGATGAAAGAATTAATAAATTAAAATCTGTAACATACTCAAATATAAAAGCATTAGAAGAGATTTTAAAATATAATATTAATAATAATATTCATTTTTATAGATTAACGTCAAATTTAATTCCATTAGCCACTCATCCTCAGGTAATGTGGGATTATAAAATATATTTTAAAAAAGATTTTGAACATATTGGAAATATAATAAAAAAAAGTAATATGAGAGTTGATTTTCATCCTGATCAGTTCAATGTTATAAACAGTACTAAAAAAAATGTTGTTGAAAGTACCTTAATTAACTTAAATACAGCAGTAGATATATTAGAGCTATTAAATTATAAAGAAGGAAAACTTGTTATACATATTGGAAGTTCTCAAGGTGGAAAGGAAGAAAGTATAAATAGATTTATATCAAACTTTAATGAATTTCCTAAAAGGATACAAGAAAGATTAATTTTAGAAAATGACGACAAAGTATTTACTGCAAATGATGCACTGAAGATATGTGAAAAAATTAAGGTACCTATGGTTTTAGATATACATCATCACAATTGCAAAAATGACAATGAAAAAATAGAAGACTTATTAAGTAATATATTTGATACATGGAAAAATGAATCGTTGCCTCCTAAAATGCATTTTTCAACACCTAGAGACTTTGAGAATGATAGAAAGCATGCAGATTATATAAAAGTGGATGACTTTATAAAATTTTTATCTATGGCTAAAGATAGAGTTAATAAAGACTTTGATGTTATGATAGAAGCAAAGAAAAAAGATCAGGCATTATTTAAATTAATAGATGATTTAAAACAATGTAAATTTAAAATAAAATTTATAGATGATTCAACTATTGAATTATAGAATGGAATTTTAAAGATGTTCATTTAGCTAGTTTTAATAAATGAGCATCTTTTTAATTTTGTAAAAAACTAACTAAAAAGCGTAAAAAGTTTAGTATAAGTAAACTGGTGCAAAATTAATATAAACATATGATTAGGAATACTAAACAAAAATAAAATTAATATAAACATTTTGAAAAAAATATAAGTTAAGATGTTGAAAAATACACATTTGTTACTTTTAAATAAAATAAAAAGAAAAATGTTTTAAAATATACTTGAAAAATGTATAAAAAATAAATATAATGTAAAAGTAAGTTTAACAATACTGAATTATGAGAATAGAAATAGTAAGTATAATTTATAACTTATTCAAAACTTAATAAAATAGGAGGTGAAATATTGCAAGATACAAATAAAAATATGGATTCCTTATTTGATTTAGAATATGAAAAAGTACCTTTACTGAAAGGTTTAGAAGAATATTCTAATATGGATATAGCTTGCTTTGATGTACCGGGACATGTAAGAGATAATGGTGTAGAAATTCTGAATAAATATTTTGGAAGAAATATTATGAAAATGGACATAAATTCATCACCATTAATGGATAATGTTTCAAATCCAAGGGGAATTATAAAAGAAGCAGAGGATTTATTGGCAAAAGCATATGATGCAGACTACGCTTTTTTTATAACTAATGGTACTACACAAGGTATACATGCTATGATTTTGAGTTGTATAAATCCAGGAGATAAGATTTTACTTCCTAGAAATGTACATAAATCTGTTATAAATGCACTTATTCTTTCTGGTGGAATTCCAGTTTATATACAGCCTGAGTATGATAATGAGATTGGAATTAGCCTAAATGTAAGTATAAATAATATAAAAAAAGCGTTAGATGAAAATAAAGACATAAAGGTCTTATTTTTATTAAATCCAACATACTATGGTGCATGTACCTCATTGAAAGAAGTTGTTGATATTTGCCATGATAAAAATATTTTGGTACTTGTTGATGAAGCTCATGGGGCACACTTTCCTTTTTATGATGACTTACCACCATCAGCAATGCAATGTGGTGCAGATATGTCAGCTATAAGTATTCATAAAACTGGAGGAGCATTAACTCAAGCATCAGCAATTTTAGTTAAAAGTAAAAATATAGATGAAAAAAAGGTAAAACAAAATATAAACCTATTACAGTCAACATCAGCGTCATATTTACTTATGGCAAGCATAGATGGAGCAAGAGCAAATTTAACCCAAAATGGAGGATCTCAATTATCAAAGGCACTTAATTTAGCAAGATATGCAAAAAGTAAATTAAGTAAAATTAAAGGAATAAGAGTAATTTCTCATGAATTCTTAAAAAAAGATGGAGTAAGTTTTATAGATGAAACTAAGCTATGTATAAATGTAGCAGGGTTAAATTTGAGTGGATTTGAAGTTTATGAGTTACTATATAAAGATTTTGGAGTACAAGTTGAACTAGGAGATATGTACAATATATTAGCGCTTATATCTATTGGAACAACTAAGCAAGATATAGACAAACTTATAAAATCTATTTCAATTATTTCTAGGATACATAAGAAACAAAGTTCAAGTAGTGAAATAAATATAAGACAAATAATTCCAAGGGTGGAAATTAGTCCAAGGGAAGCTTTTTACTCTATCAAAGAAAGTATATCTTTAGATAAAAGTATAAATAAAATTTGTGCAGAGTCAATTATGGCGTATCCTCCCGGGATACCAATAATATCTCCAGGAGAGATAATAACAAGTGAAATTATAGAGTATATAAAATTATTAAAAGATAACAATGCGTACTTAACTGATATGAAAGATAAAGAATTAAAAAATATATTAGTAGTAAAATAGCAATTTAAAATTAAATAGAAAGTAGGTAAACTAGTATGAAGTTTGAAACATTAGGTAGACACATCTTAGTAGAATATTACAACTGTGATGAGGAAGTACTTAGAGATCCTAAGCTTATAGAAAAGTTTATGAATGATTCAGCTCTAAATGCTAAAGCAACTATTGTTGATTCAGTATTTCACCATTTTAATCCTTGGGGAGTATCAGGTGCAGTTATAATAGCAGAATCTCATTTAACTATACATACTTGGCCAGAATATGGATATGCAGCTGCAGATTTCTTTACATGTGGAGATATAGATCCATGGAAAAGTTTTGAGTTATTAGAAGAACTTTTAAAAGCAGAAAGAAGTGAATCTACTGAAATTCCAAGGGGATTAACATCAAAAATAAAAAAGTTTGCAAAAAAAGATTTAGGCAATATTACTCATAAGCCAGAAGCTGTATAAATAATAAATACCTAAATTAAAAATAAATAAAAAATAAAATAAATAAAAATAAATTTGGACTAACATTATAACATAAAAAAGAGAAATTTTCAAATTGATGATAAATTAAATAATGTTAATTATATAAATAAAAATAAATAAAATAAATTTGGAGGAATAGTATGGAGCTTTGGTATACAGAAGAATGGACTGACAATGTTCGTTTTTCAATAAAGACAGATAAGCATTTATTCAGTAAACAGTCAGAGTTTCAAAGAGTAGATGTATTTGAGAGTAAGGAATTTGGAAAGTTTTTAACCTTAGATGGACTTATGATGGTAAATTATAAAGATGAATTCATATACCATGATATGATAGTTCATGTGCCAATGGCTACTAATATGAATATAAAAAATATCTTAGTTATAGGTGGCGGAGATGGAGGTACAGTTAGAGAACTTACTAGATATCCTCAAATAGAAAAAATAGACATGGTTGAAATTGATAAAATGGTTGTAGATGTATCTAGAGAATTTATAGATATATGCGCGTGTAAATTAGATGATAAAAGAGTAAGTTTATACTATGAAGATGGTGTGGCTTTTGTTAAAAAGTCAAAAGATAAATTTTACGATTTAATAATAGTTGATTCAACTGACCCTATAGGACCAGGAGAAGGATTATTCTCAGTAGATTTTTATAATGATTGTTATAGAATATTAACAGATGAAGGTATACTTGTAAATCAAAATGAAAGCCCTTACTTTGATTTTAATGCTAGAGAAATGAAAAGAGCAAATGCTAAGATATCAGAGATATTTGAAATAGCTAAGGTTTATCAGGCTCATATACCAACATATCCATCAGGGCACTGGTTATTTGGATTTGCATCGAAAAAGTTAGATCCAATAAAAGACCAAAATGTAAAAGGTTGGGAAAGTTTAAATCTAAAAACTAAGTACTATAATAGCGAAGTGCATGTAGGTGCATTTATGTTACCTCAGTATGTAAAGGATATGTTAGATGAAAAATAAATTTTCTCATGTAAGCACATTTATGAGCATGGATGACTCTTATGAAGATTCAGATTTAATAGTTTTTGGAGTAGGATTTGATGGAACTACTTCAAATAGACCAGGTACTAGATTTGCAAGTAGTGCGATGAGACCTGAATTTTACGGATTAGAAACATACAGTCCAATGTTAGATCTTGATTTAGATGACTTTAATATTTGCGATATAGGTGACTTAGAGTTAAGTATAGGAAATACAGACTTAGTATTAGAAGAAATATACGAAGGATGTAAAAAAATAGTACAGGATAATAAAATACCTTTTATGATTGGTGGAGAACATTTAGTTACATTACCAGCATTTAAAGCAGTTTATGAAAAATATAGAGATATATATGTACTTCACTTTGATGCTCATACAGATCTTAGAGATGAATATAATAATAATAAGCATTCTCATGCAACAGTAATAAAAAGAATTTGGGATATTACTGGAGATAATAGAATATATCAATTCGGTATAAGATCGGGTACTAAGGAAGAGTTTGATTTTGCATTAAAAGAAAAACATACATATATGGAAGTATCGTCAATCGATACATTTGAAAAAGTTGTAAAAAGTTTAGATAAAAAGAATATATATTTAACAATAGATTTGGACGTACTAGATCCATCTATATTTCCAGGAACAGGAACTCCAGAACCTGGAGGTATAACATATAGAGAGTTTGAAAATATATTTAAAATCTTAAAGGATTCAAATATAAATTTAGTAGGATGCGATATAGTAGAGTTAAGTCCTGACTACGATGACACAAATGTATCAACAGTGACGGCATGTAAAATATTAAGAGAATTAGCTTTAGTAGCTCTAGATAAGCATAATAAACAAAATCAAGGAGGAATTGAAAAATGGCAAGACATTTATTCACTTCAGAATCAGTAACAGAAGGTCATCCAGATAAAATATGTGACCAAATATCAGACGCTATATTAGATGCATTATTAGAAAAAGATAGTGCATCAAGAGTAGCATGTGAAACTACAGTAACTACAGGATTAGTGCTTGTTGCAGGGGAAATAAGTACTAATGCATATGTAGATATACCTAAGTTAGTAAGAAAAACAGTTAAAGAAATAGGTTATGATAGAGCGAAATATGGATTTGATTGTGACACTTGTGCGGTAATAACTTCTATAGATGAGCAATCAGGGGATATAGCTATGGGTGTTGATGAAGCTTTAGAAAACAAATCAGGGGAAAGTGTAGAAGATGAAATAGAAAAGGTTGGAGCGGGAGACCAAGGTATAATGTTTGGTTTTGCATGTGATGAAACTGAAGAATTAATGCCTCTACCAATATCTTTAGCTCATAAATTAGCAAGAAAGTTAACTGAAGTTAGAAAATCAGGGTTACTAAGTTATTTAAGACCTGATGGAAAGACTCAAGTAACAGTAGAATATGAAGGAAATACACCTGTGAGAGTGCATACCGTTTTAATTTCTACACAACACGGAGAAGAAGTAAGTAACGAAACTATAAGAGAAGATTTAATCAATCATGTAATAAAAGCTGTTATACCAAATGAATTATTAGATGAAGAAACTATGATATACATAAATCCAACTGGCAGATTCGTTATAGGTGGACCACAAGGAGATACAGGTCTTACAGGTAGAAAAATAATAATAGATACTTATGGAGGATACTCAAGACATGGTGGTGGGGCATTCTCTGGAAAAGATCCTACAAAGGTTGATAGATCAGCAGCTTACGCTGCTAGATATGTTGCTAAAAATATAGTTGCAGCAGGTCTTGCAAACAAATGTGAGATAGAGCTTGCTTATGCAATTGGTGTAGCAAAACCTTTATCTATATTTATAGATACTTTTGGAACTGGCAAAGTTAGCGAAGAAAAATTAGTTGAATTAGTTAACAGTAACTTTGATTTAAGACCAGGTGCAATAATAAGAGATTTAGATCTTAGAAAACCAATGTATAGAAATGTTGCAGCTTATGGACACTTTGGTAGAACAGACTTAGATTTACCATGGGAAAGAACTGATAAAGCTGAAATATTAAAACAGCAAGCATTAGAAATTACAATGGCTTAAATATAAATATTAAAATTCACGCAAAAATTTAGAATATATAGTTAAGTTTAAAATATGTAAGTAGGTTGGCTATGTCAGAGTTTTATCTGATGTAGCCATTTTTGTTATGTAAAGTATAGGTATATAAATAAGATTATTAGCTATCACTAAAAATTTATACGTAACATAATATATATTAAAATAATAGCGTCAAGGGGGAAACACTAATGGACTGTATAAAAATAAAAGAGGGAACTTCCTTAATTAGAGTTCTTAATTCATTACCACAAGTTAATGCTATAGATGTATATATTAATAAAAGACTAGCAATTAGTAATTTACAATATAAACAATTTTCTAATTATATAACATTGCCAGAAGGTGATTATAGAATAGATGTATTTGTAAGTCAATCAACTGATCAATCAATAATAAGTGGTAGTCTAGATTTAGAAGATGGTCAGATATTAACTATAGCATCTATAGGTAATATAGGTGATTTAGGATTATTAGTTATTAGTGATCACGTGGATAAAGAAGTAATACATGATAAAAGTGCATTTAGAATAGTGCAACTATCACCTAACCTACCTTCAGTAAATGTATTAGTTAATAATAAAGATTTAGTCGAAGGATTAGAATATAAGCAAAATATAAGTTATGTAGATGCAAGACCTAATCAGTATACTATTGATTTATACTTAACTGAGAATAATGTATCAGTTTTATCTTTTGGAGCAGTATTAAAGCCAAATAGAATTTACACTTTGTATATAGTAGGAGAATATCCTGATTTATCGGCTATTCAATCAGTTGATGTTAATACTTATTTATGTAGATAAGTTAGTTTTATTAAAAGAAGAGAAATCCTATGTATGAATAAACTTATATACATAGGATTTCTTATTTTAGATTTTTACTTTAACTCGATAATAAATGCTTGAGATTGTGGTGGGATACTCATAGTCATTATAGGTGAGTGATATGAACCAATTAAGTCACCAACTTGTAAATCATCTATAGATATTTCGTTGTAAAATTCGTCCATAACTAAAGTTGTATCGCTTACTATTAGTATAAAAGATGTATAAATATTAGACACATCTGTAGCAAATGTTATAAAGGTAAGTCGATGTTGCATATTATACCTTATTTCAGTTACAGTTCCCATTTTAAAAGCACAGCATTTCATAAGAAGCTCCTCCTAATATATATGATAGTTATATATTATGCAAAAATATTTTTATAGTTAATAGGTGAAAGCATCAAATATAAATACTTATAATAATTTACATATATAAATTAATAGAATGATAATGAAAATTTATAATAAAAGTCACGTTTTAAATTTATACAAATATAATAAAATGACAAGACTATTTAGTTTATTATATTTGAAAAGAGGTATAATAATGAGACAAATAAAAGGAATAGATATAAGTAACTGGAGTGGTAGTATAGATTTTGCAGCTGTGAATGAATCTGGAGTAGAAATTGTATATATACAAGCAACTGAAGGAACTTTTTATACTGATCCATATCTTCAGGAATTTTATAATGGAGCAAAAAATAATGGGTTAAAAGTTGGTTTTTATCATTTTTTTAACCCTGGAAGCTCTCCAACACCTAGAGAACAAGCTAGATACTTTGTAGATGCTATTAGTGGTATGGAGGTTGAATGTAGATTAGCAATAGATTTAGAACAAACAGGAGGTTTAGGACCAGAAGAGATTTCGAACCAAGCGGTTGATTTTTTAAAAGCTGTAGAAGAGTATAGTGGCAAAAAAGTTGTGGTATATACTTATACAAATTTTGCACAGACAGAACTTGTTTCAAGTACAGGTATAGGAAATTATCCAGTATGGATAGCTCAATACTCTGAGAGTTCGCCTGAATATAATCCTATATGGGGAAATGAATATGTAGGTTGGCAATACTCTGATACTGGATATATAGATGGAGTAGAAGCAAATATTGATTTAGATATATTTTATGATGGAATATTATTAGATGATTCATCTAAAATAGAAGGAGAAAGAAAACCTGAATCAAATCAAAGTTCAGTTATTTATTATACAGTGCAAAAAGGAGATACATTAAGTGGAATAGCTCAAAGATTTGGTACAACAGTAGCACAATTAGCATCAATTAATAACATACAAAATCCAAACTTAATTTATGTAGGTCAAGTTTTAAAGATATACACATCATCAAGGAATATAATATCAAGAAAAAAAAATTTCTATAGAACTTATGTAGTACAACGTGGAGATACATTAAGTGGCATAGCTCAAAGATTTGATACAACAGTAGATGAATTAGTAAAATTAAATGATATATCAAATCCAAACTTAATCTATATAGGTGAAATTTTAAAGATACCAACAACTAAAAATATAAAAAGAACAGCATCAGTATCAGAACATATGCATACACTGACATATGTAGTAGAAGAAGGAGATACATTAAGTGGAATAGCAAGAAGGTTTAATACAACAGTAGCTGAATTAGTACGCATAAATAATATACAAAATCCAAATTTAATTTATGTAGGTCAAGTTTTAAAAATAGAAACATCTGCATCTTCAAATGATGAAAAAAGCTTTACAGGAAGTTATATAGTTAAATATGGAGACACTTTAACTAGTATTGCAGAGAAATTTAATACAACAGTATCAAATTTAGTTGAATTAAATAATATACAAAATCCAAACTTAATTTATGTAGGAGAAATTTTAAGAGTATAATCCTTAAAATAAATAAAATCGGTAACTTTTGTTACCGATTTTATTTATAATAACATTTATAATACTATGTATA
Organism: Romboutsia sp. Marseille-P6047; assembly: GCF_900604535.1. Taxonomy (NCBI): domain Bacteria; kingdom Bacillati; phylum Bacillota; class Clostridia; order Peptostreptococcales; family Peptostreptococcaceae; genus Romboutsia; species Romboutsia sp. Marseille-P6047. The sequence continues at coordinate 77,642 of NZ_UWOT01000002.1, forward strand.
GAAAAGAGTTTAAGATTGAAATTTTAAATACTATAGATATATAATATGTTTATTATGATAATAATACGTATATAAGATTGAGTATATCTATTTAAAAAGAAATAAATATAGATAAAGGAGATATTATAATGATAACAAAAGATAATACAATAGGCGAAATATTAGAAATAAATCCAAAGGCAGCAGATATATTAATGGATTTTGGAATGGGATGCTTAGGTTGCCCATCTGCAACTATGGAAACTTTAGAGCAAGCTTGCTTTATACATGACTTAAAATTAGAAGATGTATTAAATAAGTTAAACAGTAAATAAATTTTAAAAAAGGTAATTTCTATTTTTAGAAATTACCTTTTTTATGCACATTATATAGTATAGATTAGTAACTTATAATATAATCATAAAATTCAAAAGGTGAGTATATTATGAAGTGCAATCGAAGAATAGCATTTTTAACAGAATTAAAAACTGATTGGGATAAGTTAAATTTAGCTGCAAAGGCATTAGTTTTTATAGGTGGATTTTTATTTTCTACAATAATATTTGTTGCATTATATAAAGTATATTGTAGTGAGATATATAAAACTATTGAAGTTATATTTAGATCATCACTAGCATCTGTATTTGGATTTATATTAAGTTCAAATATAAAGAATGTCAAACCACAAAATATACCTTATGTTGAAAAATATAGTATAAAAGAAGAAGATATAAAAGAAGATTGTAAAGAGGTAATAGAAAAAAGGTATCGAAATGAAGGAAATTCAGTACAAATTGTAATAGCATTCTTAGTTACTGTAATTTCAGCGATTGTAATGATAATTATATATGTATTTGAAATAACTCAGGATGTAGCTATATTATCTCAATTTAGAGATTTAATGTGTATGTCTATAGGATTTCTGTTAGGGGAGTCAAAAATCAAAAAGAATGATTAATATACTAAAAAATGCTTTAAAAATATTATCAATAATTTTTAAAGCATTTTTTATTTAAATAAATGAAAGAAATTTTTATAGTTATAGATAAAAATATAAGTGTCAAAATATGATATAATTAATAATTACGTATATAAATGTAAGGTGGTATAAAATGAATAATAATTTTGAAAAATTCAATTTAAATAAAGAAATTATAAAATCTTTAAATAATTTAAATTATAAGGTTCCCTCAGAAGTTCAAAGTAAAACAATACCTGAACTTTTAGATAATAAAGATGTAATAGTAAAATCAAAAACTGGGAGTGGAAAAACTGCTAGTTTTGCAATTCCAATATGCGAAAGCATTGATATCAATAATAATAGCGTGCAAGCTTTAATAGTTGCTCCTACAAGAGAATTAGCACTTCAAATAAAAGAAGAGATATCTTCAATAGGAAGATTAAAAAAAATTAGGTGTAGTGCAATTTTTGGAAAACAACCAATAAAAGATCAAATTTTAGAACTAAAGCAAAGAGTACATATAGTAGTAGCAACACCAGGTAGAATAATTGATCATATAGGTAGAAAAACCATATCATTAGATAATTTAAAATATTTTATAATAGATGAAGCAGATAAAATGCTTAATAAAGGATTTGTAGATGATATGGAAAGTATATTTGTAAAACTACCACATAAATGCACAAGTGGGTTATTTTCTGCGACTATAGATGAGAATATAAGTTTGATATGCAATAAATATATGGTAAACCCAATTTATATAGATATAAAGATTAATGAAAAAGAGGTATCACAAAAACAAATAATTGAAAAGTGTATAAATGTAACTAAAGAAAATAGATATGAAACTTTAAAAAAGTTAATTTACAGTGAATCTCCTGACTCATTAATAATATTTGCTAATAAAAAAGATAGTGTAATTGATTTATATAATAAAATGAAAAAAGATAAATTTTTAGTAAGGCAACTTCATGGTGATATGTCGCAAGAAAAGAGATTATATACAATAAAAGATTTTAAAGAACATAAATTTAATATAATGATATGTACAGATGTAGCTTCAAGAGGTATACATATAGATGATATATCCTTAGTAATAAATTATGATATTCCAAAGGATAAAGAAAATTATGTACATAGAATAGGAAGAACTGGAAGGCAAAATAAGTTTGGAAAAGCAATAACACTAGTATCTCAAAATGAGGAAAAGTACTTAGAAGAAATAGAAAATTATACGAATAGAAAATTACATGAAATAGTTGAAATTAATGAAGAAGAAGTTAATATGGGAAGAGTCAGATTTAAAGAAATTGAAAGTAAACTTATAAAATTGAGAAATGATAAGAAGTATGAAAAAGATACAAATTCAGAAGTAACTAGAATTTATTTAAATGCAGGAAAGAAAAAGAAAATAAGAGTTATAGATATTGTTGGAACACTTAGCAATATTGAAGGAATAAATAATGAAGACATTGGAGTTGTAGAAGTTAAAGATTTGTGTTCTTATGTGGACTTATTAAATAATAAAGGAAGTAAATTTTTAAAGAAATATAAAGAGATAAGTATAAAGAAGAAACTTGTAAAAGTTAGAAAAGACAATAAAAATTAAATTATAGGAGGACCTTGATGCTTAACAAAGAACAATTTCTTGCCATGTATAAAATAGATGAAAAAGAATTAGCAGACTTAAATATAGATTGGCAGGATTTAGAAGCAATATATGAAGATTTTATAAAATATAGACAAAGTTATGAAACACAAGCAGAGCTAATTGCAAATATATTAAGAGCTCAGCCTAAAGTTCACTCAGTAAAAACAAGAGTAAAAGATGCAAAACACTTAATTGAAAAAGTTATCAGAAAAACACCTGAAAGAAGGTCTAAGTATGGTAAGGATTTTAAATTTACTGTTGAAAATTATAAAAATGAAATTACCGATTTATTGGGTATAAGAGTTATTCATATTTTCAAAGAGGACTGGGAAGAAATACATGAGTTTATAACTAGTATGTGGGATGTTATGGAAATTGTTGCTAATATTAGAGAAGGTGATAATACTAAAGAATTTGAAGCAAAAAATATAGAGGTATGTTCTAGATTGTCAGGCTATAGATCAGTACATTATTTAATCGAGTCTTACCCTACAAACAAAAAACTTATAGCAGAAGTTCAAGTTAGAACTATCTTTGAAGAAGGATATGGAGAAATTGACCACCAACTTAGATATTCACATAATGATATACCTGAAATTTTAGGACAAAATTTAATGTTATTAAATAGGATTGCTGGAAGCTCAGATGAAATGGCGTCTTTGATAAATATGATGAGTAAAAGCTTTAAACAAGTTGAAATAGAATTTGAGGATAAATTAAGAGAAAAAGATAAAAAAATTAATAACTTAAAGGAAAAGATATTAGATAATATAGACATATCAGATGTAGAAAAAGAAAGTTTAATACAAGATATTGATGAAATATTGAAAAAAGAGTAAAATAATGGGTATATTGGAATTAATTAAGCCAATATACCCATTATTTTTAATTAATTATGTTTTAATTTGAAAGGACATTTATGGAAGATAATATAGAGATTATAAAAAAAGCTATGAAAGGTAATAAAAGAGCTTTTTATTATTTAATAAAAGAGTATACTGCTTATTTATATAAAATAGCGTATCTTCATACTAAACTTGAAGATGATGCAAAAAGTATCTTTGAAGAAACTGTGTATAATGGATTTAAAAATATACATAAATTGAAATCACCGTATAAATTTAAAATCTGGTTAACAAGAATTCTTATAAATGAAATAGATTATTTTTTAGAATCTGTAGGGATGGTTGAATTAGAATTTGAACTAGAAGAAGATAATATTGATTTATTTAAATCTATAGATATATTAGAATCTAAAGTTAAAAGTGTAATTATATTAAGGTATTATTGTAAGTTTAGTGTTAACGAAATAGCTGAAATTTTAGAATTAAACCCAAGTACAGTAGAGACATTTACAAGAAGGGCCTTTAAAGAAATTAAAAATCTTTTAAAGGAGGATTGTATATGTTAGAAAGAATTGACTTTGACAGTATTGATATAGATAAAAGAACAAAATTTGAAATAAAAGAAGATATAAAATCTTTTAATATAAATTTAGATATTGTAGATAGTATTGAAATTCCAAACCTAAACTCTACAACAAAAAAATGTATAAAAAAAGCAGTAAAAGAAAGATATGAATTTGATAAAGTTATAATTGGTAATATTCTTATTTTTTCTATGTTAATATTCAGCATGGTATCTTTATACAATCCTATATTAACTTATAAAATACCACCAGTGTATAAGTTTTTTAAAAATATAAATGAGTCACTTAATATAGATTTTATAGTTGACTTATTAGGATTTGACAATATTATACCAAAGGTTGATTTAGATGAATCTGGGAAGTTACAAATAATTGAAGATCCAAATCTTATAAAAGAAGATGAAGTTAAAGCTCCAACAAGTTCAAAAGAAGCTTTAAACTTAATACATTCTATGGCGAATACTCTTGTTGAAGCCCAACATAAATGGGGTAGCACAGAAGTTACACCAAAAACTATAGAAATAGCATTAAAAAGTGTTGAACTTATAGATGATGATCATGACAGAATCTACTTAAGAAATGCATTAAATAAGTGGTCTGAAGGTAATTTTTCAAATGGAGTAGATTTACATAACTATGTTTGGGATATGTTAGATGGAAGTATTGGAATTGCAGAAGAATTAGATGAACTAATGATTGAAAAAATATTAAAAAATCATTTTAATAATAAAAATGAATAATAAAAATGGAATATCTTATAGAAAGAATGAGATATTCCATTTTAATTTATTATAATTTTTATTATATTAATAGATGCTAGTATAAATAGTAAAATATCTAAAATTTGCAAAATTTTTCTGGTATTAAAGTTAAATTTTAGTAAATACTTAGCGATTCTAGGGATTATATATTTTACTAAAATGCAAAATGATATAATAATTAGAGATATTTCAATCCAAAGAAAATTTTCTGGCAGATTAAGATTTAATTTAAATGGAATATCTATTAAAAATAAGATTAATAATGATATTGCAATAGATGAATAAATTAAACTTTTATTTTCTTCATATCTTACAATATATTTTTCAAAAAAAACTTTATCTGGAGAATAAGATAAGTAATCTAATATTTTTTCTGGACTAATAAAAACAAAATTATTATTGTAGACACCAACTTCAACTAGATACATAGTTATTTCTTTATTATTTGAGTGTAGAGGATATTTATATACTTTTATAATTCTATGAATGCTTTTATCAATTGCATCTCTTAGTGTTTTAGCAATAACCCTATTTATATCTTCATTTTCATTAACTGTAGCTTCATAATAATAGCTATTATCATGAAAGAGTATATTTCCATCTTGATTTTGAATAATGATTCCAATTATCTTGCTACTCATAAAATCACCTCTACTTATAATTATAATATAAGAGTTTTATTTAGTGCATATATTTATGATATTATAATTATATATGAATTATTAAATAGTAGTATAAAAGTTAATAAATTATTTAAATTTAAAAAGGATATTATCAAATTAATAACGAAATAATAAATTTCAATAATGATTTATTTTATTGATTAAGCCATAGACAATATATAAAATTATATTAAAAAGAAAATAGGGGGCAATGTATGAAAACTTTAATTATAGGTAATGTTTATGTTGATATAATAATCAATGTAGATCATCTGCCTAAGACTGGTGATGATATTGTGTGTAAAAAACATATTGTTACTGTTGGTGGATGTGCTTATAATGTAGCAACAATATTAAAAAACTTTAACATAGACCATACATTAGTATTTCCTGTAGGAAATGGAATATATGGAAGTATAATAGAAAATGAAGTTATAAAGAGTGGTTATAAACCTAATATTAAAGTAGATAGCGGAGATAATGGGTACTGTATGTGCTTAGTTGAAGAAAGTGGAGAAAGAAGTTTTATAACTGTTAAAGGGATTGAAACTAATTATAGTGAGTCTTGGTTTGAAGGTATAAACCCAGATGACTATAAAAATATATATATATCAGGTTATGAAATGGAAGGCGAAAGTGGACAAATAATATCTAACTGGATAAGTAAATTAGAAGACAAAAATATATTCTTTGCTCCTGGTCCTAGAATGGGAGAAATAGAAAAAGAAACCTTAGATAAGATACTAAAACTTAGACCTATAATACATATAAATGAAGAGGAAGCGTTATCATTTACTAATAAAAAAAGTATTGTTGAAGCAGCTAGAGCTATAAATAAAATTACAAAAAATACAGTTTTTATAACTCTAGGAAAAGATGGAGTTATGTGTGCTAACAATTGTGAGTATAGATTTGTTGATAGTTTTGATAGTGAAATTAAAAATACAATAGGTGCAGGAGATAGTCATATGGGGGCTATTATAGTTGGATATTCTATGGGTTATAATCTAGGTGACTGTTGCTATTTTGCTAATAAAGTAGCCTCAAAAGTTGTATCAATAGAAGAAAGCAGGCTAGAAGAAAAATATTTTGATATTAAAGAATATAACATAATATAAATGATTATATAAAATTAGTAGTATAAAATTAAAAAGTTCTTACTATAATTTATAATAAATTATACTTTATGGAATATTATTATAATTATTTTAATATAAAGATTAAAATAAAATTTATTTAAATTATGGGAAGGATGCTATATGAGTAATTTATATAATGAAAGATTAAATAAAAGATACAAGTACATAGTTGGAATTTTGATTGTAATTATGATTACATGTGTATATTTTATATTCTTTTCTGAAGGAAATGCATCTGAAAGTGAAGCAAAAGATATAATAAGTAAAATTGATAAAGGATACGATATAATAGTAACTAGTGACAATTATGTGGTAGGCGATAATACTTATTATACAGTTCATGCTAATATAAAGGATAATGAGAGCTATAGTAATATATTTTCAGTTGGAGAAAAAAATTGCTATAGAGTAAATACTAGTTACTATAATGTTGAAAATCAAGATATTTGGTATGCAAGGTATTGTGTAGATAAAGAAAGTAAGGTTGTTTATATAGAATTTAGAGATAATCCCAAAAGATTAATAAGATACTCTGATTATAATGAAAATATAAACTATGCACTTGATATAATTAAAAAAAAAATAGGTTCAAATATACCTAATGTTGACGTTACTGTAGAAGGTGATATATATACAATACATATATATGAAGTTGTAAAAAATGAAGATGAAAGTCATACAGCAACAATAGGATGGTATGATTTTAATGTTAAAAATAAAGAAGTAAAAGATGTAATGAGTGAAGAAGTATTGAATTAAATTATATATAATATATTAAAGAGCAGTGTATTAGAGGTATATTCTAATATCTGCTTTTTTTGTATATTAATTTACTATATAAGTATTTTTAAAGCTATTTTGAAAATAACATAGTTTTTACAGATAATATATAGTATTATATTATTCATAAAATTTACATAGGAAATTAAGAGAGGAAATATTGAAAGATGGAAAAATTATTTTATAAAGATCAGTATATAAAAAATTTTACAGCTAATATATTAGAAATAAAAGAAATAGATAAAAAATTTCATATATATTTAGATAAAACTGCATTTTTCCCTGGTGGAGGAGGACAGTTTTGTGATTTAGGTGAGATAGATGGAAATAAAGTGTTTAATGTATATGAAGAAGATGGAAAAATATATCATGTTTTAGATATAAAACCAAAAGATAGTTTAGTAAAATGTAGTATAGACTGGGATAGAAGAGAAGATGGTATGCATCAACACTTTGCTCAACATGTATTGTCAGGATGTTTTTATACTAAATATAAAGCTAATACAACAGGAATTCATATAGGAAAGGATTTTAGTACTGTTGATATAAAAGGATATTTAGAGGAAGATCAGATTAGAAATATAGAAATATATGCAAATGAAGTCATAAGACAAAATATACCATTAACTATATTAACACCAAGTAAAGAAGAATTAGATAATATATATTTAAGAAGAGATTTACCTAATACTGATGAAGAAATAAGAATTGTTAAAATTGGAGATCTTGATATTAATGCTTGTTGTGGTGTACATCCAAAATCTACAGGAGAGCTTAGATTAATAAAAATTAAAAGATGGGAAAAAAATAGACAATCTACAAGAATAGAGTTCTTATCAGGAAAAAGAGCAATAGATGATGTATTAAGAAGAGATATATACTTAACCAAAGCTTGTAAATATTTAAAATCTAAGGAAGAAGATTTATTAAAGGCAATAAATAACTTAGAAGAAAAAATAGATAAAGTTATAAAAGATAGAAAAAAATTAGAGAATATAGTATCAAAATATGAAGAAAAAGAACTTATAGAAAGTGGTAAATTAATAAATGATATAATAGTTATAAGTAAAATATATGAAAATGAAGATATTAGATATATAAGTAAGCTTGTTAATAAAATTACAGAAGAACATAAAAATATTGTTTTATTAATTGGTAATGATAGTAAGGAAAAAGTAAATTTAGTTTTTGCTAGTTCTAAAGATTTAAAAGACTTAAATATGAATAGTTTAATAAAAAAAGTATTACCTGTAGTAAATGGTAAAGGTGGAGGTAGTTCTAACTTAGCCCAAGGAGCAGGAAGTAATAATGAAAATCTTGATGAAGCAATAAAATTAGCAATTAAGATTATAAAAAATTAATACGAGGAGTTTAATATGGGAGAATTATTTATTATATTTTTAGCAGTTATTATATTAGATATAATTTCAGTTATAATGTTATTTTCTAAAAAGGGAAAGTTTGTTAAGGACAGTATTTTAATGTATATAATAAGTATATATGGATTAATATTAGCTTATATTCAATATACATCAGGTCCAAGTAATGATATATTAACAAAGGTACTAAGCTTATTTTATGTAGTATGCTTTATAGGTAGTTTAATATTAAAGAAAAATAATTTTTACTTAAGTAGATTGTTGTTAGGTTTTTCGCTAATTTGTTCAACAATAACTGTATTTTTTATTTAATATGATTAAAATTGACTATATACAATAAATATGTTATTATAAACAAAATGCTCTGTATATCATTGATAAACAGAGCATTTTTATTGTTAAATAGGACGTAATATAGATTATATGGAAGGTGAATCTAATATGAAAAAAGAAATATTCAATGGAGCTAAGTTAAAAATTGCAAGAATATACAGAGGTAAAACCGTAGATCAACTTGCAAAAGAAGTTAATATAAATAAAAAAGATATAATTGCATTTGAAGAAAATAAGTATAAGCCAACTCATGAAAACACAATGAAGTTATCAATAAATTTACAGTTTCCAAGAGAGTACTTTTTTAAAAATGAGAATATGAAAGTTACAGTAGATAGTAGCCACTTTAATCCTCAATCGACTATACCTAGAAATGAAGAAATATCATATAGAGAAAAGTTAATAATGACACATAAAATATACACATTTATGCAAGGTTATATAAAGTTCCCAGAACTTAATTTACCAAATAACTTAAGTAGAAATGACGATGTAGAAGAGATGGCTAACAAAACTAGACGATATTGGGGATTAGGTGATGGAGCAATAGGGAATATGGTAAGCTTGTTAGAAAGCAATGGTGTACTTTTATCGGGTATAAATATAGATAGAAAAGGTGCATCACCATATACTCAAAAGCAAACTTTAAATAAAGTAAGTCAATATGTGGTTGCTCTAGGTAATGATAAAAAATCTGCTACAACTAGAAATTATGATCTAGCATATGAGCTAGCATATATAATATCAAATGAATTAAATATACCATCTAAGAAATTTAATGCGGATGAATTTGCTTGTGCATTTTTATTACCAAAAGACACATTCTTAGAAGATTTAACTAACCCTAATGAATTAGACTTTTATGTAGAAATGAAGGCTAAATGGTTAGTTCCAATTTCGACGATGATATTTAGGGCATATACATTAGGTGCTATAAATTATAAGAAATATAATTTCTTAATGAATGAGATGAATAAAAAAGGATGGCTTAAAAAAGAGCCTTTAGATGATAATATAAAAGGGATTGCACCACAGACACTAAAAACTGCAGTTGAATTACTATTTGAAAATAATATAATGAGTAAGAATACATTAATAGATAATTTATGTAATTTCGGTATAAATATGTATCCAGAAGATATAGAGTTATTAATAGGATTAAAAGAAGGAACTTTAGGTGTTAAAATTAATAAAAGTAAAGAAAATAAAAATAACAACGTTAAAGTTGTAGACTTTAAAAATAAAAAAAGAAAATAAAAGTAATGAGCTATATAATATAGCTCATTACTTATTATATTAATTGTTAATTTTATAGATAAGGGCATAATTTAATATACATAATAATTATATAATATATAAAAAGTAAAAATAATAAAAGAAGGTAAATTTAAGTTTATGAAAATATTTTTTGAGATACTTGTAATATTAGCACTAAGTCTATTTTTGCTTAGCATGAATGGATTAAATATATCAGCTTTATTTATAATAAGTTGTATATTAATAATATACTCATTGGTTATTTTAAAAAGAGTTATAACTTCAATTAATAAAAATGGTTAAAAAAGTTGTATAATATATATAAATTTGTAGTTATTATATTTATAAGCTCATTTTTAATAGTAGAAGGAATGATTATACTTTCTATATGTAACCATAAAGATATGGATGATATAAATGATATAAATTATATTATTGTTTTAGGAGCTGGTCTTAATGATAATAAGGTTGGAAAGTTATTAAAAAATAGATTAGATAAGGCGATAGAATACTATAAATTAAATAATGATGTTAATATAATACTTTCAGGAGGGCTTAAACCTAATAACACCATATCTGAAGCTGATGCAATGTATAATTATCTTATTAGTATGGGAATTAGTAAAAATAAAATAATTAAAGAAGATAAAGCCTTAAATACATTTGAAAATATAAAATATACAAAAGAAATACTAAAAAGTAGAAATGATTTAGATAAACATGTTCTAATTATAACTAGTGAATTTCATATTTTTAGATCACTTATGATATCTAATTTGTTAGGCTTGAAAAGTGAAGGATTAGCTTGTTATACACCTATAAAAATGAGAGTTAATTATATGATAAGTGAGTATATTAGCATAACTAGAGATTTTATTAAAGGAAATATATATAAATTAGACAATTAAGAAAGGTAAGATATGAGACATACATTAGATGAATATATAAGTAAAATAAAATTATTACCACTAAAAAGTAAATATACAAAAGAAGAAATACTAACTAATGATTTTCTTATAGATAAAAATGGGAACTTAGAAATATATTATGCCCCTCATAATGAATATATAAATCCTAATGCAAAAGTGTTTATAGTTGGAATAACACCAGGATTTCAGCAAATGAGTACAGCTTTAGCAAGTGCTAGAGTCGGAATTGAGGAAAATAAAAATATAAAGGAAATTCAATACGAGTGTAAGGTATCAGGTAGATTTAGTGGAAGTTTAAGAAAAAATATAATTAGTATGCTAGATGAAATACACCTCAATAAAGCTTTAAATATAGATAGTTGTGAAGAATTATTTAAAGATAAAGATTATTTACTACATACAACATCTTTAGTTCCATACTCTGTTTTTTCAAAAGGCAATAATTATACAGGTCATAGTCCAAAACTTATAAAAAGTGAATTTTTAATGGACTATGTGTATGAAAATTTTAATGAAAACATTAAAAAACTAGGTGATGTACTTATAATACCTTTAGGAAAAGCTGTGGAGGAAGTATTAGAAATGTTAGCTTATAATAAAATTATAAATGAAGATCAGATATTAAGAGGATTTCCACATCCATCAGGAGCTAATGGTCATAGATTAATTCAACTTAGTGAAAATAAAGAAAATATTATGAAAATAATAAAAAATAAATTTTAATAATCGAAGGTGCCAAAAAATGAAAAGTTGCTAGGCACCTTTATTATTTTTATATTTTATATAATGTAACTAAATAAATACGAAAATGAACAATAACTCTAATTAACTAATGGAATCTTAAGTATACTCTTTAAATGAATGGGATATTTTAAAAATATAACTAAATTAAAATTTAAGGAGTGTGCCATATGACAGATAAAAATCCGACAATGATACAAAGTGGAAGAGGATCTGTATTTTCTGTTTTTAGTGAAGATGAAATAAAAGAGATAACTTCAGATAGTAATAGAAAGGTAGCAGTTTCTGGTAAAATAAATAATCCTGGAATTATAGATGTACCTAATGGAGCATCACTAAAAGACATAATAGAGTTATGTGGAGGTATATTAAATAATAGTAATTTTAAAGCAGCTCAACTTGGAATTCCTTTTGGTGGTTTTTTGACAAAGGAAAGCTTTGACAAAGAATTAGATTTTAAGTTATTTGATGAAAATACTAATAGAACAATTATAATTTTATCAGAAGAAGACTGCATTATTCAGTATGCAAGATATTACATAGATTACTTATTAGGGAAAATGCAAGAAGGTAGCTATGAGCAGTATGGTGTAGTAGAAAATGAAATAAAAAGAATGTGGAGAATATTAGATAGAATTAGTAAAGGACGTTCTAATATGAGAGATATATATATTTTAAGAACGTTAGCATCTTCTGTTAAGGATACATTAAAACAAAGATATAATATAATGGAAGAAATAATAGATAAGTTTTATCATGAAATAGAAGAACATATAGAAGAAAATAAATGTTACACATCTCAATGTAATCATCTTATAAAGCTTACCATTACACATAGATGTATAGGATGTGGAGCATGTAAAAGAGCATGTCCAGTAGATTGCATAATTGGAGAACCAAGACAACAACACTATATAGATTATAATAGATGTACTCATTGTGGTAAATGTATATCAGTTTGTCCAGTAGATGCAATAACAGCAGGAGATAACACTTTTAAATTTATAAGAGATTTATCTACTCCTAATAAAGTTGTTATTACTCAAATGGCACCTGCTGTAAGAGTAACTATAGGGGAAGCATTTGGATTTGAACCAGGAGATAATGTAGAAGGTAGAGTTGCTGCAGGTCTTAGAGCTTTAGGTGTTGATTATGTTTTTGATACAACATGGGCTGCAGACTTAACAATTATGGAAGAAGCAGCAGAGCTTCAAGATAGACTTGAAAAATACTTTGCAGGAGATAAAAGTGTTAAGCTTCCAATACTTACTTCATGCTGCCCAGCATGGGTAAATTTTATTGAAAAAAATTACGGAGATATGTTAGATGTTCCATCATCAGCAAAATCACCAATGCAGATGTTTGCAACTGTTGCAAAAGATATATGGGCAAAAGAAAATGGCATGACTAGAGATGATGTTACATCAGTTGCAATTATGCCGTGTGTTGCAAAAAAATATGAAGCATCAAGACCTGAGTTTTCAAGAGGATTAAACTATGATGTGGATTATGTAATAACAACAAGAGAACTTATAAAAATATTTAGAGACTCTGGAATAGATTTAAAAGAAATTGAACCAGAGGAGATAGATAAAATTATGGGAGAATATACAGGTGCAGGTATTATATTTGGTAGAACAGGAGGGGTTATTGAAGCTGCACTTAGAACTGCTCTTGAAAATATGACAGGTGAAAGAATTAAAAATATAGAATTTCATTCACTAAGAGGATGGGATGGATTTAGAGCTTGTGAAGTTGAAGTTGGTGATATTAAGCTTAGAATAGGTGTAGCTCATGGATTGCAAGAAGCAGGTAAGATGCTTGATAAGATAAGGGCTAAAGAAGAATTTTTCCATGCTATAGAAATAATGGCTTGTGTAGGTGGATGTGTAGGTGGTGGTGGCCAACCTAAGGTAAGAAAAAATAAAGATGAAGTTCTTAGAAAAAGAGGAGAAGGTTTAAATGCAATAGATAGAAGCAAAGAACTTAGGGTATCTAAGGAAAATCCAGCAGTACAAGCTATTTATGAAAAGTATTTAGACTACCCATTAAGTCATAAAGCTCACGAGCTACTTCATACTAGATATTTTGCTAGACCTAAAAAAGGACATGATTATATAAGAGATGAAGATAGATAGATAAAAAAATATAGCTATTATAATAGCTATATTTTTTATTAAATAAATTTCTAATTAGAATTTGAAAGTTTAAGTTTTTTAGAGTTTTCTATAATATTAATAATATCCACTGGATGATTAACTAAATACTTAGGATTATAAAGCTCTAATTCTTCTTTAGGTCTAAATCCCCAAGTAACTCCAACTGTATCTATATTAGCATTAATACCAGTTTTCATATCAGTGTCAGTATCCCCAATGTATAAACAATTTTCTAAAGATATGTTTAGTTCATTAGAAATTATAATAGCACCTGCAGGATCTGGCTTTCTTTTTATGTTAGCTTTTTCACCAGCTAGATAATCAAAGTATTTATTTTCAAACATACTTTCAATATTTTCAATAACCCTATCATGTGGCTTATTTGATAAAACTGCAACTTTTATATTATTATTTTTTAAGTAACTAAGTAAATCATTAATTCCATCATAAGCTTTAACTTTATATAGGCAGTGTACTTTAAAATATTCCGTATAAGTTAGGATACCGTCTTCATAATGGACTAAATCTTTATCACCACAATGAATTAAAGCTCTTTCTACTAATTTTTTATAACCATCCCCTACAAATATTTTACACTCATCTTCACTAATAGGGCCTAAATTATACTTTTTTAAAGTTAAGTTAATTGTATAATTTATAGCTTTAATAGAATCTACTAGTGTCCCATCTAAATCGAAAATACAACATTTATACATCTAATATTCCTCCAATACACATTGATATATATAATTATATATTTATTGGTAAATTATTTCAAATAGCTTACTTGTTATAAGATTATTTTTATTGTAGAATATGGTAAAATTAAATTTTAGTTATTAGGAGTATATTAATATGAGTAATTTAGTTAATGCATCATGGTTAAAAGAACACTTAAATGATAAGAATATTGTAATTGTTGATTGTAGATTTAATCTTATGGATAAAGAATATGGTAAAAGGTCATATGAGAAAGGTCATATTAAAGGTGCTAGAAGAATTGATATAGAAACTGAGCTTTCTAGTGAGGTAAAGGTTCATGGAGGAAGACATCCATTACCATCAATAGATAAACTTAAAAATACTTTTGAGAATGTAGGAATAAGAAATGATTCAATAGTTGTTTGTTATGATGAAGGAGATTTATCAGGACCGGCAAGATTATGGTGGATATTAAAGTACTTAGGACATAAAAATGTATATGTGTTAGATGGAGGTATAAAAGAATTTGAGGAAATTGGGGGAGAAATTACAAGGGAAGTAGGAGATGTTAATAAGGGAAATATAGATATTAATATTCAAGAAAATATGAGAGCAGATATGATATATGTAAGGAATAGAATAGATAATAAGAATGTTGCTATTGTTGATTCTAGAGAATATAAAAGATATATAGGTGAATTTGAACCAGTTGATAAAAAGTGCGGTCATATACCAAATGCAAAAAGTTACTTTTGGATGAATATACTAAATGAAAAAAGTGGAAAATTCAATTTGAAAAGTAAAGAAGAGCTTAATAAATTATTTGAAGAATTAAAAGGATATAAAGAGGTAATCGTTTATTGTGGTTCTGGAATAACAGCTTGTCCAAATAGCTTGGCTCTTAGTGAAATTGGAATTAATCATAAGGTATATACAGGAAGTTTTAGTGATTGGATCAGTTATGATGATAATAAAGTAGATATAAAGTAATAATGTAAAAATAGTTGTCATAAATATGATATATATTTATAACAACTATCTTTATATTAATATATATCAAGTCTTCTTTGTGCTAATAAAGGTAACTCATTTCTAATTTTATTTACATAATCAAAATCTATAGAGCAAATACTATATCCTTCTTCTTCATTCATATGTGAAATAACTTCTCCAAATGGAGATACAACAATGGAGTTTGCATAAGAAATATAAGAAGCATTATAATCTCTAGCAGGAGCACATCCTATAGTGTAAACTTGATTATCAACAGCTCTAGATCTAAATAGAAGTTCCCAGTGAGCAGGTCCTGTACTCATATTAAAAGCTGCAGGAACTATTATTGCTTTAGCTCCATTATCTACCATTAATCTAGAAAGTTCAGGAAATCTAAAATCATAGCAAATGCAAAGTCCTATTTTACCAAATTTAGTATCAAAAACTGTAGCTTTATCTCCAGCATCAAGAGTATCAGATTCTTTAAAAGATTGTCCATTTTCCATGTCGATATCAAAAAGGTGTGCCTTCCTATGTTTAGCTATTTTATTTCCTAAATGATCAAAAACATAAGAGGTATTAAAGATATTACCATTATCATCTTTTTCAGGAATTGATCCAGCAACTAAATATATATTATTTTTTTTTGCTATTTTAGACAATAATGAATAAGACATATCACCTTCTTTTTCTGCATATAAGGAAAAATTAGATTTATCGTAAGGACATGAAAACATTTCTGGAAGAACTACTATATCAGCATAGTCTTTAGCAGATTTTCTTATAAATTTATCAGCTTTTTCTAGATTTTTTACTTTATCCTTTTCAACTAACATTTGAATAGTTGCTATTTTTATTTTATTCATAGAAACCTCCATATTATTAAAGAAATTTAATAATATAGTAGCATACTAAATAAAAGTTTTAGTGTAGAAATATGGGGGTAAAAACTAATAAATTATAATTTAGAATAAAAAGATAATCTTTAATAAAAATATATATATGAATATTAAAATAAAAGTTAATAAAAAAGGAGAAGTTTATAATGTTAAAAAAGGCAGTATTTGCAGGTGGTTGTTTTTGGTGTATGATAAAACCTTTTGATAAATATAAAGGAGTTATAAGTGTAGTATCAGGATATAGTGGAGGATATATAGAAAATCCAACTTATGAAGAGGTTTGCTTAGGTAATACAGGTCACAAAGAAGCTGTTTGTATTACATATGATGATGAAATAATAAGCTATAAAGAATTATTAGATATATTTTGGGGTGCAATAGATCCAACTGATGATGGTGGACAATTTAATGACAGAGGAGATCATTATAAGACTGCTATATATTATTTTGATGAAAATCAAAAACAAGAAGCTGAAGAATCAAAAAAGAAATTGGAAGAGAGTAAATTTTATAATAAACCTATTGCTACTAAAATAATAAAAGTCAAGAACTTTTATGAAGCTGAAGATTACCATCAAGATTATTATAAAAAAAATCCAGAACATTATAATAGATACTATAAAGGTTCGGGTAGATTTGATTTTGTAAAAAGAAATTGGGCAAGAAAAAATTTAACTCCAATTCAATATGAAGTAACACAAAATAATAAAACAGAACCACCTTTTAATAATGAATATAATGATAACTTTGATGAAGGGATATATGTTGATATTGTTAGTGGCGAACCTTTATTTTCCTCTACAGATAAATTTGAGTCAGGTTGTGGTTGGCCAAGTTTTTCAAAAGGAATAAATAAAGAATCATTAATTGGAGTAAGAGATTACTCTCATGGAATGGATAGAATAGAAGTAAGAAGTAAAAATTCAGACTCACATTTAGGTCATGTTTTTGATGATGGACCAAAAGAACTTGGTGGAATAAGATTTTGTATAAATTCTGCATCATTAAGATTTATACCAAAAGAAAAAATGAAAGAACTTGGATATGAGGAGTATTTAAATATCTTTAAAGATTAAAATAAGAAATAATATGTAACCATGAATTTTAAGTCTCATAAAATAGAGTATACTGAAAGTCTAAACCATTAGGGGGATTATAATGTATAGAAATAGAAGAGATATAGGTACACAAGATTTATCAAACCTTCCACCAACATATTTTATAGAATTACCTAAGAATATTGAAGAAGGTAATGAATCATTGATAGTTCAAATAAAATCTCAATATAATAATAAATATGTAGGAATAGGATTTGATGAATATTTTTATGCTAGTGAAGAAAATCCTACTACAGGAAAAATATTTAGTTTTATATTATTACCTAATAATGAAATATTGATTAGGTTACATGGTTCAAGGTTTTTAACCGTTAATGAAAATGGTCATCTAATTGTGGATTTTAGCAATGAATATCCAGACGTATTTAGATTAGATAGAATAGAAGATCAAGTATATTCAATATTAGCACCAAATGGTAAATACCTAAAGCTTAGAGACGAAGATAATAGGTTAGTAGCAGATGAATATAATATGAGCGAAAAAACAGGATTTAAATTTCGAATAGTACAATATTATTGATAATTTAAATAAAAGGATTGTTTATGTGATAAAGCTATTTACAATAAATTACATAATCAATCCTTTTATTTTAAAATTCTTTTGAAATATTGACATATGTAGATAAACTAACTTATTATTTTAATTAGCATATGTAAAATATTGTAAATATAAATAGTGGAGTTAGAGAGGTTGTGTTTTTATTGAGTAGGGAGATTTTTCAGGGAACAATTATAATGTATGGGCATTGTGATGAAGTTGATGAAAATGTGTTTATAGTAAAATCAAACAAAAGAGTAATCTTAAAAGATGATTCAAAATATGATATCGATAAAAAAAAGTATATAGGGAAGACTGTGAATTATACTATAGAAAAAATTGATGATAAAAATAATTTTATATTAGGAAAGATTGAGTACTCAGAAAATACTATGAAGGCAATAAAAAAAGATTTATATTGCAATGGTCCGGGTAAAATACAAAAGATTTTAGATTGGGGAGCTTATATAAACATTAATGGAACTCAAGTAAAAGCTTTAAATAAAGATATATTTATTGATAATACAAGAATATTTGAAGTATTTAAAAAGGGAGATATAATAGAAAATTTAAAGTTTAAGTCAAAAGAAAAATCTGTTTTAGAAGTTGAGTTAGAATTTAAATTAGTTGGTCCTAAAGTAGGAATAACTAAAGAAGAGTTAAAAAAGGGTAATGAATATGAAGGAACTGTAAGGACTATAATGCCAACTGCATGTTTTGTATATATTTTAAATGAAAGAGATGTTATTTGTTCTATTCCAGATCAACTAGAAGAAGATATAGACAGAGGTAGCAAAGTTATAGTCAAGCTTACAACTGTTTCTTCATTAAAATCTGAAAATGATAAATTAAGAGGGAAAATAGTAAAAATTATTACAGAGTAGAGGGAGAATAAATGAGATACTTCAATTTAGAACGTGATGAAAAATATATAATACCTGTAGATTATTATCAAGAAATATTAGATATAGATATAAACTATGATTATAATGAGTTATTAAAAGAACACTTAATAAATAAAGATTGCAAATGGATTATAGAGTTATGTAAGTTTATATATGGATTTAAATTTGCAACATTAAATCAAATAAAGCAATATATGGATTTAGCTGAAGTTGATTTTGATCAAGATAATATACATTTTTTAATAGAAAAAAATGTTCTGAAAAGATGCGTTCTTAAAAATATGAATTGTATTGAGAATGATGAAATAAAAGAAGAAAATATATTATACTGTTCAGGAAAAAATTTAGTAGAAATACTTAGAAATTTCTCGGCTATAGATAGTAGAAAATGGATGATAAGAGATATATCTAAAAGTGCAGAGCGAATTTTAAAAAATGTAATGGCTTTAGATTTTTATATAAACTTAGTACAATCTTATGGAATTGAAAATATAACTAATATAGTTTTAAATCCATCTCAAAGATATATGGTATTAGAAAGTGTAAATATAGAGTTAGAATTCACGTTAACAAATAATGAAAAAGAAGAATGCTTTATAGTAGATATAGTTAGAAAGAGTGATTTAAAAGCTAGTTTTTTTAAAAAGATATTGAAATTTGAAAGATATTTATCAAATGATGCTTGTAAAAGAAGTACTCATGGTATAGGTAAAAAGCCAAAGATAATATTTATATGTGAAGATAAAGAAATGTTAAATATAGTTTCAAAGAGATTAAGGGTATCTTCATTGCATATGAATACAACAGTATTATATACATATGATGAAATTTTAAATTTACAGTTTTTAAGTAGTAAAAATGCATTTAAGAGAAATGGTTATAATAGTGAAGAATTATATAGTACAGGAATTATATAGTACAGGAATTATGGAAGATATCAAACATGAAAGTTTAGGTGAGTTAAATGCATAATAATTATAAAATAAGTATCTCCTGTGGACATATTTCTACAAGTTATAATGAGATAGCAAAGTGTGTAATAAATGGATTTAGTGATAAAATAAATGGACGTCTAAAAATATCTATAATGGATATTAAATTATGTGAGTTTTTACATAAATTCAAAATGGCAACATTAGATCAAATAAACAGATATTTTGAAGTTATTGGATGTAATAAAAATTGGTCGTATAGACTTGATAAACTAAATAAATCTTATAATCTAATAAATGAAATAAAATTACATAATGAGAAAAATGAAGATATAATATGTTATACACTAGATATTGGAGGTATGTACTTACTAAATAATTATTCTAATGAAGATATAAATCCAAGAGTTGATGATTTGACAAGTCAAAGAAAAACCTTTGACAGTATATTTCAAATACATCCTTATAGTGTAATCAAATCTTTAGTTTGTACAGAAGTATATCTAAATAAATTAAATGAATCTAATATAGTTAATATGGAGAATAGATTTAGAATAAGGGAATACATGCTATTAACAGATAGTGAAAAAGAATGTGGTAAGTCACCATTTTTAAATTTAAAAATAGACTTAATGTTAAATATAGATAAAACAATAGAAACTGCATATTTTATAAAAGTGATAATAGATGATGAAATAGAAAAAATATGTTTAGATATAGACAAGTTTAATATGTTTAAAGTGAATAGATGCTATATAGACAAATATTGCTCACTAGATGTAAAATCAGTTAAGCTAAATTTAGTGTTTACAAATGATGAATATATGAGAATTGTTGAAGCTGGATTAAGGTATATGGGGATAAATTTAGCTGATATAGTTTTAACTAATATGAAATTTATGATAGATAATAGCAAATCTATAAATGGAGTAGCAATTTAGAGAAAATAGGGTGGGAACATATGTTAAATGAAATAGACAGAGATATAGTTGTAGAAAAATTAAAAAGCAATGAAATAAATAATGCTAAAATAATAAAATTAACAGATAGAGGAGCATATATCTCAATAAATGGAATAAGTGGATTAATTAGAAATTGCGATTTTTCCTATGATAATAGCTGTATTGAAGATTTTTATAAAGAGGGAGATACAATTGAAGGTATTGAATTTAGAAAAATAAGTAAAAATGGACATATTTGTGTAAAGATAAAAAATAAATTTGAAAGTAATAATCCATTAAGTTACAGTGATTTAAAAAAGGGAAATTTAGTATTAGGAATAGTTAAAGAAATTGTAAATGGAAGATGTTTTGTTGGAATTATTAAAGACATAGATATGCTTTGTAATGCAAAATATGTTGAATCTAGAGAATATGAAGGTAGCAAAGTTGTATGCAAAATCAAAAAAGTTGATTTAGAAAAGGGCATACTTAGAGGAGCAATTGTTGATTTAGTAAAAATATAAATATACATAATTTATGATATAATTATATAAGAATAAATTTACTAAGGAGACAAATTATGAGATTATTAACAACTAAGGGTATTAGAAATTTAATTTTATCAGGATTATTATCAACATCACTTTTTATTGGTGGATGCAATAGTAATTCAAATATTGTAGATAATCTAGAACAAGTATCTACTCAAATATCAAACTTACAGGATACTTCAAATAATGAAAATTCATCAGATGAAGTACTTTCTTATGATGAACTTGTGAAATCTTTAAAAAATGGTAATATACCAAATTATGTTTTAAAAGCTACAGTAGAAAGAGTCGTAGATGGAGATACTGTTAAAGTCAAACTTGAAGATGGAAGTAGTGAAAGTTTAAGAATACTTTTGATAGATACACCTGAAGACACTAAGGAAAAGCAATATTTAGGAGATGTAGCTACTAGTTTTGCAAAAGAAAATATTAAGTCTGGTGATACTGTTTATGTAGAAACTGATGGAGCTAAAACAGATAAATATGGGCGTTACTTAGGATACTTATGGTATGATGCAAGTGGTAATAAAGACTATAAGATGTACAATGAAGAAGTTGTAAGAGCAGGACTTGCTAGAGTTGGATATATCTATGATGCAGTTAGACATTTAGATAAAATGAAATTAGCAGAAAATGAAGCTAAACAAGGTAAAAAATATATATGGTCTATAGATGGATATGCAACAGATAAAGGATTTGATCAAAGTTTAGCACCAGTATCAAATAACACAAGTAATGAAAGTAATACATCTCAAAGTAATACTAACTCAGAAGTTGTATATGCAAATATATCTTCTAAAAAGTATCATTCAACATCTGATGCTCATGCTATGAAAAGTTCCACAAAAATGACTGAATCACAAGCAAAACAAGCAGGATATTCACCGTGTAAAACTTGTTATAAATAAAGTAATTAATGAGTATAAATCAAATACTAAAATTTGGTTTATACTCATTTTATTATAATCATTTAGGAAAAATTTAACTGTATTAATAATATTAGAGAACATAAAATAATTTTATACTAAATTAAAGTTAGGAGCTAAGAAGATGACTTATAAAAAAGGATTTAGTATTTTATTATTAGTGTTATTTATTATAATTACTTCATTTAATACAAACTCATATAGTGAAGGAAATAAGAAGAAAGTTTTAATTTTAGCATCGTACAATGCAGAAAATGAGTGGGAAGATTCTGTAATAACAGGTGTAAAAAATAATCTAAATGATGTATTAATAAAAGTTGAGTTTTTAGATTCTACGTCTGCTAATTCAGATATATACAATGAGAGTTTTATGAAAGTATTAAATATTAAATATGAAAATGAAGATATAGATTGTATATTAACTATTGATGATGAAGCTTTAAACTTTGCTAAACAAAATCTATTTAATGAAGAATCATTTATGTATAAAAAACAAATAGTTTTTGTAGGCGCAAATAGTTATGTTTCATTAAATAAAGAAGAAGCTAAATATATTAAAGGACTATTAGAGTATCAAGATAATTTATTTTTTATAGATACAATACTTAATTTAAATAAAGATGTAAAAGATATATATTTACTCTTAGATAAAAGTATATATTGTGAAACTGTAAAAGAAAATGTAAAAGATTTAACTCATTTTACATCAAGAGAGTTTAATATAAATGTTTTATCTGATTACTCATATGAAGGTATAAAAGATAAAATAAGTAACATAGGAGATTCATCTGCCATTATTTTATGTGGAGTTTATAAAGACACTGACAATGGTGATTTTATGAAAGAAGAAGAAATCATTAAAAATATAAAACAAGTAACTAATGCTCCTATATATACGAAATTAGAAAAATACGTAAGAGCAGGTGCGCTAGGTGGAATCATAAATGATGGAGAAAAATTAGGAGAAATTAGTGCAATATTTCTTAAAAAAAAGTTAAATGGAGAAGGACAAAATATTACAATGCCATCTTATAATGCATTTAATGTACCTATGTTTAACTATAAAGCTTTAAGATATTATAAAATAAACCCACTATTACTTCCTCAAAATAGTGTAATTATAAATAAAGGTAAATTTGATTTATTAGTGCCAAGATATATAGAAATATTAATTTTGGGAGGAATATTTGTAATAATACTATTTATATCAATACTTATATATATTCATTTCTTAAATAAAAAGAAAAGATTAAAAGAAAAAGAATTACTTAGAGAGTCAATAGAAAGAGATGAGATAAAAACTGATTTTATAATTACAATGTCTCATGAGTTAAGAACGCCTTTAAATATAATAATAAATGCAAATAAACTACTTAGATTAAAGGTTTATAGTAATAATTATGATTCTGAATTTTTTAGTAAACAGATAAGTTTAATAAATAAAAATTCAAATAGACTTTTAAGGTTAATAAATAATTTAATAGATGTAAGTAAAATAGAAAGTGGATATGTAGATGCAACTTTTAAAAATGAAAATATAGTGGATATTATTGAAGATGCAACTATGTCAGTGGTAGATTTAGCAAAATCTTATGATATAGAAATAATTTTTGATACACAAGAAGAGGAAATAATAACAGCAGTAGATAGAAGTAAAATAGAAAGAATAATGCTAAATTTACTTTCTAACTCTATTAAATTTACTGATAGTGGTGGACATATATATGTAAATATAAGTAAGCTTAATAAAAATATATTTATAGAAGTAAAAGATGATGGAATTGGTATGTCAGAAGAATTACAAACACATTTATTTGAAAAATTTAGAAAAGCAATGTTATACCCTTCTTTAGAAAGGGCAAATGAAGGTAGCGGACTTGGCTTATTTATAGTACAAGGATTGGTAAAAATTCATAAAGGTACGATTAAAGTAGAAAGTAAATTAAACGAAGGTACAAAATTTACTATAACAATACCTCAAGTATTTGTAGATAAAGAAAACTCAAGTCATAATCTTATGAATGTTCCTTTAGCTTACAGTAGTAAAATTGAGCTTTCAGATATATATCATAAAGATGATTAAATCTAATGCAAAATAAATAGTTAAGGATAAATCAATATGATATTATGTTAAATAGAAAGATATATTAATTTAGGGGGAGGGGCTATGTTTAATATTTTAGTATTATTACCATTAGATGATGAAAAAAAGTTAAAGTTAAATTCAATAGCAGCTGATTGTAAAATTGTTTATTCAAGTCAAGAGAAAGTAACTAAAAAAGAATTAGAAGATGCAAACATAATAATAGGAAATCCTGATGTGGATATAATTAGATATTCAAATAATTTAAAATGGATTCAGCTAAACTCAGCAGGAGCAGATAAATATATAAAAGAAGGTGTACTTAATAAAGATGTAATTTTAACTAATGCTACAGGAGCTTATGGATTAGCAGTATCAGAGCATATGTTAGCTATGCTTTTAGAATTATTAAAGAAATTACATCTTTATAGAGATAATCAAAATAAAAAAATATGGAAAAGTGAAGGTAAGGTAAAATCAATAAATAAATCAAGGATATTAATCGTTGGCCTTGGTGATATTGGATGTAGTTTTGGTAAAATGGTTAAATCTTTAGGGGCTTATACAATAGGTGTAAAACGTAGAAATACTTTAAAGCCTGAATTTATAGACGAATTACATTTAATTGATAATTTAGATGAATTATTACCAAGTGCAGATATTGTAGCCATTTGTTTACCTTCAACGAAAGATACACAAGATTTATTTTCAAAGAGTAAAATAGAAAAAATGAAAAAGGGAAGCATTTTATTAAATGTTGGAAGAGGAAATACAGTTGATACGGAATCTTTATGCGATGCATTAGAAAATAACCACTTAGGTGGTGCGGGCTTAGATGTTATAGACCCTGAACCACTGCCTAGTGAACATAGGATATGGGACTTAGAAAATATAGTCATAACTCCACATGTTGCAGGTGGATATAATTTAGATGAAACATATGAAAATATTTTTGAAATAAGTATAAATAACTTAGAACGTTTTATAAATGGTAAAAAATTATGTAATATAGTGGACTTTAGTACTGGATATGTAGAATAAATAAAAAGCTCAAATGATAAAAGAAAAGATTTTGTCATTTGAGCTTTTTATTTATATCAAAGAATAGTAAGTTGCATATTATAAAATGATAGATAGTATTCCTAGATTAGGGGGAGATAATTTTATGAAGAGAGCAGTCTCTGTATTTATAGAAAATAAAAGACATTTATGGATTCAATTTAAATGTTTGTATACATCACTTAAATATATACAAAGTAATGATACGGATTTAGTAGTATTTTGTACTAAAGATATAGTAGATAGTATACCAAATGATTGTATAAAAATAGAATGTGAAGCAGCTAGTAGAAAGACTTTGTGGCAAAATTATGGATATATAAACTCTGTAGAGTGCATGACACATGAAAACTCTGAATTTTTAAATGATTATGACTTAATACTTAGAAGTGATTTAGATACATTCCTAACTCCAGCTTGGAATAATTATATTCCAATATTATATACCGCAGGAAGAGGAGGATATGTAAATGATGAATATACAAAAGAAAAAATATTAAATATATCTAATAAACTAGGATTAAAGCATAAAAATATATTTAATGTAGGTTCTACAAACTATGGTAATGCAGCTTTAGTACGAGAAGTTTGTAAATTAACTACAGAAGTATGTAAGTATATACTACAAAATGAGTTTATAGAAAATGAAGGAAATTGGCCTAGTTGGTATAAGGGGGTATCACTACTTTATGCTAATGAGATAGCTGTTAATCATTTGGTTGATAGTGTAATATTAGATGGTAATAAATTAGATTTTGGTAGTGCTAGTAGAGAAAGTATATATGACCATCCACATATTCATTGTTGGCATACTAATGATAAGTTCTCAAAGTTCATGTTTGAAAATGGAAAATATAATAATGAAAGAATTGATTTATTAAATATAAATGAAGTTGCTGATTACTGTATGTATATTGCATTAAAATCTAGAAATTTTATATAAATTAAATATTAATTATTTAATAATATTTACTATTTGAGGGGAGAAATTCAATGAGAGTAGCAATATTAACAATGTTTAATGGATTAACAAGTACTTATTCTTTGGTGAATGTAGTTGCTGAGCATATAAGGATGTTATTAGATGGAGGGCAAAAGGTAACGTTATTAGTTTGCCAAGATTGTAATGATAGTGAAAGGTATGGTATTTTCTTAGATGAAAGAATAGAATGGGTTAAAGTTTGTAATAGGTATAATGGAAAGCAAATACACTGGAGAGATTATAATTACCCAGGGATAAAAATGCATGGCACATTAATACCTGAATCAGAAGCTATTGGAGAAGATTTAATCGATAAATTAAAAGATGTTGATGTGTGCATGATGCACGATATTCACTATCAAGGATGGCATATGGTTCATAATTTAGCAGTCAGATATGCTCAGAAAAAACTACCTAATGTGAAATTTATAGCCATGACTCACTCCATGCCAGATACTAGCCAAGTTGGTAGAAATGTAGAATGGCCAGATTCTGCAAGATATTCACCTATGCCAAACACGATATACGCATATCCAACTGAATGTGGATTAGAATCTTTATCTAAACAATACAATGTAGATATAAGTAAATGTAGGGTAATAAATAATACACTAGATATAATTCAAGATATGAGTAAAGAAGTTCAAGAACTACATGAAAAAGTAGATTTACTTTCAAGTGATATATTAATAGTATATCCAGCTAGACTTACTACAGGAAAGAGATTTGAGAAGGTTTCAAGTTTAGCTGGAGTTATAAAAAAAGAAACAAATAAAAGTGTAAAAGTTATATTCTGTGAATTCCCATCTATGGACATTGATCCCAAAATGTATAAAAAAACTATAATTAGTCAAGGAGTTAGTTATGGTTTAAATGAAGATGATATAGTATTTACAAGTGACTATGGTCATGTCAGTGGATTTAAGAGAGAATGTGTTTTAGAATTATTTACTTTATCTAATTTATATATATGTCCATCACTTGCTGAGTCTTTTGGTTTGACAGTTTTAGAAGCTGCAAGTAGAGGGAATTATATAGTGCTAAATGAAGCTGTACCAGCGTTAAAAGAAATTGGAAATATGATTGACGGATATTTTATGAGATGGGACGCAAGGAATTTTTATGGTATGACACAAGAAAAATATTATCCAACGGAGTTAGAGTATTATAAATATCATGCTAAAAATATTATAGAGCAAATGGAAAGCAATTGCGTAATAAGAGCAAAAACTATGGCAAGAAATAGATATAGTCCTAAGTGGGTTTATGAAAATCAACTAAAGCCACTTTTATACGAATAAAATAGGAAATTTTAAGGCGTGCTATGTAAACTTAAGGCACGTCTTAATTTATAATTATATGATATAATCAGTATATAACAATTGTATAAGAGGTGAAAGATGAATAAAACAATAGGTATTTTAGCTCATGTAGATGCAGGGAAAACAACTTTTTGTGAGCAAGTACTTTATCATACAAATTCAATTAGAAAATTAGGGAGAGTAGATCATAAAGATACATTTTTAGATAATCATAATATAGAAAAATCTAGAGGTATAACTATATTTTCTTCTCAAGGTAATTTTAAATATAAAGGTTGTGAATATAATTTAATTGATACTCCTGGTCATATAGATTTCTCTCCAGAAATGGAAAGATCCATAAACATTATAGATTATGCAGTTTTAATAATAAGTGGAGTTGAGAAAGTTCAATCACATACAAAAACAGTTTTTAGACTATTGAAAGAATATAATGTTCCTGTATTTATATTTGTAAATAAGATGGATAGAACAGGAGCAAATATAGATAGTGTTCTAAATGATATTAAACTTAATTTAAGTTGTGATATTGTAGATATTAGTAATTCATTAGATATAAAAAATAATTATGATTTAGATGAGAATTTAATAGAATTTATAGCTGAAAGAGATGATATCTTATTTGAAAAATATTTAGACGAATACTATGATAAAGACATGTGGATTAATAAATTAAAAGAAGAAATTAAAAATTGTGAAGTATATCCGTGTTGTTTTGGATCGGCACTAAATAATATTGGTATAGATTCTTTCTTAGATAAGTTAGATTTTTTAACTACTACGAATTACTGTGATGAAGGTGAATTTGTTGGGATAGTGTATAAAGTAATTCATGATGAAAATAAGAATAGAATTACTTTTATAAAAGGTTTAAAAGGCAGTTTAAAAGTTAAAGATGAGATAAAGTATAATAATATTAATGAAAAAATAAATCAAATAAGAATTTACAATGGTGAAAAGTTTATAACTGAGAATACTGCTAAAGGAGGACAATTATTTGCAGTAACTGGACTTAATAATGCAAATATTGGAGACTATATATTTAGTAATGATTTCGAAGAAAGTAAAATTAAATTTTATAATACAAGTACACAAATTCAACCAAATTTAAAAGTTAAGGTCATATTTGATAAATCTTTTAATATAAATGAAGTTTACAGTTACTTTAAGATTTTAAATAGTGAAGAGCCATCACTAAATGTATTTTATGATGATAAGTTAAAAGAAATAAGTGTACATATAATGGGAAAAATTCAACTAGAAATATTAAAAGATATTGTAAAAGAAAGATTTAATTTAGATATAGAATTTGGACAATGTGAGATATTATATAAAGAAACAATAAATAAGGAAACAAATGGATATGGGCACTTTGAACCGTTAGGTCATTATGCAGAAGTTCACATAATAATAGAACCATCTAATAGAAATTCTGGAATAAGTTTTGAAAGCAAGGCATTAGTAGATAATCTACAAATAGGTCATCAAAACTTAGTAAAAACTCATATATTTGAAAGAGAACATAGAGGTATTTTAGGTGGATATCCTTTAACTGATATTAAGATAACTCTAATAAATGGAAGAGCTCACAATAAGCATACAAGTGGAGGAGATTTTAGAGAAGCAACTTTTAGAGCATTAAGACAAGGTATAGAAAAAGTAGAAAATATACTTCTTGAGCCATACTATAAATTTAGGATTGAAATTAGCTTAGATTATATAGGACGTGTATTATCAGATATACAAAAAATGAGTGGAGAATTTGAAGAACCACAAATTATAAATGATAGATCCATAATTAAAGGAAGAGGGCCGGTTAGTACATTTATGGATTACAGTATGGAATTACTATCTTTTAGCAAAGGTACGGGAAGTATACAATATATACAAGATGGATATGATGTTTGTCATAATAGTGAAGAAGTTTTAGAAAAAAGGAATTATAACAAAGATGCAGACATAGATTATACATCAAGTTCTATATTTTGTTCAAAGGGTCAAGCCTACAGAGTAGATTCTGATGAAGTAGAAAATCATATGCATTGCTTATAATTATTTGGGAATAGGAGATATAAATTATGCTTAATAAATTTGAAAAAAACTATGAAGTAACATATAGAGACACTGATGCAAGAGGAGAATGTTTTTTTACTTCTTATATGAATTTTATGGCTGATTGTGGACTTAGTCAAGAAGAGAAGTTAGGATTTTCATTGCCGGAAATGGTAAAAAATAATCATACATGGATGCTTTATGACTATGATGTAATAGTATATAAATATGTTAAATATAAAGAGAAGGTAAGAGTTATAACATATGCTAAAAGTTTAAATAAATTTTACGCACTAAGAGTATTTGAAATGTATAACGAAGATAATGAACTTATAAGTGAGGGAATTACATTAGCTCTTTTAATTGATACTATAAAAAAAGGCCATGTAGAATTCCTAATGAGTATTATAAAGCATATGGTGTAGAAAAAGAAAATTGTGGACAAGGAAAAAGAGATTTAGAATTTAAGAATATTCAAAGGTTAGATTATGAAAAAAAGGTAGAGGTACGTTATACAGATATAGACATGAATTGGCATGTAGGAAATGTAAAATATATTGAATGGGTATTAGAAACTATACCATTAGATATAATTAAAAATTACAGAACTCATCAAATAAAAATAAAGTATAAAAAAGAGGTTGTATATGGTACTAATGTAAGTATACAAACAGATAAATTGTATAAATGAAGAAAGTAATGAAATTAGTACCATTCATAAGTTAGTTAATGATCAATATGAAGAACTTGCATTAATAGAAACTTATTGGAATAAAGCTAATTTATAAGATAATATAAATATATTCAAAAATATGTAATAAATCCTTTAAATGATTATATATATAATTACATAAAAATAAATTATAAATATATAATTATAAAAAAGAGGTGTCTTATATGCTAAATAATATGATTAATATATATGACATTAGAGAAGATTTAATTAATTTTATAAACATAGTAAAAGACTTTAAAAATGAATATAAATTTACTGATTATGAAGATTTAAATTCCATAGAATATGAAGTAGAATTTGATAATGAATACAGTGATCATAAAGAAAGTAAAATAGAAGATACATGGCTAGATGAAATGGAAATCTTCTCAGAAAAATTAAATGAAATAGAAACAGAAAATCTTATAATAATTAGCAAAATTATAAGTTTAGGTAAAGATTTAATAAAAGGAAAATCTGAAAAAGAGAAAGTAATAATTATTCAAAATGAATATTTAAGTAATCTTTATGAAGATGAAGATGATTATTATGAAAGTAGAGAAGAAATTATAGAAGATTTGTTTTCTAAAAAAGGAGAATTATTAATAAGATATATTGAACTAGGTGCTAAAAAGCTAAATATTATATAAAAGAACCGCTATTTAATCTAGCGGTTCTCCTTTTTTTACACTACTTTCAAAAACACATAACGCATCAATAGTATTATCATAAAAAGTACAATCTTTACCTTTCGAACCAAAACCACTACAAACCTTAGGACAAATATCACGAACTTTACATTCAAAACAACACTTTATAAGAATATCCATAAATCTACAATCCATACTATACCTCCTTATTATAAAACTAGGACTAGACTAATTAGATTTAATATTTTTTTATGTAACTTACAGTATTTATATACCATATATTTAAATTTATAATTTGTTATAATTAATTTAATCTTTATATGAGTAATATATATAATAGATAATATAAGATTAAAATAAAATTATAGAAAGGGTGTAAATAATGAATATACTTATAACAAACGATGATGGAATAAATGCAGATGGAATATTAGAATTAGCTAAATCTATGAAAAGCATAGCTAATGTATATATTGTGGCACCAGATTCTCAAAGAAGTGCAACTGGTCATGCAATAACAGTTCATAATCCTATAATGGTAAAGGAGGTTTTTGTAGATGATGAAATAAAAGCATATGCTATTTCTGGAAC
Source organism: Romboutsia sp. Marseille-P6047 (assembly GCF_900604535.1). Taxonomy (NCBI): domain Bacteria; kingdom Bacillati; phylum Bacillota; class Clostridia; order Peptostreptococcales; family Peptostreptococcaceae; genus Romboutsia; species Romboutsia sp. Marseille-P6047. The sequence continues at coordinate 109,761 of NZ_UWOT01000002.1, forward strand.
TCCAGCAGACTGTGTAAAAATAGGAATAGAAGCATTATTTTCGGAGGTAAATTTTGACTTAGTTTTAAGTGGTATAAACAATGGTCCTAATTTAGGTACTGATGTTATATACTCTGGAACAGTATCTGCTGCTATTGAAGGGCTTGTACAAAATAAGCCATCTATAGCTATATCTTATGATAAATTTAATATTAATAAAGAAACTTATAAAGAAGCTACGAAATATGTAGTTGATATAGTTAATAAGTTAAAAGAAAATATGAATATATTTAATGATTGTATACTGAATGTAAATATACCAAGTACTGATATAAAGGGTATAAGAATTACTACTTTAGGTGAAAGAAAATATGAAAATGTTCTAGAGGAGAGAATGAGCCCTTATGGAAATAAGTATTTTTGGATAGGTGGAAAAGTAAAGGAATTACATCAAGATGAAAGTAGTGACATTGTAGCTGTAAAAGAAGGTTATATTTCTATAACACCTGTAAATATAGAGATGACAAATTTAAATAAAGTCAAAATTTTAAAAGATATGAAACTTTTATAGAATAAGTAACCTAATATATGTATATAAAATAAGAGAACAATAAAACTCACAATATTAAAAGAGGTGAAATTATGAAAAAAACTCTTATTTTATATGAAAGTAAGTATGGAAAAACTGAAAAATTAGCAAGAATTTTATCTTTTATTTTAGGTCCAGCTAGATTATGTAATGTAAAAAAAGAATTTAATGATATAAATGAGTTTGAAAATTTAGTCATAACATTTCCTTTATATGAGAATAATTTTGCAGAAAATATAATTACATATTTTGATAAGTATAAATTTGATCTTTCTCAAAAAAGGGTAAGTATAGTTATAGTTGGATCATCTAAAGAAGAGTGCATAAAAGCTGTTTTGAAACTTAAGGATATAATTAATAAAAATGATATTTACTATTATTTTATACATGGAGAGCACGATGTTTATGAATTTGAAGATAAAAAATCAATAACTTGTGGTATAAAAATAAAAGAATACTTTGATAAGCCAATAAAGGAGGCTCCCAGGGAAATTATAAAAAAAGAAATAGATAACTTTATTAATAGTAATAACACATGTACTCTATGTACTGGATATGATAATTTTATTAGGTCAACACCTATAGAATATAAATATTTTAAAGATAATTTTTATTTTATAAGTGAAGGTGGACTAAAGTTTGTAGGAATATTAAATAATAAAAATATTTCAATGAGTATATATGAAAATTATACATCAATGAGTAATTTAAAGGGTCTGCAAGTTAGTGGCGAAGTTAAAATTTTAGATTATTTTAGTGATGAATATAAAGAAGTTCTTAGATTGAATAATATAAATATAGGTAGCTTAAAAAATTTAAATATATCAATGAATATATTTAAGGTGAAACCAAATAAATATGAATATATAAATTCTGATTTAAAAAAAATGGGGTATGATAGTAAACAAATTTATATTAAATTATAACCTTGACTAATGAATTTTTAATGTTTAAACTAATTATATATTAATAAACACTTTGGAAAGAAGGACTAAGATGGAAGCAATATATAGAATAATAGAAGAGAAAATAGCACAATCAGGATATACAGGAGTTGTAGATGGTCAAGAAATTTACGATGAAATATGTGATGAGATAGAAGATAAAGAAAATGGAAGTTATATATTTATGTCTAAGAAAGAAGATGACATATTCTTTGAGTATAAAATAGATGTAATGGATGATGAGTTTAACTTATCTTATATAGATATAAATTCACCACAAGGTAAACTCCATATTGATTTTGATGCAGAATAAAGACATATTTAAAGTTTTAGTAATTATATAGTAGAGGTTAGGTGTGAAAATTTTATTTTTAACACCTAGACCTTTATATATAAACACAAAAACCTAAATATGTCTTTTTTATATAAGTTATGTAAAATAAGTATTCAATTATATTTTTAGGAGGGATTACATATGAATTCACATGATGTAGATTATGTACTTTATGGTGATGATATGCAGTTTGTTGAGATTGAGTTAGACCCTAGAGAAACTGTAGTTGCTGAAGCTGGAGCAATGATGATGATGGACAATGATATAGCAATGGATACTATATTTGGAGATGGTAGCCATAAGAGTAGTTCTGGTGGTTTATGGGGCGCTTTAGGAGGTGCAGCTAAGAGAGTTATAACAGGAGAGAGCCTTTTTATGACAGCTTTCACTAATGAAGGTCACAAAAAGCAAAAAGTAGCTTTTGCATCACCATATCCAGGAAAAATAATTCCCGTTGATTTATCTACTGTTGGAGGAAAGTTAATTTGCCAAAAGGATGCGTTTTTATGTGCAGCTAAAGGAGTAAGCATTGGAATTGATTTTAGAAAGAAAATGAGTGTAGGATTCTTTGGAGGAGAAGGATTTATACTTCAAAAACTAGAAGGTGATGGTCTTTGCTTTATACATGCTGGAGGAACTATAATAAGAAAAACACTAGCACCAGGAGAAAAGCTAAAAGTTGATACTGGATGTTTAGTAGCAATGACAAGAGATGTTAATTATAATATAGAATTTGTAGGAGGGGTAAAAAATACTTTATTTGGTGGAGAGGGTATATTTTTTGCAACACTTACAGGACCTGGTGATGTATGGATACAAAGTTTACCATTTAGTCGTTTAGCATCTAAGGTATTTGCATCAGCACCTCAGTCATATGGAAAACAGAGTGATGAAGGTAGTGTATTAGGTCCATTTGGTAATCTTTTTGAGAGATAAATAATTAGTTGAATAGAGAAATTAGTGTTACTTTGAACCTGATTTCTCTATTTTTTTATTTGTATAAAAATATTTGAAAGTCTAGGTAAAAATAAAAGAGTGAATATTATGTAATAATATGGTAATATATTAAAGTATTAAAAAATATAATGGTGATTAAAATGGACTTTAAAATATTTTTAAAACAAAAAAAAAAAGAGAGAAAATAAAGAAATATTTTTGAATAAAATGAGTTTAAACCAAAAGATAATCTTTTATTTTATATTCCAAATTATAGGGGTTGTAATGGTTGTAAACGTTTTTTGTCAGAAAGTAATAATAAATACTATTATTGATTTAGAAGAAGTTAGAATAAACCAAAAAATTGATAATATAGTGAACTTTTTAGATAATGAGCTAAGTACTGTTCAAAGTATATGTAATGATTATTCTAATTGGAATAAGATGCATGAGTATATTATATTAAAAACTGATGATATTAAAAATGAATATGCCAAGAAGTTTGAAGAAGAATATTTTGCAGAAGTTAATATGTCTTACTTAAAATTAAATTCGATAATAGTTTTAGATAAAGATGGGAATTTAATATATGAATCTTTAGGTAAGAAAGATGATTCAAATAGCTATGAGAATATAAAACATATTAAATATAAAATTTTAAATAAAGAAATTTTTAAAAGTATAAGTGAAGAAAGGTACAGAGCTGGTATTATACCGTATGAAAATAAATTGTATTTTATTTCTATGAATCCCATTCTTGAAGATAATGGAAGCGGACAAAATGTTGGATTTTTATTAATGGGACGAGAAATAACTAAGGAAAAGCTAGAAAAGATTATACCAAAATTTATAATAACAGAATCTAATAGTATAACATCGAAAGAGAATATAAAAACATATATATCTTTACATTCTGATACAAAGAACTTAGAAATTTCTCAAAAAAGTATAAGTATTATGGAAGACTATATTCCTAATATAGAAGGGGATATATATATAAAAGATTTTGAGAATAATAGTTATATAAATTTTAAATTAAGTACTAGTGAAACTTTAATTAATACTATAAACATGACAAGGATATTATTTTTAGGAATTTTAGTATTATATGTAATTATAATAGTTTCAACATGGACATTTTTAAATAATAGCTTTATGTCTAAAATAAATAATATTGTAAAATCAATATCAAAATTGAAGAAATTTAGTTTAGAAAAGCAGTATAAAGATTTAGACACACATGATGAACTTGTCATTGTAGAAAATCAAATTGATACACTAGTAAAAGAGTTAAATAATCACTATAAAGAAATTGTAATTAAATCAAATACAGATGAACTAACTGGTCTTTACAATAGAGTTGGATTTAATAAAGAATTTGAAATATATAAAGATAACTTTAATAAAGAAAATAATAAGGCAGCATTAATATTTTTAGATATAGATAAATTTAAAAATATTAATGATATATATGGTCATAAAATTGGAGATTCAATATTAATAGAATTAGCTAATCGAATATCTAAAACTTTGATAGCAAATAGTATAGTAGCAAGAACATCTGGAGATGAATTTGTTATTTTTGTAAAAGACTATGAAGATAAAGATCATATTAAAGGAATTTACCAAATAATTTAGTTAAATATATGAATAAACCATTTAAAATAGGTAGATATAGTATAAAAGCTACCGTATCAATAGGAATTACATTTTATCCAGATGATAGCAATAATATAAATGATCTTATGGTTCAAGGTGATTTAGCTATGTATAATGTAAAGAAAAATGGAAGAAATAATTATGTTGAATATAATTCATATATGAAAAAATTAGTAACTGGAATATCAATATCTGAAGGTATTAAGTATAAAGAATTATATATGGTTTATCAGCCACAAATAAATCCTAAGACAGGTAATATAGAAGGTGTAGAGTCTCTTGTTAGATGGAATAGTAATACACTTGGATTTGTAGCACCAAATGAGTTTATAAATATAGCTGAAGAAACTGGAACTATACATGAACTTGGTAACTTTATTATAGAAGAGGTATTTAAGCAAATTAATATTTGGGAAGAGATGGAATTTAATATTCCGAAAGTAAGTATAAATATATCTCCAATACAATTAATGAATAAAAATTTCTATAGTAATGTAAATGAAATGTTAGAAAAGTATAAGGTATCAACTGATAAGATTGTATTTGAAATTACAGAAAATTTTGCTATAGAAAATCAAAAGCAAATAGTAGACAATTTAAACGCAATATACAAATCAGGTATAGATATATATTTAGATGATTTTGGTAAAGGATATAGTGCATTAGGATATTTAGAGAAACTTCCAATAAGTGGAGTAAAGATAGATAAACAGTTTATGGACTATATTTGTGAAAATGATAAAATTATAAAAATGATATTTACATTAGCAGAATCTTTAGATTTAAATGTTGTTGCAGAAGGTGTAGAAAATAATGAACAAAAAGAAAAACTTATGAATATAGGAAGTTGTGTAATTCAAGGTTATTTATATAGTAAACCATTATCTGTAAAAGAATTAGAAACTAAATATATATAGTTAAAAAGAGGTTGCTTTAGACAGCCTCTTTTTTAGCTTAGTTATGAATATCTTTAAGTTTTATTTTTACTTTTGGGATAACAGTAAAGAAATAGTATCCATTACCGTTAGGATTAAAGCCCAGTTGACCTTCTGGTATATCATAAACATATATTAGATTAGTAAATCCTGTAGTTTCTTTATCATCAATTATTCCATTTTCGAATTCAATATCTATATCGAAAATACTAGGGCTTGGCAAAGTTTTATTAGGTGCAAGGTAATCTACTATTTGATCTAGTCCAACGAATTGGTTATAATAATTAAATGCTACATTTTTACTTAAGCTTGAAAGTAAAGCAGTATAGTTTCCAGATGCTATAATTCTGCAACCTTGTAGCATAATCGGAATACTTATACTTGGTGAATTAGGGCATACACTAGCTGAAATATCACCACCATATACTTCTTCTGATAAAACTCTAATAAAAGGTGGGTTTATATCATTTGCATATACTAATACATTGTCAATAATGCTAGAAAAATCATTAGGATTATCAGGGTTGCCTATACCATTATGAAGTAAAACCTCTCTTCTAACCTCTATATATATAGGAGGTTGCATTTCATAAGTAGCACAAGATAGACCGTTAGCTAATGGTTTAAAGAATGAATTTTCACTCATATTATACATCTCCTTATAATTGATTTAAATCTATTCTAAAAATTCCTTCTATAAGGTAAACATGTTCACCTGCATCATTAGAGCCAACAGAAGATAATTCAGTATTCATAACTTTAACTTTAAATTCTGGAATAGGGTCACTTGGATTATCTTGAATTAAAACATCCTCATCGTATACGTAAACAATTCCTCCGACAGTTGCGAAATTCATTTTGTTAAGTTGATTATATGGTTCATTATTATCTATTTCAACATTTTCACTTTGAGTTAAAATCTCTGCTCCAACATAATATCCAATATGCCCATCTACTCTTACAACATTTAAATCAACATCATTAACAATTATTGCTTTAGTAGGATCTGTTGGATCACAAGGATTAGGTATAGTTACAGGTTCTGGAAGTGTATAATTTTCTACAGCTTTATAAAAATTAAGATTATCAGTATTTACTGCTATAGATAATTGTATATCATTTACATCTATATCTGTAACATTCATCCAGTTATTTATAACAAGATAGCTTGCAAATTCTATATCTAAATAACCATTACAATTCATTAATATTCCTCCAATATGAATAAAATCTGGAAGGCAAAACCTTCTAATATATATTATTTTAAAAAATGAAAATGGTTCCTTTTATCGACAAATTCTTAAAAAAAAAACTTAGTTGTATAGAGAATTAGGTCAATTTATAGATAATATAATATTTATATAGGAACTGATTAAATAAACAATTCATAATATAACGTAGGAATTTAATTCCATAGGACATTTAATGAAGAGAAGGGGAATAGTTTTGAAAAAAAATATATGTATAGTAGGTATAGGATATATAGGATTACCAACAGCAGCAATGTTTTCTTCATATGGTCATAAGGTTATAGGCGTTGATATAAATGAAAATGTAGTAAACGTTTTAAATAAAGGTAAAATTACAATAACAGAGCCAGGACTTGAAGAATTTGTAAAAAAAGTGGTAAGTAGTGGAAATTTATCTGCTAGTATAGTTCCAAAAGAATCAGATGTATTTATAATTTGTGTACCTACACCTATAAATAAAGATAAAACTGCAAATATAGAACTTGTAATATCTGCAACAAAATCTATAGTTCCTGTATTGAAAAAAGGGAATATAGTTGTGTTAGAGTCAACTTCACCAGTTGGAACAACTGAAGAAGTAATAAAGCCAATATTAGAAAATAGTGGTTTAAATATTGGAAAAGATGTATTATTGGGATATTCGCCTGAAAGAGTAATCCCTGGAAATATTATATATGAATTAAAGCACAATGATAGAGTTGTAGGCGGAATAAATGAAAAATCAGCTAATGAAATAAAAGAATTATATAAAACCATTGTAGATGGAAATATATATACAACTAATTGTAAAACAGCAGAGCTTTGCAAACTAATGGAAAATACTTATAGAGATGTTAATATAGCGTTAGCAAATGAGTTAGCTATGATATGTGAAGATTTAGGAATTAATGTATGGGATGTTATAAAATATTGTAATAAACATCCAAGGGTAAATATTCATAATCCTGGACCTGGAGTAGGAGGTCATTGCTTAGCGGTTGATCCTTGGTTTATAGTTGAAAAAGAACCTAAATTAGCTAAAATAATAGGTTTATCTAGAGAAACTAATGATTTTATGCCAAATTTTATATTTTCTAAAATAGAAAAACTTCTTAAAGATATAAAATATGATAAAAAAATTACAATATTAGGAGCAACTTATAAAGCCAACATAGATGACATGAGAGAAAGTCCTATAATAAAATTAGTAAATATTTTAGAAGATAATGGATATAAAGTTGAAATATATTATACTTTTATAAAAGATAATAATTTAGTAAATGAAGACTTACTCGATAGTTGTAAAGATAGTGATCTAATAATTTTAGGAGTCGATCATGATGAATTTAAAGATTTACCTTGGGATGAAATAAAAAAAGTAGTAAGAGGCAATATAGTATTAGATACTAGAAATTTCTTTAATGAAAATAAAATTAAAAGTTCAGGATTTATATATAAATTATTAGGAAAAATGTAAAATAAAAGTCATTATTTAGTTATGTTCTAAATAATGACTTTTATTTTTATAATACTATAAATTTATAAACAAGATAATCACTTATTAAAGTAGTTTATTTTATTTTATCAACTAGTGCAAAACATTCACTAAAATTTATATTATCTTTTATACTTGAAGATAACTTAATTAAAAATTCTAAATCATATTTAAAAGTATGTTCATTTATATTAGCATGCTTAAAAACTATATGGTTATAAATAGATGTGGAGTATATACTATAGCCATTTTTTATACAATCATCATTAAAATATTTATCTTCTCTTATATTTACATCTCTAAATTTTACCTTATCAAGAACATCTATTTTAAAGCAGAGGGTTGAACCTAGCACTGTGCTAACAAGTGACTTCTCTATACCAAGTTTTTTTAACATAAGTTTTTTATACTTTTCAAAATATAAAAAAGTTTTTGTCTTGCCAATTACCTGACAATCTATTTTTAGAAAAGTATTTATAACTTCATTTAAATAAAAAGATCCATAATAATCATCATCATCAAATTTTGCAATAATATCATAATTACATTTTTGAGATGCAAAATTTAAACATGTACCTAATGTAATATTTTCTGAAAGTTTATAAATATAAATATTGTTGATATTTTTTGTGTAACTATAATATTCTGAAATATTTATATCATCATTATTTATAACAATAATTAATTCTTTATCTTCTAGACTTTGTCTTAAAAAATTACTTATTATATTATTTATACAATTTAATCTTTTCGTTGTAGTAATTACAGATATTTTATTATATATCATAGTTATAAATCCTATATAATGGTAGGATTTAATATTACATTAACTATACCTGTAAATGAATTAGAATTATTAGCGAATTTAAAGGAAGCATTAGTTAATGAATTTATATTTTCCCATATTATAGAAGGTTCATAACAACTTTCATCATCACAGTAAGAACCATTATTAGAAATTTCAGTTATTCCTGGAGTAGAAGAATCTATGTCCTTTAAGAAACTTAAATCAAGTATAAACATACCATCTTCATCAGGATATATAGTTCCAGAATCTATTGTTTGACTAGTAGCAATTACAGTTAAATTATTATATCCATATAGAGTTGATAAATTAGATAATTTATTATTTGATATATTTAATTTTAATAAATTTATAGAAATAGTAATATCACGTAAGCCATCATTAGTTAGACCTGTATTAGATAAATCTAGTTCAGTTATTGATAAATTACTAACTGTTTTAGGATCAATAGGATTGCCTTCAAGAATTAACTTATCAAGTGATGGTAGTAGTGATAAATTAGAAACATCAACTATATTGTTATTGCCTAAATTTAATATTTTCAAATTTACTAAATTTGAGATACTTTCAGGGATAATAGTAATATTATTATTATATAAACTTAAGACTTCTAAGTTAACTAAATTAGTTAAAGGTGCAATATCTACAGATTGTGAAACTTGAAAAGTAGTAAATGACGTGCTAGAAGGTAATCCATTATCAAGATATAATTCTATTAATGTAACTAGGTCTCTAAAAGGTTCATAATTAGTTATATTATTATCTCTAGCTATTAATATTTTTAAGTTATATAAATAAGCAAGATTATTTAATTTAATTGGATCAGATGTTGTATTGGATATATTAAGCTCTACTAAGTTGCCTAAATATTGGAATATATTAAAATTTAAATTAGGATTATTTGATACATCTAATTTATTCAAATTAATCAAATAAGGAAAAACCTCATAAGTTAATTCGGGATTGCTTGATAAATCTAATTCATGTATAGACGCTAATTGGTCTCTTGAAAATTCTCTGTTAGTCAAATCTGTATTTCCTACAGGTTTATTTAATGCTTCTAATGTTTTTTCATCAGTATAGTTTAAAATTATATTAGGTAAAAGTGATATTAAAATATTAACATCTACTTCATATAAATAATAATTATCAAACTCACAAACTGGTCTTACTACAGGTGTTATAGTAGTAAGTTCAACTGAAAAATCACTAGGTGTAATATTTAAAGTATCTCCTGTGTAGCAAAATTTAAAAGGTTTTGCTAAGAATGAATCACTATCAAATCCATATATATCTAAATTATTTATATCATATGGGCAATTTTCAGTTTCTGTTTTTTGTTTATATAAAGCAACAGAGAAGTCTATTAATAATTTTGCGGATATAGAAGTATAATTAATTGTGTAATAACCCTTTGCATCAGGACACTCTCCTATGTTTATAGTATAAGTTTCTTGATTTTTTTCTTGAATATATTGAACATTTCTAACTATAGGTAAGTTAAGATATGTTGTTAACTCAGTATATTTTAAGAATGGATACTGAAATTTACTTTTATCAATCTTAAATAGGATTCTTTTATATTCTATAATTGATCTAGGGTTTTGAAGTTTTTTTAAGCACTCTGCTTCGCTATTTAATGTGGCTGTATTGGACGTAGCATTTACTTCATTGATAGTATTATCGACATTATTTTCACTAGAAATAGAGCTATTAATATTCTGAACTTCTTGTGAAATTATATCTTTTTTTTCTAAACTATCAAGTTTTTCAATAGATATACTGGAATCTATAAATAAATTTTTCAATTTTGAAAAAAAGCTTTCTGATTTATTTATTTTAATCACCTTCTTTTAGATTTTAAATAAAGTTAACTATCACGCTAACCTATCATATAATATGTTTTTTTTTTGACTAGAAGTGATTTATTTATTTAAAATAACATTTTTAATATATTACAAATGTAAATAATTGGAGTATTATAAGAGCAATAAATTTTTATATAAAAGAGGTATAGCAAAAATGTATATAAATATATATATAGATGATGAATTAAATATAAAAGTTAAAAGCCCTAACGAAAGTATACGATTATTAAAAGTTGCATGTGTTTTTGATTCATTTACAATGAAGTGCTATGAAAGCATAGTAGACCTTATACCCATATCATATAATGGATGGAAGGATGAAATTTCAAAAAATAAGCCTGATATATTTTTTGTTGAATCAGCATGGAATGGAATTTACAATACCTGGAACAATAAACTATCAAATAGGAAGCATGATGTAGATGAAAATTTAAAAAGTATTATTCAATGGTGTAATTATAATAATGTTCCAACTGTATTTTGGAACAAAGAAGATCCAGTTCATTATAATAATTTTCTAGACGTTGCTAAGTTATTTGATTATGTATTTACCACAGATGAGGATAGTATAAGTAAGTATAAGGTAGATTTAAATCATGAGAATATTTACACATTGCCATTTGCTGCAAATCCTAAAATACATAATCCTATAAAACTTCAAGATAAAAGAATTGATAAATCATGTTTTGCAGGAAGTTATTATCGAAATAGATATAAAGAGAGAAGAGAAGATTTAAAAAAATTATTTAATTTAGCAATAGAGTATACAGATCTTGATATATATGATAGAAATTATAAATTTAATAATCCTATAACTAGATTTCCAAGTATTTTTAATGATTATATAAAAGGATATTTAGATGTAGACAATATTTATAAAGCTAATAAAGGATATAAAATATCTTTAAATGTAAACTCTGTTAAAAATTCTCCTACTATGTTTTCAAGAAGAGTATTTGAGTGTTTAGCAAGTGGAACTCCAATTATAAGTTCTTACTCATTAGGAATTAATAATTTATTTAGTGGATTAGTAGTTGCTAGCGATAAGGAAGATGAGCTTAGAGAAGAATTTATAAGGCTAAAAGATGATAATTATTACTATGATAAAGTAGTAAGAGGAATTAGGGAGGTATTAAAAAATCATACATATCAAAAAAGATTATCTTTTATATTAGATAAAATAGGAATAAATATTATTAGAAAAAATATAAGTTTAGGTATACTATCAAGGATAGATACTTTAGAAGAATATAAAACATTGAAAGATATATATTTAAAGCAAACTTATAAATATAAAAAGTTATATATACTTACACAAAATAAATTACTATATGATTTTTTACTAAAAATGAATGAAATAGTAGTTATATATTGTGACAAAAATAATATGAAAAAAGATATAAAAAGCTTATTAGATACTGATTATATTGGATTTATAAATACAAAAAATATATATGGGGATTTTTATTTTGAAGACTTAATGATTGGACGATTGTATAGCAATGCTGAAATCATAGGAAAGTGTTCATTTTACGAAATTAATAAAAGTGGAAGTTTAAATCTAGTAAATGAAAATATGGATTTTAGATATGTAGATAATTTAGATTTAGATAAATGTATAATAAAAAAAGAAATACTAAATTGTAATAAATTGGAGGAAATAATAAAGTATATAGATAATAATGAAATAGATGATATAGATTACACGTATTTTTCTATAGACAAAAATAATTTAACGAAAATTAAGTAATCTATAATATAATAAATGTTATGTTATAATTATTTTAAAAGTTAATATACAGAGGAGGATTTTAATGGGGAGGAAATATAGTTTAATTTTATCCCAATATAAAAACTTATATACAAGTAGGATGAAACTTAGACCATTTAGTATGGAAGATAGAAAAGATGTATTTGAGTTTGCTGGAGATGAAGAAGCTACTAAATTCGTAACTTGGGAAGCTCATAAAAGTATAGATCAATCTGCAAATTCAATTTTAAATTATTACAGTAGAGGCGGAGTATATGCTATAGAGCTAAAAGAAAATAAAAAGTGTATAGGATGCTTTGATATAAGAATAGATTCTGAAAATGATAAGGCATCATTTGGATATATATTAAATAGGCAATATTGGAATAAAGGATATATGACAGAAGTTTTAGATTTAATGTTGAAGCTTTGTTTTGACGTATTAAAGTTAAATAGAGTAGAAGCTGAGCATTATACTGAAAATCCAGGCTCTGGAAGAGTAATGCAAAAATGTAATATGAAATTTGAAGGTAGAGGGATTCAAGAGGTTAAAGTAAAAGGAATTTATCATGATGTAGACCATTACGCAATTTTAAAATCTGATTGGATTAAATATAATACAGAAAAGGATGTTGTAAATTAAATGCAACATCCTTTTTGTTTAGAATATTAAAGTGTATAGTTAGCATGCACAGTGGACTTGAAGTTATAAGAACAGTGGGGGCAAATCATTTCTACATCCATAGCTTCATAAGTACCAAATGAACCAGAATTCTTATAAGAGTTTGATATAGTTATATTTCCAAGGTTTTTATCAGACCACACTATTGAATCTTCATTTTTTAAGTTATTATGAGGTGGAACACTTAGTGTTATAAATTCGCCACAATGAGGGCAGTTAAGTTGATAAATATTATTATTATCCATAGCCTAAACCTCCTTTATAGTATATTTTCTATAATAAAATAATAATACCTTCTACTTTTATTATATATGCAAAAAAGTATATACCTATATATTAAGTCAATAAATTAAATATATATTCTATTAATAATAGTCATATATATTAATAATCAATAAAAAGCTAGTATGGGTATTCATTTATAAAATTAATACTTATTGATTTTACGTTACTAGGGAGTGATTAATGGCTAATTATATAGATAGTATAGAGATACATAACTTCAAAGGTATTGAAGATTTAATATTAAGCGATATGAAAAGTATAAATATATTAATAGGAGATAACAACTCTGGAAAAACATCAGTTTTAGAAGCAATTAGTTTTTTAGAAAGGCCTTTTGATTTTTCTATGCATTTAAAAATAGCAGGAAGAAAATATATACAAAGAGGAATTAGATATAATGAAATTCAAGGTATATTTAATGATTGTGATTTAGAAAAAGAAATAGATATAATAGCTGATACTAATAATGGTTCTTGTAAGCTAAATATAAAAGGTGAAGAAGAACTTACTTCTATAGAAGAAGGAGATTATATTAGTATAGAACAAGGACCTTTGTACAAATTTAATTTAAAATATAAATTTAATGATAAGATGAAAAAATATTCTGTTGAAAGTTATAAAAGTAATAATTTAAATTTGATTAGAGATAAACGCGAGTTTTTAAATATATCATATTTAGTTCCTATTGATACTTATGTATTAGGAAATTTATTCAAATCTCTAGATTCAGTTATAAAAAAGGGTCAAAAAGAAGTATTAATTGATTTACTAAAATTATTTGATGAAAATATAGTAGATATAAATTTTACATCAGATAAAGAAATATATATTACTAAGAAAAATAAAGAAATAATGAACATGTCAAGCTTTGGTGATGGTCTAAAAAAATCTATTGCTCTTATATCAAAATTAATAGAGGCTCAAAATGGAATATTACTTATAGATGAGCTAGAAACAGGGATACATAAAGATTTATTGGGAAAAGTATTTAAAAGTATTATTAAAAATATAAAAAAATATAACATTCAAATTATTGCAACAACTCATAGTATAGAAATTTTAGAGATACTACTTGAAAATTTAGATGAAAACTTGGATGATATAGCTTTATATAGATTAGAAGAATTTAGAAATAAACATTATGTAAGACAATTTTCAGGGAAAGATGCTTATGAAATAGTAATCCAAGGTGGTGGTGATTTAAGATGATAAATCAATATATTTTCATAGTAGAAGGTGTTCATGATTTAGCATTAATTTCAAAACTACTTATTATCTTGGATTATGCAGAACTTAAAAAAACAAAAGAATTAGTAAGTCCAATTAATAAATTAATGTTAAGAAGTATTCCAAATACTGAAGATAGAATAGATTGTTATAATGAAATACCATATTTTTTAAAAAAAGAAAATGATTATATAGCAATAATAAATGCTAATGGAGAACAAAACTTATTAAGGGAATTAGATTTAAATTTAAAGAAATTAAAGTTTAAAGAAATGCAAAAACTAACTAAAATAATAGTGTTTTGTGATGGAGACCTTGATAATAGAGAAGAAAAAATAAACAAAATAACTGATAAAAAGTTTAAGAATATAAAAAATATAAAAATGTTTGATGTATCTTATATTAAGCATGGTGGATTAAAAATAACTGATATAGATGATTTTATTATACCATTTGAAGTTTTTGTATTTCCAAATAATAAAGATTTAGGTAGATTAGAAAATGTATTATTAGAAAGCATAGATGTAGTGGATAATGAGCTTTTAAAATCAGTAGAGATATTTTTAAATAATGTTCCTTATAAGTATAAAGAAAAATGGTCGATTAAAAATTCTAAGTCTGATAAAGCAAAAATATCATGCTTAGGAAGCGTATTACATCCAGGTGTGGGTAATAGTTTTCATATAAAGGAAAGTGATTGGATTAGTAAAAAAACTATAAATAAATGTGAATATTTAAGTTATATATATAACTATATAAAACATGAATTGAGATTAAAATATATAATCATTTTATATATGGATAAATTTCTGAAAATTGAGAAAATAAAATTTGTAAAAAGTTTATATAGTACTATACTTATCATAAATAAAATTATTAAACAAAAGGAGTATATTATTATGAAATTAGGAAATTTAGCAAGACGATTTTTTAGCTTTTTTAGCTGGGGCTATTATTATTTTAGCGCTAGAAAATTTTTATGCAAATTTAAGAGAAGCTATTTTCCTAATGAGAATAATGTCTATATGAAGTATAGTTATACCTGTATTATACTAACTAAATACAATATTATAACTTTACAATTTTACTATAGTATGAAAAAGAGCTCATTAGAAGGCTCTTTTTTTATTGAAAAAATAAATATTAATTTAAGGGGGATTTTATAATGAAATTACTAAACAATATTGAAAAGATAGGGAAGATAATGTCAAAGTATATGACTTTTTTAATAATAGGTGCTTGTATATATTCATTTATTAAACCTAAAACATTATTGTGGGTTGTGCCTAATATGAATACAATATTACAAGTTATGATGTTTAGTGTTGGAGTTACAATAAGTTTAGACCAATTTAAAACTGTATTAGAAAGACCAAAAGATGTACTTATAGGAGCTTTAGGTTAGTTTACTATAATGCCATTTGTAGAATATCTTATATGTAAACTTTTAAATTTACCACAAGATATATGCATAGGTCTTATATTAGTAGGAAGTTGTGCAGGTGGGATTTCATCAAATATGATGAGTTTTATTGAAAAAGGGGATGTGGCACTTTCTGTTAGTTTAACAACGGTATCTACACTTATAGCACTAATAGCTACACCAATTATAACATTAGCTTTAGCTGGAAGTTATATAGATGTATCTGTATTATCAATGTTTTTATCAATAGTAAAGGTAGTTTTAGTTCCCATAATAGCAGGAGGTATATGTAATAAATACTTACCTAGAGTTAGTAATGAAGTTGAAAAATGTATACCTATGCAATGTATACCTATGCTATCAAGTGCGGCATTAATGTGCTTGGTAGGTGGAGTAACTGGCAACAGTATTGATAATTTAAAAAGTACAGGAATATTACTATTTACAGCCGTAATAGTGCATAATGTATTTGGTCATTTTTTAGGATATCTTTTAGCCGCAAAATTTGGTATGGGCGAAGAAAAAAGAAGAGTTGTTTCACTAGAAGTTGGTATGCAAAATACAGGTCTAGCTACTACACTAGCAGTAAATCATTTTTCATTAATTGTAGCTTTACCAGCAGCTATTGCAGGAACATGGCAAACAATATTTGCAGTAATACTTTCTAAATACTGGGCAAGTAAGTCAAAGAAAAAAGATACTGAGTTAGAATTAGTAAAAGGTTAGTAATAATTAGTATAATTTCAATAAATAAAAAATATGATTTAATAACAACAAATAAGGACTAGTATTATATAATGCTAGTCTTTTTATATATTAATACCAAGTAATAATAAAAAAGTATATAAGTAAGGGAGAGGGTAAGTTTGGAACAAATAGTAACAATAGTCTTTGCATTATTAGTTGTATGGATAGTTTATAAGTTTTTAAAAGATAAACAATATTCTAATGAGTCATCACTAGGAAATATTGCATCAACTATAGGAGTATTAGGTACCTTTGTTGGTATATCAATAGGACTTTGGAAATTTGACCCTAGTAATATAAGTGAGAGTGTACCCATGTTACTTACTGGTATGAAGATAGCATTTGCAACATCTATAGTTGGTATGAGTGCGGCGATATTTATGAAGTATACTGCATTAAAGCATGAAGACGATGAAAATATAGATGATATTATGGAGCTATTTAATACCATGATAAATGAAAGTAGAGCAGTAAATAATACACTTATAGAAAATCAAAAAAATACGGAACTTGTATTTAATAAAATAAGTGAAGTTTGGATAAGTAATCAAAGTAAATTTACTAGTGATATAAGCAATGAAATTTTGAAATTAAATAATAATACAATATCTAAACAAAATGAGCTTATAGACGAATTTAAAAAATTAGGTGAAACTTTCAAAATTTTAAATAACGGAGTAGAGAATTTATTATCTTGGCAAGAAAATTATAAGAATACAATAGAAATGACAACAAAAGAATTAAATACAGTGGTAAAATCAATAACTTATATAGATGATTCTATAAAAGATATATCACAAAATTCACTATTAATAAAAGAAAACAATGAAAACCTAAGTGATATTTTAAGAGATATAAAATGTGCTCAAAGTATAATTGTAGATGGAACAAAATCAATAATTAGCATATCTCAAAAAGCCGAGCAGTCAATACCTCTAATAAATTCATATTTTGAAAATATAGACACTAATACAAATGAAGCTGTAAACAACCTACAAGGTTCACTTTATGAAAATATACATAATGTAGAAGCGCATTTAGAAAATATAGTATCTGAGGTTATATCAAAAGTTGAAGAAAATAAAAATATATTTAATGAAGAAGTTAAAAATTATATAAGTGAATTTAAGAAAATGGTATACGATATAAATTTATGCATACCAGAAATAAGCAACAGTCTACAAAGAAGTAGTGATAAATTTAATAATGAGTTAAGTTCATTTACAAGAGAAATTCAAAATGCACTACAAGAAAATTATAACTGCATAAATCATCAAGTTAATAATTTAAAAAAATCTACAATTAGTATAAATAATAATTTAGATAATACAATTTCACAATCAACTAAAAGATTAGAAAATATGAATATAGCAACACAAAATCAAATAAAAATTATGGTAGAAGATATGGAAGATATATTTACAAGAAAAATTGAGCATTTAGATAACACTCTTGAAATAGAACTTGAAAAGTCTTTAAATTCATTAGGTAAACAATTAGCTACTATATCTAATAGATTTGCTAAAGATTATATACCTCTTGCTGATAAGTTAAAGGATGTAGTTAAAATAGCAGAAGGAGTTAGATAATATATGAGCAAACTTGATAAATTTAAAAGAAAGAAAAAAACGGAAGAAAATGGATTTTCTTCAATA
This sequence comes from Romboutsia sp. Marseille-P6047, assembly GCF_900604535.1. Classification (NCBI taxonomy): domain Bacteria; kingdom Bacillati; phylum Bacillota; class Clostridia; order Peptostreptococcales; family Peptostreptococcaceae; genus Romboutsia; species Romboutsia sp. Marseille-P6047. The sequence goes on from NZ_UWOT01000002.1 coordinate 128,303, forward strand.
TCAGATCTCATGTCAGGTCTAATGATAATATTTTTATTTATATCAGTAGCTTTTATGAGTAGGGTTGTAGATGAAAATATAAAAATAAAAAAACAGCAAGAAACAGTTGAAAATATAGTAGAAACTTATGAAGAAAATAAAGTAAACTTATATGATGATTTATATAATGAGTTTAAAAGTGATATGAATGGTTGGGATATGGAAATAGATAAGGATGGTACTATAAGGTTTAAAGAACCAGATGTTTATTTTGAAAAAGGTAAATCAGAACTTAAAGATGAATTTAAAGAAATATTAAATTCATTTTTTCCTAGATATATAAAGTTAGTATATGATAATTACAAAGATAATGTAAATGAAATAAGAATAGAAGGGCATACGTCTAGTGAATGGGAAGAAAATTCAACTAAGAAAGAGTCATATTTTGGAAATATGGAATTATCTCAAGATAGAACTAGAAATGTACTTAATTATGTTATGAATATGGATGAATTACAAGTATATGAAGATTGGCTTATTGATAATATAACTGCAAATGGAATGTCTTATAGTAAGCGTATATTAAAAGAAGATAATACTGAAGATGAAAGTGCATCTAGAAGAGTTGAGTTTAAAATTATTACTAATTCAGAAGAAACTATTAATGATATTTTAGATAATTATAATGAGTAGAGGTATATTATGAGATTACCTGATTTTAATGAAAATAGAGTTTTTACAAACATAATAGACAATATGAAAATTAAAAAAGATGAGTATGTTGATTGTAATTTTAATGTTGAATATAAAAGTATTCAATTTAATGATAAAAGTTACACAAGAGATTGGGCAAATGTTGCTCAAAGTTATATGATATCAAAAGGTTGGGCTTGTGAAGAGTGTGGACTTGATTGTTCACTTACTAAGTACTATTTACATGTTCATCATATTAATGGAAATAGATATAATAATAGTTATAGAAATTTAAAATCATTATGTAGAAAATGTTATTTAGAGTTAAATAAACCATATTGCAAATAAGCAATATGGTTTATTTTTATTATTTTAATATTAAGATGTCAAATCAGTTTCTTTTTTTATAAATCTATTAGCATACATTAAAAGTACACCAGTAATAGGCACTGATAATAATATACCAATAAATCCTGTATATTTACTAGCAAATGTAACAGCTAATATTGTAAATATAGGAGGAACACCAACTTGTTTTCCTACAAAGAAAGGCTCAAGTACAGCACTTTCTAATTGTTGAACTATTATCATTACTATTAACACAACTATAGCTTTATCAAGAGAGAAGAATAAGTTAACAACTACAGCTACCACTGTACCGATTATAGGTCCAAAGAATGGTATCATATTAGTAATACCAGCAATTATACCTAAGAATAAAGCATATTTAGATCCTACAATAGAAAGAATGATTATACATATAACTGAATAAATGGCTGAATCAGTGGCTTTTGCAACTATATATACTCCTATATTTTTATCTAAAACATTAACAAATTCTTTTACGACTAAGTAATACTTTTTCAATAATTTTTTAGATAAAATATTTATTACATTTATACATTTTTCTTTAGATAATAGTAAATAAACAGATATAACTATTCCTAAAAATACATTAAATACATAAGAGACTATGGTACTAGTAGTGTTTATTATCATTTCGCTAAGTATACTAGCTGTTGATGTAGATAGTGGAAGCAATATATTTGTTATAAAGTCATTTATTTGAAGCTTTATTTCTTGGTTATTTATATTAAACTTATAATTTGTAGATAGATTATTTATAAATTCTTGTATACTATCAACACCTTGAGGTATATAAGCATAAATATCATTTATATTTGATTTTATAACTGGAATTATAAATAGCCAAGAAAATATTATTACTGCTATTACAAAACCATAAACTATAGCTAATGATATTGGTCTTTTAAGTTTAAATTTATTTTCTAAAATTTTTAAAGGTTGATTAAGTATATATGCTATTACAAAACCTATAAAAAATGGAGCAAGTAAATCACTAATATTAGATAAATTTATTGCTATAAAATTCGATATTGAAGAAAAATGTTTTAAAATTAGTATTCCTATAAAGATAAGTATAATTGGAATTACGTATTTTATAGATTTATATAATTCATCTTTTATTTTGTTCATATTTTAATACCTTCCTTATTAAAAATAAAAAACCTCTAAAGATAAATTCATTTAATGAATGAAAATATCTTTAAAGGTCTTGCAAACAAGATTTCTTGCTAATCAACCGGGATCTTAATCCGAAATGACGATTGATTATCACATTTGTGAAAGCTACTCCCCTTTAAGGAACTCAATTATATAGATTAAATTATATTATATGTTATGTTTAATATCAACAATTATTATTTATTATAGATAAAATAAATATATAAATTAAAATAAAACAACTGTTTAATGGTTAATATATTAATGAGTTTGAGATGAGGGGTATATAGATTTAGAGGTCTATAAGTTTATTTTGATATAAGGAGGATGGTTATGAGCAATAAAAAGATTTTTTTGTCAGAATTAAAAGATGGAAATATAAAAGTATCTCTTATGGTAATGAAGAAATTATACAAAGATGGAAACAAAGTTGTATATTTATTAAGTGATAAAAGTGGATACATAAATGGAAAAGTAGCTCAAAAAATCAAATTAGAGCCAGGTCAAGTTATAGAAATAGAAGGAAATAAAGACTATACAATAGATATTACAAATTTAAAGTTAATTGAAAATTATGAACTAGAGGATTATCTTGTAAGTGTAAAAAGACCTATAGAAGATATAATGAATGATATAGAAGAATTAACTAAAATATATATAACTTCACCACAAGGCAAAATGTTAAATGATTATTTTTTTAAGGATGAAAAATTCTTAGACAAGTTCAAAAAAGGTATAGGTGGTGTATCTATGCATCATAATTATATCGGTGGACTTGCAGAGCATACTCTTAATGTAATGTATTTAACAAGTGTACTTTGTGATAGATATGATTGTAGACATAAGGAAATAGCAGTTCTTAGTGCAAAGCTACATGATATAGGAAAGATTTATGAGTTAGATTATAACGGTCCTTTTAAATATACTTTAGAGGGAGAATTAGAAGGTCATATTGTTATAGGCATTCAAATGATAGATAGAGCAATTATTGATTTAGATATTCCATTTAGTGATGATTTTATTAGAAGAATTAAGGGGTGTATAGTACAACACCATGGTAAACTTGAATATGGTTCTCCAAAATCTTGTAATATGGAGGAATCATTTATATTAAATTATGCAGATACTGTTGATGCTACTATGAATAAGATAGAACAATTAAAGGAAAATACAAGAGAAAATACATGGTCATCATATGATAGAAGGATAGAAACTAAGCTTTATCTTTAATCATTAAAATAAAAGTAGTAAGTAATATTATTAAAAAACATTATGAAATATGTTAAAAATATAAATATTTAGAATTTAAATTATTCTATTGACGATGTCAACTAAAAGGTCTATAATTGCTTTTATCAATTTATGAATTAATAAAAATATACACAAAGGAGACATCGGTATGGAAAGTACAGTAGAAGCAATATCAGCAAATAATTTAATTTTAATATTTGCAATTATAGGTGTCACAGGTATAGTTTTAGGAAGAGTTAGTGAAATACTAAAAATTCCAGATGTAATACTATATCTAATCGCAGGAATTATAATCGGGCCATCAATGCTAAATATAATAAGTATACAATCTTTTCCAGTAGAAAATAATCTTATACTTACATTTGGATCAGCATTTATATTATTTGAAGGTGGTAAAGAAATAAATTTAAAAATATTAAATAAAGTAAAGCTTAGTGTAGGTATGTTAGCAACAGTAGGAGTTGTGATATCAGCACTTATAGTAGGCGGTGTATCAAGTAAGGTATTTGGACTACCTATAATGACAGCACTACTTTTAGGATCAGTAATTGCATCAACTGACCCAGCAGCGCTTATACCAGTATTTAAGCAAGTTAGTATAAAAGATAAAATAAAGCAAACAGTAGTAAGTGAATCAGCGTTTAATGATGCTGTAGGAGCAATACTAGTATCTACATTACTAGGGGTTGTAACTAGTGGAGAGTTTTCAGCACTAGATAGTGTAAAAGAATTACTAATGTCTGCAGGAGTAGGAGTAGGAGTAGGTATATTAGTTGGATATGTATTAACAGTATTCGTTTCTGATAAGAAAATAGGAGTATTCCACTCATATGCACCTATCATGGCAATACTTAAAGTTGCTTTAGCTTATGAAATAGCTATTGCACTTGGAGGTAGTGGATATATGGCTGTATTTATGGCAGGGCTTATATCAGGAAATAAAAAACTATTTGGACTTTGGATACCAGAATACGATTTTCAGTCTATACACCATTTTTCAGAGAGTGTAGGAACAATGTGTCGTATGTCTATATTCGTGGTTTTAGGAACACAAGTAGACTTAAACTCACTTGTAAAATATTGGGCTCCAGCATTAGTAATAGTATTAGTTTTAATGTTTGTAGCAAGACCATTATCAGTTTTAATATGTACAGCATTTGATAAAAATTCAAAATGGACTTTTAAAGAAAAATTATTTATGATGTGGGTTAGAGAAACAGGCGTTATACCTGCTGCATTATCAGGAATAATTGTTTCTATGAAACTTCCAGGATATGAAATTATATCATCAGTAGTATTTATGACTATTTTAGTTACTCTTATAGTACAAGCAAGTACTACAAAGATGGTTGCAAAAAAACTTGGTGTTTTAGAAGATGAATCATTAGATGAATTACAAGAAGCTATATAAATAATATAAAAGGAGATAATTTTATTTTGAAATTATCTCCTTTTATATTATTTATACAAGTAATTATATATAAATTGATTCTTATTATTATAATTTAGTATAATAAATAAGAGAATATAGCTGAAAGGAATTATTTATGATGAAGAAAAAATTTATAGATATGAAAAAAGAAGAATTTGAATCATTTTTTAATATACTAGAAAAATCATTTCCAGATAATGAAAGAAGAAAATATGTAGATCAATTATCTCTTTTAGATAAAGAAAACTATAGACCCCTTATTTTTAAAGAGAGGGATGAAGTACTAGCAATAATGGCTACATGGGAGTTTGAAAAATTTGTATTTATAGAGCACTTAGCAGTTGATAATAAATTAAGAGGAAAAGGTGTAGGAACCTCTTTAATTGATAATTACTTAAAAGAATGCAACAAAGAAGTATTTTTAGAGGTAGAACCCCCACAATGTGAAATATCTACGAAAAGAATTAAATTTTATGAAAAGTTAAATTTTTATTTAAATGATTTTTATTATTTACAACAACCTTTAAATGAAGGAGATTTACCATTTGAATTAAAAATTATGAGCTATGATAAAAAGATAGATTCAAAAGACTTTGAAGAATATAAAAATATTATATATAAAGAAGTATATGGAAAATAGATAATTTAAATATAATAAAATATAGAAAATCAACATAAATTTCTATATAAAATAATATACCTATACTAATGTATAATAGGAGGTATTTATATGGATTATAGAGATTTATACGATGGCATAGATGAACCTATTGAATTAGGGGATGGAACTTATATAACACCTATTAACTTTGATAATGGAGCAACAACGCCGCCCTTTAGAAGTGTAACAAAATTAATTTCAGATAATATAAAATATTATGGACCTATTGCTAGAGGCGTAGGATTTAAAGGTGAGTATTGCACTACCATGTTTAATAAGGCTAGAGATACTATATTAGACTTCTTTGGCTTAGGTAGTTGCAATACTCATACTGTAGTATATACAAAATCTGATACAGAGTCATTAAATATACTAGCAAATATACTTATAAAAAATAAAGAAGATATGATTCTTACAACTAGAATGGAACATCATGCTAATGATCTACCCTTTAGAAAATTAGGAAAAATGGTTTATGTAGATGTAGACTGTTTAGGAAGAATTAATATAGATGATATAGAAAAAGAGCTTATAAAAGCAAATGGAAAAATTAAAATTGTAACTATAACAGGTGCATCAAATGTAACAGGATATGTTACACCAATACATGATATTGCAAAATTAGCTCATAAATATAATGCAATTATAATAGTTGATGGAGCACAATTGGTAGCACATAAAGAGATTAATATGAACGGAAATTGTGCAGAAGAATCTATAGACTTCTTAACATTTTCAGCACATAAAGCTTATGCACCTTTTGGAAGTGGAGCTATTGTTGGAAGAAAAGAATATCTAAATCAATCAGATCCATTCTTATCTGGAGGTGGATGTGTTGCAGGTGTATTTGATGAGAGTATTATTTGGACATCAATACCAGAAAAGTTTGAGGCAGGAACTCAAAACTTTTTTGGTGTAATATCAATGGCACAAGCATTAAATGATTTAAAAAATATTGGATTTGAAAATATAGGAGAACATGAGTCTAACCTAAAAAACTATATTATAAATAATATGAAAAGTATAAAAAATGTAGTTATGTATGGAGACACAAATAATACTGATGATAGACTAGGTGTAATAACATTTAATGTTAATGAAAGAAATTACGAAGATTTAGCTATAAAAATGGCTACAGAAAAAGCAATATCACTAAGAGCAGGTAAATTCTGTGCACACCCATATGTATATAGACTGTTAGGAGCTAGTGATAGTGATGCATATAGAGATATAGTTTCAGGGGATTATTACTATGGTATGGTAAGAGCGAGTCTTGGTCTTTATAATACAAAAAATGAAGCAGATAATTTTTTAAATCATTTAGAATTTATTGCAAATAGAAGAAATCCTAATCGTAGATATAGAAGATCTAAAGGAATAATAAGATTTTAAAATTTAAAGAAAGTTTTATTTGACATAAGTATATGATGATAGATATAATCTATAATCAGAGAAAAATTATAAATAATAATCTAGAGGTGAATTATGACAAATGATATGACAAAAGGAAGTCCATTAAAGATTTTCATGTTATTTTCAATACCACTACTTATAGGTAATATATTTCAACAATTATATAGTATGGTTGATACTATAATAGTTGGAAGGTTTGTAGGCGTTGATGCACTTGCGGCAGTAGGTTCTACAGGTTCTATGTTCTTTTTAGTAAATGGTATGATACTAGGACTGACTAGTGGTTTTTCGGTATTAGTATCACAAAAATTTGGAGCAAAAGATGAGGTTGGTCTTAAAAAAGCTGTAGCAAGTAATATAAAGTTAACAATAATCTCAACAATTATAATGACTACAGTTTCTTTAATAGTAAAAAATCCATTACTTTCTCTTATGAATACTCCAGATAATATTTTTAATGATGCAAACACATATATAACTATAATATTTGCTGGTATATTTACTCAAACGGCTTATAATATGGCAGCAGGAATATTAAGAGCATTAGGGGATAGTAAAACTCCTCTATATTTCTTAATAGTATCTTCAATACTTAATATAGTTTTGGATTTAGTGTTTATTATAAACTTTAAAATGGGTGTAGCAGGAGCGGCTTATGCTACAAATATAGCTCAAGGTATATCTGCAATATTATGCTTAGTATATAGTTATAAAAAGTTTAAAGTTTTAAGACTTAAAAAAGAAGACTTTAAGGTAGAAAAAAGCTATTATAGTACACATTTAAAAATTGCTATACCAATGGGATTACAATTTTCAGTGACAGCAGTTGGTATAATTATAGTTCAAAGTGCTGTAAATGTATTTGGTTCAAATATAATAGCAGCATATACAGCATCGTCTAAAGTACTTCAATTAGTTATGCAACCATTAGTATCATTTGGAGTTACTATGGCTACTTATGCAGGTCAAAATTTAGGTGCGAAAAGATTTGATCGTATAAGAAATGGTGTTAGTATAATGAATAAAGTTTCTATTGTAACAAGTTTAATTGCAGGAGCTGTTTTAGTTTTCTTTGGAAAGTATTTCGTAATGCTATTTATGGAAAATCCAAGTGCGGAGATAGTTGGATATACTCAAGAAGTGCTTAATTATTCTGCAATTTTTATGATATTCTTAGGATTTATATTTGTCTATAGAAATGTACTACAAGGTATGGGAGAATCTTTTATACCAATGATGGCAGGAGTTTATGAATTAGTTGCTAGAAGTATAGTTGCATTTACTCTTCCTAAATTTATTGGATTTACAGGAATATGTTTATCAGATCCACTTGCTTGGATAGCCGCAGCTGTTCCTTTAATGTTTGCTTATTATAGCAAAACTAAAAAGATTATAGATGAAAATGAAAAGGAAAAGAATATTGCGACTGTATAGTATAATTTAAATTAAAAAAGCTTAGAGTAAACACTCTAAGCTTTTTTTATAAAATAATGCATATTATATATTATAAAAAGTATTGTGCAAAACACAGTACTGTGTTATCTTAAAAGTAGGTATTATGTTTTACACAGTACTATGCATTTTATACAAGATAAAGAATAAGAAAGGAGTAGTTGATGAATACTCAATTTAGAAAAGGTGTTCTTGAAATTTGTGTTCTTACATTAATATCAAAAAATGATATGTATGGATATGAAATAGTTCAAAATATCTCAAAAGTAATCGAAGTAAATGAAGGAACAATATATCCTATACTTAGACGACTAACGAAAGAAGGATATTTCGAAAACTATATATTAGAATCAAGTGAAGGGCCAGCAAGAAAGTATTATAAAATAACAAAAGATGGTATAGAAAATTTAAATAGGTTAAAAGAAGAATGGAATGAGTTTGTAGTGGCTGTAAACTCATTTATAAATGATTAAGGAGGGATAAAGTTGAAAAAAGAAGATTTTTTAGAAATATTAAAAGATTATCTTAAGAAGGGTTTTTCTGAAGATGAAGTAATGGATATATTAAGAGATTACGAAGAGTATTTTATAGATGGAGCTATAGAAGGTAAAAGTGATATGGAGATAATATCAGGTTTAGGATCCCCAAAAGAAATAGCTAATGAATTATTATCTGAAAGTAATTCTAAAAATACAAGTAAAATAAAGAGTAAAGCTGAAGGCATATTAATAGAAGTAAAAGGTAAATTGAAAAGATATTCAAATAAATTTAAAATAAATCTAAATGATAAAGATCATGCTAAATCAAGAAAGAAAACAAGACTTTTACAAGTACTAATTACTATAATATTAATACCAATTGTAATAAGTATTTTCTTAGGAACAGCTAGCTTTGCATTAGGGCTTGTAAGCTCAGTAGTTTTAGCGGCAGTAGGAGCTCCTTTTGCAGTAAGTTTAATGTCTGTAATGCCTGAAGTTAAGTTAGTAGTTATATTTGGAGTAATTGCTTATATAGGTTTTGAAATATTAATATGGCAATTATTTATTGAACTTATAAAATTAGAAAAAAAATATACAAAAAGATATATAAGATGGATTAATACAAATCAAAGATATATAAATGCAAGTATACAGAAAGAAGAAAATGATCAATATGGAGGTGATCTAGATGAATAAAAAACATATAGCTACAACTATTGGAGTAGTATTTCTTACAACGGGTGTTATAGGTGGAATCATATCAGGAATAAATGCTATGCCATCACTTATGAGTAAATACGATGAGGTACAAAGCAAATTTAATGAAAATGAAGTTTTATACGATGGAGAATTAAATATATCTAAGTTAAGTGTAGAATTACCAGTTAGCCATATTGAGATAAGACATCATAATAAAAACAATGTTTTAGTTGAAAGAACTGGAAATAAAGATATAAGCAATATTACTATTAATAATGAAAATAATGAATTAATAATAAGTGAAGAAAGTAAAAGAGTCAAGAAAGATGCTAAAAATGTAGATGATATTGTTCAGCAAATAATAGATGAGATATATACGTATGATATGTCTACTATAGTAATTTATTTACCTAAAGAAACTGATATAGATGTAAAAACTATTAATGGATATTTAAATGTTGAAAAAGATGTAGTATCAGATACTTTAAATTTTGAAACTAATAATGGTAATATATCATTAGATCCAAGTTTAAGTTTTAAGAATTTAAATATCAAGTCTAACCTTGATGTATATTTATCTACTTCGGAAATGTACGGTATAAAAAATATCAAAGTAGAATCATATAGTGTAAATATACATGATGGAAGCACTGTTTATGAGGATTCTATAATACCTAATAAAGTAGAAATATATACACTAAATAGTGATTATTATAATAATATAAGTATTGATACAAATTTACCAATAGCTAAAAACCTTACAATAAACTCAAACTCTAATGTGCGTCTAGATTTACCTATATTAAAGTATAAGTTTAATTTTAATATAAATACTTTAAGTGGTATATCATATGAGAATTCAGATTATGATAAGTATGTAGGGACTCCTTTAGAAAAGTATTTTAATGAAGATAATGAAGATACTACAAAACGAGAATTTATTGGTGTCATGAATGAATCTCTTTTAGAAAAATCTGATGAATATGTTATTAATATAGAGAGTGACTCTGTAACTTTTGAATAGTAAAATCTAAAGATAAAATTTATAAAAAAGGAGTGTAGATAAATATTTTCTACACTCCTTTTTATTTGTAAAATAGTATAATAAATAAAACAGAAAGGAATAAAATTTTATGGAATTAATACAAAGTAAATCAATAGTATCGTCTACGTATAAAGAAAATCCACATTGGTTTGGTATAAACTATAATATGAATATATACAAAGGTTGTTGTCATGGTTGTATATACTGTGATTCTAGAAGTAGTTGCTATCAAATTATTGAATTTGATAGAGTTAGAATAAAAGAAAATTCAATAGAAATAATAAAGAAAAATCTTAAATCAAAAAAAACAAAAGGTGTTGTAGGTACAGGGGCTATGAGTGATCCGTATAATCCATTTGAAAAAAAATATATGTTAACAAGAGAAGCTTTGAAATTAATTGATGAAAATCGATTTGGAATAGCTATTGCAACAAAAAGTAACTTAGTTACTAGAGATATAGATATATTAAAAAAGATACAAAGTCATTCACCTACTATTGTAAAAATAACAATAACAACATATGATGATGAGCTATGCAAAAAGATAGAGAGAAATGTATGTCCAACTTCTGATAGATTTAAAGCTATAAAAGAGCTATCTGATAATGGAATATATGTTGGTGTATTATTAATGCCAATTATGCCTTTTATTAATGATAATGAAGAAAATATAAAAAATATTATAAAATCAGCATATAAATGCGGAGCAAAATTTATATTTTCTTATGGATTAGGAGTTACATTAAGAGATAACCAAAGGGAGTATTATTTTGAACAATTAAGAAAAATATTTCCGAATCAAGAATTAGATAAAAGGTATACAGATTCTTATGGTAAGTCTTATGAGAATCCTGCAAGGAACTATGAATATTTATTCAATGTATTTAAGAGAGAGTGTGAAAAGTATAATCTATTATATGATATGAAAGATATTATAAATGATTATAAAAGAAAGTATGAAAAACAGCAACTTAGTTGGTTTTAAGTACAATTAATATATGTTGTATACTTATATAAAGTATACAAAGTGAAAATTATTATATTTATATTCTATAAAAGTTATACAAAACTAAAAATAAACATACTATAATAATTATAAGAACTAAAACAAAAATTTAACAATAACTTAAGGGGAGATATTATTATGGTGAATAGAATAGTACTAAATGAAACATCATATCATGGATCAGGGGCAATAAAAGAAATAGTAACAGAAGTAAAAAGAAGAAATTTTAAAAAAGCATTTGTATGCTCAGACCCAGATTTAATAAAATTTGAGGTAACTACAAAGGTAACTAATTTATTAGATGAAGAAAATCTTGAATATGAATTATATTCTAATATAAAGCCAAATCCAACAATAGAAAATGTTCAAAGTGGTGTAAAGGCATTTAAAGATTCTAATGCAGATTACATAATAGCTATAGGTGGAGGTTCATCTATAGATACAGCAAAGGCTATTGGTATAATAATAAATAATCCAGAATTTGAAGATGTTAGAAGTTTAGAAGGTTTATCACAAACTAAAAATAAATCTGTACCTATAATAGCTGTACCAACAACAGCAGGAACTGCTGCAGAAGTTACTATAAACTATGTAATTACAGATGTTGAAAAAAATAGAAAGTTTGTATGCGTAGATACTAATGATATACCTGTTGTAGCAATAGTAGATCCAGATATGATGTCAAGCATGCCAAAAGGTTTAACTGCTGCTACTGGAATGGATGCATTAACTCATGCAATAGAAGGGTTTACAACAAAGGCTGCTTGGGCTATGAGCGATATGTTCCATATAAAAGCTATAGAATTAATATCACAAAATTTAAGAGGTGCAGTTAAGAATACTACAGAAGGTAGAGAAGGTATGGCACTTGGACAATATATAGCAGGAATGGGATTCTCTAATGTAGGACTTGGAATAGTTCACTCAATGGCACATCCTCTAGGTGCATTATATGATACTCCTCATGGTATAGCTAATGCAATAATATTACCAACAGTTATGGAATATAATGCAGATGTAACAGGAGATAAGTATAAGTATATAGCAAAAGCTATGGGTGTTGAAAATGTTGAGACTATGAGTGTAGAAGAATATAGAAAAGCTGCAATAGATGCAGTTAAGAAACTTTCTAGTGATATAGGAATACCATCTAACTTAAATGATATAGTTAAGGTTGAAGATATAGATTTCTTAGCAGAATCAGCATATAATGATGCTTGTAAACCAGGAAACCCAAAAGAAGCTAGTAAAGAAGATATTGTTAATTTATATAAATCTTTAGTTTCAGTTGAAACTTTAGCATAAAAATAAAAAATAGCTCCAGTCATTAACTAATGACTGGAGCTATTTTTTATTTTTCTAAATAATGATTTTGTTTTATGTACTGTTTTGGTGTTACACCTCGGTGCTTTTTAAAAGTTTTTATAAAATAACTACTATCATTAAATCCACAATTTAAAGCAATTTCAGTTATAGAGTAATCAGTTGTAAGAAGTTGTTCGCAAGCACTTTCTATTCTATAATAATTTAAATATTCAATAGGTGTTTTATTAGTCATCTCATGAAAGAATTTACAAAAATATTTAGGAGTCATACCTGCAGCTCTTGATAAATCATCAAGAGTAAGAGGACTGCTATATTCACTTTCTATTAATGATAATACATTTTTAAAATGAAGTATTCTTTCTTCAGTTCTCTTATTACTTTTATTTTTATTTTTATATAATTTATATTTTAATATTATACCTATTAAATAATATAAAGAGCCTTGTGTAATAAATTCATATCCTACATTTTCATCTTTCATTGATTTAAATAATCCATCACAACAAGACCTTAATTCATCACAATTGCTTTTTAATATAGGTCCGATGATTTTTTTTTGATTTATTATATCTTGGATTTGTTTTGTACAAGTATGATTTTCTTTTAATAAAACCTTCATATCAAATACAATGCATTCATAAATACAGTTATTTGGAGTTCCACCATGAAACATGCCTTCGTGAATAAAAATTATATCATCTTTTTTTGCTAGTATATTTTCATCATTAATTATTAATGAAAATTCGCCTTTTAAGATTCTTATTATTTCACACTCCGTATGCCAATGATAAGGCATATTATACCTAGGATGAGATGGGGTAACATGATAAAATTCAATTGGAAAATCAAAAGTACCGTGTTGCTTTTTTTCTTTATAATCAAAGTATTTCATAAGACTATCCCCCTAATATAAAAAGTGAATATTATTATATTTTTAAACCATTATATCACAAGAAAACGTTTCTTGGGATGCGTATAATTAAAGTATAAAAGGTAAGAAAAAAAGAAAAAGTCTTACTTTTTAAACTAAAAAAAGAAAATTATAAAATATATTATAAAAATATAAGGGGGATAAAAAAATGGCAAAAAGTAGATTAGTAGGAGGATACCCAGTAATAGGGATAAGACCAACAATTGATGCAAGAAAAGGAGTTTTAGATGTAAGAGGTTCTCTTGAAGAACAAACAATGAATATGGCTAAATCAGCTGCTAAATTATTTGAAGAAAACTTAAAATACTCTAATGGTGAACCAGTTAAAGTTGTTATAGCAGACACTACAATAGGTAGAGTTCCAGAATCAGCAGCATGCCAAGAAAAATTTAGAAAAGAAGGCGTAGATATAACTCTTACAGTAACACCATGTTGGTGCTATGGATCAGAAACAATGGATATGGATCCTACAACTATAAAGGGAGTATGGGGATTCAATGGAACTGAAAGACCAGGAGCTGTTTATTTAGCATCAGTTTTAGCAACTCATGCACAAAAAGGTCTTCCAGCATTCGGTATATATGGTCATGATGTTCAAGATGCAGATGCAACAGAAATTCCAGAAGATGTTAAAGAAAAATTATTAAGATTTGGTAGAGCATCAGTAGCAGCAGCTTCTATGAGAGGAAAATCTTATTTACAAATAGGTTCTATATGTATGGGAATAGGTGGATCTATAATAGATTCTGCTTTTATAGAAGAATACTTAGGAATGAGAGTTGAATCAGTTGATGAAACTGAAGTAATAAGAAGAATGACTGAAGAAATATATGATAAGGATGAATATGAAAGAGCATTAAAATGGACTAAAGAGAAGTGTATAGAAGGATTTGATAAAAATCCAGAGCATGTTCAAAAAACTCGTGAACAAAAAGATGCAGATTGGGAATTTGTTGTTAAAATGATGTGCATAATAAAAGACTTAATGAATGGAAATGAAAACTTACCAGAGGGGTGTGAAGAAGAAAAATTAGGTCACAATGCAATAGCTGCAGGATTCCAAGGTCAAAGACAATGGACTGATTTCTATCCAAACTGTGACTTCCCAGAAGCACTTCTTAATACTTCATTTGACTGGAATGGAAAAAGGGAACCATATATATTAGCAACTGAAAATGATGTATTAAACGGAATAAGTATGCTATTTGGAAAACTACTTACTAATACTCCACAAATATTCTCAGATGTTCGTACTTATTGGAGTCCAGAAGCAGTTAAAAAAGCAACAGGATATGAACTAGAAGGTGTAGCTAAGGAAGCTGATGGGTTTATACATTTAATAAATTCAGGAGCATCTTGCTTAGATGCTTGTGGCCAAGCAAAAGATGAAAATGGAAATGGTGTAATGAAAGCTTGGTACGATATAACAGAAGAAGATCAAGAAGCTATATTAAAGTCAACTACATGGAATGCAGCAGATAATGGATACTTTAGAGGTGGTGGATATTCTTCAAGATTTTTAACAGAAGCTGAAATGCCAGTAACAATGATGCGTTTAAACTTAGTTAAAGGACTTGGACCTGTTGTTCAATTAGTAGAAGGATATACTGTAAAACTTCCAGATGATGTATCTGATAAATTATGGAAGAGAACTGATTATACTTGGCCTTGTACTTGGTTTGCTCCAAGACTTACTGGAAAAGGTGCATTTAAATCAGCTTATGATGTAATGAACAACTGGGGAGCTAACCATGGAGCAATAAGTTATGGACATATAGGAGCGGATATAATAACTTTATGCTCTATATTAAGAATACCTGTAAGTATGCATAACGTAGATGAAGAAAAAATATTTAGACCAGCTGCATGGAATGCATTTGGTATGGATAAAGAAGGTCAAGACTACAGAGCTTGTAGTACTTATGGACCAATGTATAAGTAATATGTGTAGAAGGTGATATCATGAAAATTGAAAATTTAAAAACTCAAGTCTTAGCATTTGACTTTGGAGCATCTAGTGGAAGATGTATGCTTGGTGTATATGATGGAACAAAAATAAGTATTAAAGAAATACATAGATTTTCTAATGATCCAGTTATTGTTAATGGAACTATGTATTGGGATGTACTTAGATTGTTCTTTGAAATTAAGCAAAGCCTAATAAAAGCAAAGTCATTTGGAAAAATTCAAAGTATAGGAATTGATACATGGGGTGTTGATTTCGCACTACTTGATGAATATGGAAATATACTTGAAAATCCTGTTCACTATAGAGATGGTAGAACAGCAGGAATGGTTGAGGAAAGTTTTAAAAAAATATCAAAAGAAGAGTTTTATGATATAACCGGTAATCAATTTATGGAGATAAATACGGCATTTCAATTACTATCATTAAAAGAAAAAAGATCACATCTGCTAGAAAGAGCAGATGTGATGCTACTAATGCCTGACTTATTTAATTATTTATTAACAGGTAAGAAGGTTACTGAAAACTCTATAGCATCTACAACTCAATTATTTGATGCTAAAAATAGAAATTGGTCTAATAAAGTAATTGATTCATTGGAACTACCTAAAAAAATATTTACAGAAATAGTACCAAGTGGAACTATAATAGGAAAAATATCTGAGGATATAAGTGAAGAATTAGGTATAGATATGTGTGATGTTGTTGCTGTAGCAGGACATGATACTCAAAGTGCATTAGTATCAGCGCCAGCAATGGAAGATGATTTTGTATTTTTAAGTTGTGGAACATGGTCTCTTTTAGGAACGGAGATTGATGAACCTATAATAAATGAAAAATCAGAACATTATAATATAACTAATGAAGGCGGATATGAAAATAAAGCATCATTTTTAAAAAATATTATAGGTCTTTGGTTAATTCAAGAAAGTAAAAGACAATGGGAAAGAGAAGGAAAAGAATATAGCTTTAGTGAGTTAGAAGAGTTAGCGAAAAAAACAAAACCATTTAAATGTTTTATAGATCCAGATGATCCAGTATTTGTTCCAGCTGGAAATATTCCAAATAGAATCAAAGAATATTGTATGAAAACAAATCAAGAAGTACCACAAAATGAAGGTGAGATAGTTAGATGTATTAATGAAAGTTTGGCACTTAAGTATCGTTATGCACTAGAAGAAATCAAAGACTGTACAAATAAAAATTATAAAACTCTTTATATGCTTGGTGGAGGTATACAAAGTAAACTTTTATGTCAAATGACTGCAAATGCTTGTGATATTAATGTATCAGCAGGTCCTATAGAAGCTACAGTACTTGGAAATATAGCAATTCAATTGATGGCAAGAAATGAAATTAAAGACTTAAAAGAAGCACGCCAAATAATTAAAAATTCACAAGATATAATCAACTATTATCCTACTAATACAAAAGTATGGAATGAAAAGTATGATACTTTTAAAGAAATAATTGAAACTAAGGAGGCAGTAAAATGTTAAAAAATATACCTCAAATTTTATCCCCAGAACTACTAAAGGTTTTATGTGAAATGGGACATAGTGATCAAATAGTAATATCTGATGGGAATTTTCCAGCTGAAAGCATGGGAAAGGACTGTATAGTAATTCGATGTGATGGTCATGGAGTACCAGAGTTGCTAGATGCAATATTAACAGTTTTTCCACTAGATACTTATGTAGAAAAGCCAGTTAATTTAATGGAAGTTATGAAAGGTGATAATGTAGAAACTCCTATATGGAATGAATATAAAGATATAATTAAAAAACATGATAGTCGTGGAGAAGATACAGTAGGAACTATAGAAAGATTTAAATTTTATGATGAAGCTAAAAAAGCGTATGCAATAATTGCAACAGGTGAAAAAGCTTTATATGCAAATATAATATTACAAAAAGGTGTAGTAGTAGACTAAAATTTAAGGGGGCAAATTAAATGGAATGTGTAAAAACTTTATCATATATGGAAATAAGAGAACAAATATGCGATGTATGCCATAAAATGTGGCAATTAGGATGGGTTGCAGCTAATGATGGTAATGTAAGTGTAAAACTAGAAGATGGAACTTTTTTAGCAACTCCAACAGGAATAAGTAAAAGTTTTATAACTCCAGAAAAATTAGTTCATATAGATGAAAATGGTGAAATACTAGATGGGCCAGAAGGTGCAAAACCATCATCAGAAATAAAGATGCATTTAAGATGTTATAAAGAAAGAGAAGATGTAGGGGCAGTAGTTCATGCACATCCACCAACAGCAACAGGATATGCAGTAGCTCACTTAGATATGGATAGATATACTATGATAGAGACAGTAATAGCAATAGGATCAATACCAGTAACTCCATATGGAACACCATCTACTTATGAAGTTCCAGATGCAATAGCGCCATATTTACAAGAACATGATGTATTATTACTTGAAAATCATGGAGCACTTACAGTAGGTTCTGATTTAATAACAGCATATTATAGAATGGAAACATTAGAATTATATGCAAAAATAAGCTTAACAGCACATTTATTAGGAGGAGAAAAAGAAATATCAGAAAAGAACATAAATAGATTAATTGGAATGAGAAAAGGATACGGAGTAACAGGAAGACATCCAGGATTTAAGCGTTATAGAAATAGAAAATAATTAAGGTTAAGTATGCAAAGAGAATATATTAGGGGGGAACTAAAATGGAAGGTAAGTTAAAAAGTTCTGTAGGAAATAAACAAGATTCAACACCAATTGTTCCAAAAAAATATACAGTACATTTTATAATGCTTGTATCATGTTTTATACTATGGGGATTATTAAATAATATGACAGATAACTTGGTACCTGCATTTGGTAGAATATTTATGCTAGAGGCTGCAGATGCATCATTAACTCAAGTTGCATTTTATGGTTCGTATGCAGTATTAGCACTTCCAGCAGCAATACTTATAAAAAAATATTCATATAGAACTGGAGTATTAGTAGGATTAGGCTTATATATAGTAGGGGCTATGGGATATATACCAGCAGCAATATCTCAAAACTTTAATTTATTTTTAGGTTCAGTATTTGTTTTAGCAGGAGGGTTATCTATATTAGAAACAACTTGCAATCCTTATGTAATATCTCTAGGACCAGAAGAAACTAGTGTACGTCGTCTTAATCTAGCTCAAGCATTTAACCCATTAGGATCATTAACAGGTATTATAATGGCTAAATATTTTATTTTAAGTAATTTAAATCCTGCAACTTATGAAGAACGTATAGCTATGAGTCCAGAAGCATTAAGCTCTATTAGAGCTAATGAATTACTATGGGTATGTGTACCATATGTAGGATTAGTTGCAATAGCAATAATAATATGGGCATTTTTCAAAAAGCATAAAGATTCAGAAAAGGATACATCAGGGGATCTTAATATAGTAAGTTCAATTGGTAAATTAGTAAAAATACCTAGATATATATTTGGAGTAATAGCACAATTTTTCTATGTTGGAGTTCAAATAGCTGTATGGACTTGGACTATAGGATATGTAATGACTAATCTTGGATTAGATGAAGCTACAGCATCAGGATATTACTTAATAGCTATAATATCATTCATAGTTTGTCGTTGGATATGTACAGCTTTAATGAAATATATAGATCCAGCGATAATGATGGCAGTATTTGCAGTCGGAGGTATATTATGTAGCTTAGGAACTATATACTTACCAATAAATCAATCTGTATGGTGTTTAGTAGCAATTTCAGCTTGTATGTCATTAATGTTCCCAACAATTTATGGTATAGCACTTAAGGACTTAGGAGAAGAAGTTAAGGTTGGAGCAGCAGGTCTTATAATGGCAATATTAGGAGGTGCAGTTATAACTCCTATAATGGGAAAAATGATAGATACAGGAATGTTATCATCAATAGTACCAGCATACTCAGGAGCTCAAGCAGCAGTTCGTTCATCATTTTTAATTCCAGTAGTATGTTTTGCAGTAGTATTAATATACTCTATATGTTTTAGAACTAAGAAAAATGCTTAGAAAAATATAAATAAAAATTACTATAGAAATTATTATAGTATCAAGAATAACATTATACTTAATTATAATATTTAGAAAATATTTAAAATTAATTAAATAAAAAATATTGACATAAAAATAAATATAATAGTATAATTGAAAAAAACGATAACAAAATTCTATGAAAAAGAGAGTAGCATAATTTAATTTTATAGAGAGCATAGGATGGTGGAAGCTATGCATTGAGGGTTATGTGAAAAGAGCTTTGGAGAAGACTGCAGGAAAATTGAGTATGGCAGTAGGTGTTCTCGCCTTAAGAGATTGAGTGGGTAAGTTTTTTACCAATAAGAGTGGTAACGCGGAGATAGTTCGCCTCTTGGATTTTATTCCAAGGGGCTTTTTTTATTAAAATATTTCTATGTTATTATTCTTATATTGATATTTATATAAACTTACCAATAAGAGTGGTACCGCGGAAACTCGCCTCTTAGCATAATTGCTAAGAGGCTTTTTTTATGATAAGTTTGGCCAACTATCATATGAAATTATAACTGAAATGGAGAAAGAGTATGGAACTATCAAAAATAAAACAACAAAAGAATAGCAAAATAGATAAAAAAGGTATAAAAGTACCACATACATTAGTAATTATTGCATCAATTATTATGATCGTATCTATAGCAACTTATTTTATACCAGGTGGAAAATATGAAACAGTAATAAATGAAGCTGGAAAATATATAGTAGTAGATGGATCATTTAAATATATTGAAAGTCAGCCACAAAATTTATTTAAAATTTTACAAGCACCTATACAAGGGATTATAGATGGAGCAGAAATTATAGCATTTTTATTTATTATAGGAGGCGCATTTAATTTAATAGCTGAAACTAGAGCTATTGACTTTGGAATAGTCAGAATAGTTAATTTATTTAAGGGTAAAGAGATTTTATTATTACCAATTATCATATTTTCATTTTCATTAGGAGGAGCTACATTTGGAATGAGTGAAGAGTCAGTTGCATTTATATCAATTTTAGCACCTCTAACATTAGCATTAGGATATGATAGTATAGTTGCAGTTGCAATAACTAGTTTAGCTTGTACACTTGGATTTTCATCAGCAATGCTTAATCCATTTACAGTAGGTATTGCACAGTCTATAGCAGGTATTCAATTATATTCAGGTATAGAATTTCGTACTATTATATGGTTTATGACAACTGCTGTAGGAACTGCATTTATAATGGCTTATGCAGTGAAAGTTAAGAAAAATCCAGAAATAAGTACAGTTTATGAAAGTGATCAAGTAAAGCGTAAAAGCCTACAAAGTTTTGAAGAGAGAAAAGATGATTTTACATTATCTCATAAATTTATATTATTAACTTTTGCAATAGCTATAGGAGTAATAGTATGGGGAGTATTAGATAAAGGTTTTTGGATATCAGAAATAGGAGCAGTATTTTTAGCTGTAGGATTTATAAGTGGAGTTCTTGGAAAATTATCTCTAGATCAAATGGCAAATGCATTTATTGAAGGTGCAAAGGGAATGATAGGCCCAGCAATTATGATAGGATTTGCTAGAGGAATAATGATAATAGCAGAAAATGCAAATATAATAGATACTATTTTATACAATTTATCTAATATAATAGGAAACTTACCATCTTTACTTGCTGCATATGTAATGTATCCTATACAAATGTTTATAAACTTCTTTATAAACTCTGGTTCGGGGCAAGCAGCTTTAACAATGCCAATACTTGCACCATTAGGAGATTTAGTAGGAATATCTCGTCAATTAACAGTTTTAATATATCAATTAGGGGATGGATTCTCTAATGCAATGTTTCCTACATCAGGAGTACTAATAGCATGCTTAGGTATAGCAGGGGTTCCTTATGGTAAATGGTTAAAATGGATAATACCATTACAAATTATATTATTTATATGTTCAATAGGGTTTATAACAATAGCATCATTAATAGGATGGGCTTAAAAATATTTTGGAGGGATATAAAATGAAGAATATATTATTAGAAAAAGGACAAGAAGTACATGAAAAGTTATGTGAAATAAGTGATTATATTTACGAAAATCCAGAGCTTGGGAATAAGGAATATAAAGCTGTTGAAGTATTAACTAACTTTTTAAAAGAGCATAATTTTGAAATAGAAAAAGAGTTACTGGGTATAGAGACTGCTTTTAGAGCAATTTATGATAGTAAAAAAGAAGGTCCAACTATAGGGTATTTATGTGAATATGATGCTCTTCCTTTAATAGGTCATGGATGTGGTCATAATATGATAGGAACTATGTCAACAGGAGCAGGAGTAATTTTAAGCAAAGTAATAGATGAAGTAGGAGGACGTATTATAGTATATGGAACTCCAGCAGAAGAAACTAATGGAGCAAAAGTTATACTTGCAGAGGAAGGCGTATTTGATGAATTAGATGTAGCTATGATGGTTCATCCAGCAGATATAACTGCTAAAAGTGGTACATCTATGGCACTTTACCCACTACAGTTTACTTATAAAGGAAAAACAGCTCATGCAGCATCATGTCCACAAGATGGAATAAATGCATTAAATAGTGTAATACAATTATTTAATGGTATAGATGCCCTACGTCAACATGTTACTCCAGATGTTAGAATGCACGGAATAATAACTAATGGTGGAGTAGCTGCAAATATAGTTCCAGATGAAGCAACAGCGCAGTTTTATTTTAGAGCAGATAAGAAAGAAACTTTAGATGAATTATTAGAAAAAGTTAAAAAAATTGCAAAAGGAGCTGCTCTTATGACAGGTGCAACTCTTGAAATGAGTAGATATGAATTACCTAATGATAACTTAGTTACAAATGAAAATTTATCAGAAGCCTTTACTGAAAATTTAAAAAACTTAGGAATTACGGATATTTATGAGTCAAGACAAAGTGGATCAAGTGATATTGGAAATGTAAGTCATAAGACTCCTACTATACATCCATATATTGGAATAACTGACTGTTGCATAACAAGCCACAGTGTAGAAATGGCAGATGCAACAACAACCAAACTAGCTCATGAAAGATTATTAATTGGAGCATTAGCTCTTGCCTATACAGGATATGATGTATTAACTAATAATATTGATTTAGATAAAAATAGTTAAAAAACTAAATAAAATGAAAAAAATAAAAAAAGTGGACTGTATATGTCCACTTTTTTTATTATTATCTAATATATAATTTATACGTATAAATTTATGAAGTGTAAAATTATATAGTATATTAATTTAATTACATACTTAACTGAATTAATATATTTAGATATGCTAAAAATAAACTAAATCAAAAACATATGAGGTGAAATTATGAATAAATTCATAGAACAAGCTAAAGAAATAAAAGACGATTTAATAGATTATAGAAGAACAATTCATAGTAATCCTGAAGTAGGAGCAGTATTACCTAAAACAAAAGCTTATGTAATGGATAAGTTAAGAGAATTTGGATATGAACCTAAAGAAATATGTGAAAGTGGTATAGTAGCTACTATTGAAGGTCCTAAGCCAGGAAAGACTTTCTTATTAAGAGCCGATATGGATGCTCTTCCAATGGAAGAATCTACATCATGTGATTTTGCTGCTACAAATGGATGCATGCACTCTTGTGGACATGATATGCATACTGCAATGTTACTTGGAGCTGCTAAATTACTTAAGCAAAACCAAGATGAAATAGAAGGAACAGTTAAGTTAGTATTCCAACCTGATGAAGAAGGGTTCACTGGAGCTAAAAAAATGATAGAAGCTGGAGTACTTTCAAATCCTAAAGTAGATGCTGCAATGGCGATGCATGTTAACTCTGGAACACCATCAAACTTAGTAGTATGTGGACTAGGAACAAGTATAGGTGGATGTAACAGATTTAGAATAGTTGTAAAAGGAACTGGATGTCATGGGGCTATGCCAGAAACTGGAGTAGATCCAATAAACATAGCAGCTCATATATACTTAGCTATACAAGGAATAACAAGTAGAGAAATAGTTGCTACTCAACCAGTAGTTGTAACAATAGGTAAATTTGCAGGTGGAGATGCACCAAATATAATACCTGGTGAAGTTGTTATGGAGGGAACAATAAGAACTTTAGATAAAGAAGTAGGAGAATTCATATTTAACAGAATGAATGAAATAGTTACTACAACTGCTAAAATGTTCAGAGGAGAAGCTGAATTAATAGAATTATCTTCTGTTCCACCATTAGCTAATGATAATGATTTAGCAAATGAAGTTACTGGATACTTAAAAGACATCGTAGGTGAAAGAGGGATCTACATGTTTGAAGGTGGAGGAATGGGTTCTGAAGACTTCGCTTCTTACTCATATGAAGTTCCAAGTTTATATATAATATTAGGAGCTGGAGCTGCTAATGAGAATCCAGAGTTCGGTAAACCAATGCATAATACTAAAGTAGTGTTTAATGAAGATGTTTTACCAACAGGTGCTGCTATACATGCATACAGTGCAATAATGTGGTTAAAAAATCATAAATAATTATACTATAAATAATAACTTCGAAGGTAATATTAATGAGACTACTAGACATTGTATTTTATTTATTAAGAAGTAGTTCTAAAGTTACAATTAAGGAACTATCTAAGGTTTTTAATGTATCTACAAAAACTATAAGAAGAGATTTAGACAAATTATCTATAATAGGAATACCTATAATAACATATAGAGGTGTAAATGGAGGTGTAGAGATTGATAAAAACTATATAATAGCAAAGCATGTATTAAAATATAGTGATTATGAATCTTTAATATTTGCACTTTATATAGGTGAAAGTATCAGCAAAAACATAAGCGAATCTTTTTTAATAGATAAGTTTAAGTCTGTAGATAAAAGTAAGTGTACTAAAATTTTAGATAATATTAAAGATAGATTTATAATAGATTTATTTGAAGATAAGTTTGATACTAAAACTGAAATATGTAAAGATATAGATATAGCACTAGATAATAAATCTTTTATAGAATTAGAAATAAATGATGAAAAATTTGAAGTATATCCAATTTCTTATATATTAAGGAAGGATGGATTATGTTTATATTGTTATAAGAATATATTGTTATTAATATTAACAAAATATCTAATGTTATAATATGTAATAAAATTTATGATGGTAATATAATTAGTTACAATGAAAATAAAGATAAAATAAAATTTATTTAAATAAAAAGTACTCATATATTATCTATGAGTACTTTTTATTTTGAAAAAATTAAACTTAATATATTTGCGTGACAGTAAAACTTATTAAAATGACGATTAATGTCAAAGTTTACAAAATAGTCTAAAAATGGTAGAATATATAATAATAATTAGCATCTAATTAAATATTAGAATTAGTGCTAATTAATATATTAGGAGATATAGTATGTTAGAAAAATTAAATATAGAATTATGGGATATTATTAATATAGCCACAGGGACTGTAGACTGGATTATTTTCTTTTTATCAATTGACTCATTTGGAAAGAGAAAATTATCTAATATAAAATATATACTTGGAATTATGTTCATATTTATACTTATGGGATCTATCAATGTATCTGGTATTAATCCAAATACAAAGATTATCATATGTATGATAGTAGGAGGTATATTCTATTCTTTATTTTATAAAGATAAAATATATAAATGTGTATTAGTTACACTATTATTTTGGTTAGGGTTAATTCTTGCTGAAGGGTTAGCTGTAAGTATAGTAGTAATGATGAATGAACTAAATAATATTAACATAATTTTAAATGGTAATTTATTTAGGATAGAAGCTATTATAGTATCAAAAATATTTTTATCTATAACTCTTATAATCTTTAAGTATTTTAAATTATCATTAGACTTTAAACCAAAAGATATGATACTAATAAGCTTGCCATTATTATCAAATATAGTTAGCTTATTGTTAATTTTTGGGTATAACTTAAAAAGTGATGGAATTAGTACGGAACATATTATTATGTTAGTATTTACAACAGCACTTATAGTATTATCAAGTATAGTACTTTTAATAGTAATAAGAAAAATTATAGAAGATGATAAAGTTAAATTAGAGTATGAGCTTATAAATGAAAGAATAAAAACAAATCACAAAAACTATGAAAATATATATGATATATATGATAGATTAAAATTTGTTTATCATGATTTAAAAAATCATATGATCTGTATGAAGGGGTATGACACAAAAGAAGAAATAATATCTTACATAAATAATTTAGAAAATCAAATAGGTGATTTTGAGAAAGTTAAAAATACAGGAAATAAAACATTAGATATAATTTTAGGCGAAAAAATACATCTTTGTAAAAAACATAATATTAAGTTTGAAGATAATATAAATATATCTAAGTTAGGTTTTATTAAAGATATTGATATATGTGCTATATTTGCAAATGCAATAGATAATGCAATAGAAGCATGTGTTAATATAGATAATGAAATAGAAAAAAGGATAGAGGTAAAAGCCACATATATTAATGGTTTTTCAATAATAAAATTTATAAATTCTAAAGTGAATGATATTAGAATTATTGATGAACGTATAAAAACTAGTAAAGATGATGAAAAGATACATGGGATAGGTCTTGCTAGTATTGAATATATAGTTGATAAATATGATGGTGAAGTAGTTGTTAATTACTCAGATAATGAATTTATATTAAAAATAATGATACCAATAGGTGGATAGGAGAGTAGACTAATGAAAAAAATAGCATTAAAGTTATTAAAAAATATGTCAGCATTAAGTTTAGGGATAGCTGTATTATCAGCAAATAGTGCAAGTTCATGGATAGCACATCAAGCAAAAGAACCTCAAGCTTTAAATAAACTAAAGAAATAATATAAGAGATAAGCCTCTCCTTAATTATAAGGAGAGGCTTTATGAATGAGGAGGAAATATGTTTAAAAGTTTATCATATAAGTTTGCTGATATGCTTAGTAAAAATGATATAATAGAGGACGAAGATTTTGAAATATATAGGTATGGTTTTGAAACATTGATTTATTTTATAGTAAATATATCAGTAGCATTATTTATAGGTGCTATTTTTGATAGATTTATACATACAATTATCTTTTTAACTTGTTATTGCAGTATAAGACAATTTACTGGTGGGTATCATGCTAGAAATTATACAGAGTGTACGTTGACATTTGTTGTTATTTATACCATAACTATTTTTATGGCTAATAACATAAATATTAATAAATATAAGTATTTATTAATATTATTTATGATTTTTAGTATGTATATAATTTATAAGATTGCTCCTCAAGAGCATAGAAATAAACCACTTAGCAAGGAAGAAAAAGAAAAGTATAAAAGAGTTGTTATGAAAATAGTTGGACTTATAAGTATTATATTTATAGCTAGTATTTTATTTAATATTTTTAAAGAATATATTATATATTCTTTACTTGCTATAATTTGGACTTGTATATTATTACTATTAGGAATTTATACAAAATAAATATTAAAAAAAAGATATTAACATGAAACTATGTTAATATCTTTTTATTTCAATAAAAGTATTTTAGAATAGATAATAAAATTTTTTTACATATATTTAAGAAATATATTAATTTTATACTTTATGTTATAATATAAAATATAAGAATACGGGAAATAGTAACTATATTAGACACTTAGAAAGGGGGATTATTGTTGCAAATTAAATTGAAAAATAATGATAAAAATTATTTTTATAGATTTATAGGAATTGAAGATTTTTTTAAGTATAATGATGAATTAAAAACACTTCAATCAAAATGTAGTGAACTAGAAAATGCATGTTTAATATTTGATAATGAAATTGTATTAAGTGGAGAAATGGAACTTATACAATATATATATAATGAATTACAAACTATGAATATAAATGATTTGATTAATCAAGATATAACTATATTTGATGATTTTCAAATTAACAATAAGTTTTTAGAAGCATTACAATATGCAGTTAATTTAGGCATGAAAAATGAAAATTTTTTTAATGATAATATAAGAAATAACTTTATAACAAAACTTATAGTTTGGACATATATGTACGTTAAAAATATTGATTTTAATAAGGGCTATAATCCTCTATGTATTTATTACGGAAAAATAGAAAGACATGAAATCTACTTTTTAATGTTACTTTATAAGATGAATTTTGATATTTTATATATAAACCCTTTAAAAGAAGAATATTTCGAAGAAATAGATAAAGATAAATTGAGTATATGTAAAAAAAGTATGAAAATAGACTCAATAGAATCTTTTAATGAAAGATGTAAAAAGGGAAAAATAATAGAGAATATAGAGACTATCACAAAACAAATTCAAAAAGAAATACATGAAGAGCTTTTTGTAAATACAGGAATGTTTAAACCATGGCAGTTTAGAAATGGATTTACTAAAAGTGTACTTTTAGACACTATAGTAGAAGATATAGAGATTTACTTTAATGAGCCAGCTAAGTTAAGAGATGGATTTGATGTTGATGGAAATATAGTTAAAGTTCCAACTTTCTTTTATAAAATAGATGGTGCGTATGCTGATAGAAGTAAATATGTTAAATTAGTATCTAAATGCTTAGAACCATATCCTATTTCATCTTCAAATAAATTATTCTTTGAGAATGGAAAAATATCATATGATGAAGGCATAAGTGATGAGATGTTTCAACTTATGTTTTGTCAACTAAGTGATGGTACTTTTGATATAGGAAATTAAAAATTAAATATCTATAAATTTCAAAAATACAATGAAGTAGTACAAAACTTTTTACTTAATAAATTTAATGAAGTAATAAAAAGGAATGATTTATTTGTAAATAAATTAGATAAAGATAGTTGCTTAAAACTACTTGTATTAGTTCTTAATTTGAACCATGATATTATAAGAATAATAGATAATTTTGATTTTGTTGGAGATATTCCTAAAATAGTTATATTTTTAAATAAAGAAGATACTATAAGTGAAAATATGATTATGTTACTTGGATATCTTCATAATATAGGAATTGATATTATAATATTCAATCCTTCTGGAATGTGTAATTTAAGTAATGTAATAAGAAGTGATAAATTTAACCAAGTAAGATTAGATAAAATAAGCTATGACACAACATACAATAAGTTAGTCTTTAGTTTAATAAAACCAAGTGTATTTACAAAGCTATTTAAATAAAAGTAACAATATAGGAGATATATCATGAATGAATTTAACAGTGAAGTAGATATAATAGAACAAAGTGATATTTATAAACAAAATTTAAGACAGTTACCAGAAGTTCAAAATTTAACTAATGAAATAGAAGTACAAAATTTAAATTCTATAATTCAATTTGGACAAAAAGCAAGTGAAAATATATCAAAAATATCTGATGAATTATTATCATCTATGAAAGAAGTGAAAGCTGAGGAAGCAGGAGAAATGCTTGTAAGTCTTACTAAAATTATGGACAAGTTTGATATAAAAGAACTTGAAAATCAAAAGCAATCAAGTTTAATGACAAAATTGTTTAAAAAGGCAGGCGATACTATAGCTAAGTTATTCCAAAAATATGATACTATGGGATATGAAATAGAAAAAGTTTATGTACTTCTTAAAAGGTATGAAAATGAAATAAAAGAATCAAATGCAAAGCTTAAAAAGCTATATGATGGAAACTTAGAACATTATAAGCAGTTAGAGAAATACATTGTTGCTGGTGAATTAGCAGCTGAAGAAGTTGATATGTATATAAATCAATTTACAAATGACAACACTATGAATCCTGAAGAAAGATATATGATGATTCAAAAACTTGAAGTTTGTAAGGAAATGCTACAACAACGTTTATATGATTTAAAAGTAGCTGAAAATATAGCTATACAAGCAGCGCCGATGATTCAGACAATGCAAATGTCAAACTTTAATTTATTAAGAAAGATAAATACATCTTTTATAATAACATTGCCAATATTTAAGCAATGTTTAGCACAAGCTATAATTTTAAAAAGACAAGAAATACAAGCAAAATCTTTAAAACAATTAGATGATAAAACTAATGAGCTTATAATGAGAAATGCACAATCTACTGCTAGACAATCTGTAGATATAGCTAGAATGAGTTCAGGAAGTGTTGTAGCAATTGAAACATTAGAAAAATCCTACCAAACAATAATAAAAGGTATAGAAGATACTAAAGCAATACAAAATGAAAATAAAGCAAGAAGAAATGAAAATACTATAAAATTAGAGCAAATGAAGGCTAGTATGAAAAGAAATATACCAAGCGCATAATATAAAGGGGGTAAATAAATGGCTATAAATTTAGGAATAAATAAGAACACTGTAAATGCATTAAACTTACAAAAAAATGATATATTAGATTTAACTAAAAAGAATCCAGGTCTTGAAAATGTAATTCTAGGAGCTGGATGGGATGTAGCAAGTATAGGTCAAGATTTTGATATAGATATAGCAGCATTTTTATTAGATGCAAGTAATAAAGTTACTCAAGTTCCACAAGATGTAATATTTTTCAATAATAAGTTTGGAGATGGAATTTATCTAGAAGGAGATAATAGAACTGGTACAGGTGATGGTGATGATGAAAGAATACAAATTGATTTAAGTAAAATAAGAAGTGATATTCAAAAAATAGTATTCATAGTTACTATACACAATGCACAAGAAAAAAGACAAACTTTCGGTATGGTAAATAATTCTTATGTAAGATTATTAGATGCTAAAAATAATGAAAAAGAAATCTGTAGATTTAACTTAAAAGAAAATGGATCAACTGTTACTTCAGTTATATTCGCAGAGTTATACAAAGATGGTTATGAATGGTATTTCAAAGCTTTAGGTGATGGTAAAATAGCAGACTTAAATGGTATGCTAGGTTTATATATGTAATAAAAAAATACAACTAAGGGGAAATCTTATGAATTTATTAAACTTACAAAAAAATGATATATTAGATTTAACTAAAAAAGATCCTTCATTAAACAATATAGTATTAGCAGCAGGATGGGATGTAGTTAAAAGAGGATTCTTTAATTTTGGTGCACCAGATATGGACCTAGATTTATCAGCAATATTATTAGGTGAAGATGGAAGAATAATAGGCGAAGAAGGCATAATATACTTTAGAAATCAAAGAGGCCCAGGTATATTTTTACATAATGACAATAGAACAGGAGAAGGACATGGTGATGATGAAAAAATATCTATAACATTAAATAGTTTACCTTCTAACTGTAAAAAGGTTATTTTCTCAGTAAATATATATCAAGGAAAAGAAAGAAGACAAGATTTTTCAAAGGTAAGAAACGCCTATGTTAGAGTTCTTAATAGCGATAAAGGTGATAGTGAGATATGTAGATATAACTTAAGTGAAGATGGTGGAAAAGCCACATCACTTATATTTGCAGAATTAGAAAAAATAGGTTCTGACTGGAATTTTAAAGCAGTTGGACAATTATTAGAGGGTAACTTAACTACATTAATACAAAAATATCAATAAGAGGTGAATAATATGGGAATAAATTTAGGTGGAACACCACAAATATTAAACTTACAAAAAAATGAAATATTAGATTTAACAAAGAGAAATCCAGGACTTAAAAAAGTTACTCTAGGAGCTGGATGGGATATATCAAATGGTGGAGTTGATTTTGATATAGATATAGCAGCATTTTTATTAGATGCAAATAATAAATTTAATACTGTATCAAATGTAATATTTTTCAATAATAAACAAGGGCAAGGAATAGCTTTATCAGGAGATAATAGAACTGGTGCTGGAGATGGTGATGATGAAACTATTTCAATAGACTTAGATAGTATAAATCCAAGTATACAAAAAATAGTTTTCGTAGTTACAATACATGAAGCTCAATCTAGAAGACAAACATTCGGGATGGTAAATAATTCTTATGTAAGACTATTAGATACTGTAAATAATGATAGAGAACTTTGTAGATTTAACTTAAAATCAGATGGATCAACTGCTACATCAGTTATATTTGCAGAGCTTTATAGAGATATGGGAGAATGGCAATTTAAAGCTCTTGGAGAAGGGAAAATAGCTGACCTTAATGGGGTATTAGCTTTATATAACTAAATAGAAAATTTAAAATTAATATGTTTTATAAAAATAGAGTGTAATTACTTACGCTCTATTTTTTATGCTTAAAAATTTGAGAATAAATAAGGAATTTTATTAATAGCTATAAATAAAAATATACTAAAGTAATAGAGGGGATTTTATATGGAATTGGAGATAAAAAAAGATAAAACAGAAAAATATTTAGATAATCAGTTTTATGAATACTATCATATAGAAGGGTTACCTAAAGGTATAGAGTGTAATTTTAAAATTATATATGGAGAAAAATATAGTGATTTCAATATATCACCGAATGACTATTATGCAACATTTGTAGATATAGAAAAGAAAAGTGTATTTATTTCATTATGGTATGACAATTTTGATATTAATTATAATAGACAAGGCAATTTTGAAGAAATTATAAAAGCAATTATAAAATATATGCCAGATAATTTTAGCGATTATAATATTTTCTTTTATGATGTAGATAGTAATATTGAAAGCAAGATAGTAGAAAAATATGCACCAAAACTTGAAATAGGAAAATACAAAGCTAAGTTATATTTAATTTATGAAGGATAAATATAGTCTTAATTAATAAATATTATAAAATGATTTATTATAAAGAGTTAATATACAAAAAGAACTGTAGATAAATTTGATTTTATACAAACCTTACCTACAGTTCATTAATTTATTATTTATTATCCATTATAAATTTCTTCATTTAAGTTATTTTCTGATTTAGATACATAAACAGCAGTTGCAGCATCTCCAACTACATTTAGTGAAGTAACAAGCATTTCTATTGGTCTGTTTATTGCTAGTATTAATGAATAAGCAAGTACTGCTGCATCATTTTGATATCCCATACCTGTTAAAACTGTAAATAATATTATAGCTCCAGCACCAGGTGCAGCAGGTGTACCAATTGATGCTATTAAAGCTAATAATGATATTATCAATATATTTCCTACAGTAACATCATATCCAGCACTAGATGCTATAAATATAGCTGCAATAACTTGCATTATAGCAGTTCCGTTCATATTAATAGTCATACCAAGTGGTAATGTAAAAGAAGCTATTTCTTCACTTACACCTAAATCTTCAACAATAGTCTTCGTATTTAAAGGAAGTGTTGCAGCAGATGAAGAAGTAGAGAAACCAAATAAAGCTACTTTTGAAATTTTCTTTACAAATATTATTGGATTTAACCCAGTAGTAAAGTAAATAAATAAAGCATATCCAACAGTTAAAAATAACAGTAAGGCTATAGTAGTAGTACCAACATATGCAAGGGCTGGTTTTAAATGATCAATACCATAAATTGCAAAAGTTCTTGTTATTAAAACAAAGATAGCTATTGGTCCAAACTTAGTTATTATAAATGTTAAGAAAGTAGTGATTATTTTATTTATATCTTGTAATAACTTTTTTAATACTAAAATTTCATCACCTAATGAGTTAATGCAAATTCCAGTAACACTAGCTAAGAAAACTATAGATAAAACACGTCCATTTTCACCAAATACTGAAGTTATATTGTTTGGTATAGCTTGTACAAATACTAAAAGTGGATTGCTAGAAACAGCTCCTTCACTTGAAGATATATTGTTTATACTTACATTAAATAATCCGAGTTTATTAGCAGTCATTCCGAATAAACCAGCTAATATTAATGCAAAGATAGATGTACCTAAAAATCCTAATATTGTTTTATAAGATATACGACCTAATTTTTTTGTATCACTTATATTACACATAGCAAGAGTTATTGATGTAAATACCATAGGTACTATTACTAATTGTAGTGAATTTATAAATAGTTGACCAACTATATAAAAGATTCCAATTGCCTTATTTGCATCTGGTTTAGTTATATCTTGGAATAATAAATTATTTATTATTGTCCAAGTGTCACCATTTCCATTTGAGATTAAGTTTTCTCTTAAGAAAATAAATGATGTTCCAGCTATTAATCCTATTATTAAGGCAGTTGCCATTTTGATAGCCAATTTGTTGGCGTGATTTATTGAAGTTTGAATTTTACTCATATAGTATCCTCCTAAAATTTTTTTTAGGATACCAAAAAAGCCTTAATACCAAAAGATATTAAGGCAAAAATACTACGTTACGTACATTTCCTTATTAGTCTCACAGGACTATCTTAAAGGTATCCTGTTTTTTAATATACAGTATAGAAAAGTATGTGTCAATAAAAAATTACATTAAAATATATATTTTGACATATAACAATTAGAGGATAAATAAATATTAAAGTAAATTTAAACTATAGATATTATTTTTAATATAAATTTATTAAGGGGGCGATTTAGTGATATTAAAAGGAAATATAATATTTACATCAAGGCCAGATAAATTTGAAACCTATCCTAATAGCTATATATTAGTTATAGATGGTAAAGTAAAAAGTATTACAAAAGAAATTCCTAAGGGGTATACAAAAGAAGATGTAGAAGACTTAGGAAATTCACTTATTATTCCAGGCTTTGTAGATATACATGTACATGCACCGCAACTATATAATGTAGGGATTGGATATAGTAAGCAGCTTATTCCATGGCTTAATGAATATACATTTCCACTAGAAAGCAAGTTTAAAGATATAGAATTTGCATATAAGGCATATGAAAAATTTGTAAAAGAGTTATGCAAAGTAGGAACAACTAGGTCTTGTGTTATGGCAACACTTCATAAAGATGCAACAAAGATTTTAATAGAACTTTTTGAAAAATCAGGTTTAGGTTCATATATTGGTAAAGTAAATATGGATAGAAATTCACCAAGTTATTTAATAGAAAATACAAAAGAATCTATACGAAATACAAAAGAACTTATTCTAGAACTAAAATCAAGAAATAGAACTGATGATAATTTTAAACCATTAGTTAATTATATAATTTCCCCTAGATTTGTACCAAGCACTACACCAGAGCTTATGAAAGGATTAGGAAAAATATCGAAGGACCATGAGATACCAATTCAATCTCATTTAGATGAAAATAATGATGAAATTAGATGGGTTAAAGAACTTCATCCAGAATGCAATAGTTTTTGTGAGGTTTACGAATATTATGGACTTCTTAGAAAAAATAAAACAATAATGGCTCATTGTATTTATAATGAAGAAGATGAAATTGAGATTTTAAAAAAATATAATATAATGGTAGCACATTGTCCTCAATCTAATTTTAATTTATCCAGTGGTATTATGCCTCTTAGAAAATATTTAAATAAAGGTATATCAGTAGGGCTAGGTTCAGATGTAGGCGCAGGTCATACTTTGGATATGACATTAATGAAGCATACTATTTAGCAACAAAAGGTGGAGGAAGTTTCTTTGGCAAAGTTGGTAGTTTTGAAGTTGATTATGAATTTGATGCTCTTATAGTTGATGATAATTTAGATAATAGAAGTCTTAAGTTAGAAGAAAGACTTGAAAGATTTATTTACTCTGGTAATAATAATTGGGTTAAGAGGTTAATATATTAAGTAATATATAGGTTATAAAATATGAATAATTTTTAAAATAAAAGTAAAAAATTCTTGTTTTGTGATATAATTTGATTATTTAAAAAACTTATAAGAGACATTGGAGGGATAATCAATTATGAAATACAAAGCTATATTATTTGACGCAGATGAAACTTTATTTGATTTTAAGAAAGCTGAAAGAGAAGCCTTTAAAAATACTATGATAGAATTTGGATTCGATTATGATGAAAATTATCATTTTAGTATATACAAAGAAATAAATGATGCTATATGGAAGGAACTTGAAGAAGGACTTATAACTCAATCAAAATTAAAAATAGAAAGATTTAAAAGATTTAGTGATAAATTAGAAGTTAAATTTGATGAAAATAAATTTGCAGCTTCTTATATGAAGCACTTAGGGAATGGGTCATTTTTATTTGATGGAGCAGTGGAGCTTATAGAAGATTTAAGTAATAAATATACACTTTCTATTGTTACTAATGGACTTACTTCAGTGCAAGAGAATAGAATTAAAAAATCTGTTATAGCAAAGTATTTTAAAGATATAGTTATTTCAGAGGAATTAGGCGTATCAAAACCAAATCCAGAAATTTTTGAACATGCTATAAGTAATTTAGGTGGTTTTAGTAAGGATGAAGTCCTTATGATTGGAGATAGTTTAAGCTCTGATATAAGGGGTGGCATTAACTATAATATAGATACTTGCTGGTTTAATCCAAATAATGTAGAAAATAAAACAGATTTAAGTCCTACTTATGAAATATCTAATTTTGATGGTATAAGAGATTTATTACTAAATAAGTTTTAGTAATCAAAAAGTCTAATTGGACATTATGTCCAATTAGACTTTTTATAGTTTAATGTTTTTTAGATTATATAAAATAGATAAAATAACTAAGCTAGATAATGAAAATAAAATTATAAAAGATAAGAAAAATCCAATAATAATATTCCATTTAATGATAAAAATTTTAAGGATATTATAATCAAATCCAAATACAGTAAATATTGTATTTAAAATAAACATTCCTAAAAATAAAGTGATTAATCCTGAATAACTTCCTTTTAAGTCATTGCTACTTAAATTCATATTTATAGAAATAGAAAAAGTTATAAATACAAAAATCCAAAATCATATAGTAAAAAAAGGATTACTTAATAAAATAATCATAACTATGTTATAAAAATCAGAAATATAAAGGTTAATTAAGCTTATAATATTGAAACTTTCAATTAAAGTATTATAAGAATTTATATTAATAGAACTTATAATATTACCACATAAATGAGGTATTAGAATTCTAAAACTAAAGGCTATAACAAGTGGTCCCATAATTATAGGGCCAATACCTATAAAAAAGTTTCCAATCTTTTGATACAAGCTACTTCTACTATATGAATGACTTACATACCCTAAAACCCCATCATTTTTACTTTCAATAGGTCTATATAGCTTAATATCACTTACTTTATGATTAAATAGCTTTGCTATTATATAGTGACTTACTTCATGTACTGGCACACCGATTATACCTGTTATTGTAAGAGAATTGCTATCAAATATCCAATAAAGATATTTATTTAGTTTTTTATTTATCAATGTTATTAATAGGGCAAATACCATAAAAATACCTATTAATGAGATTGTTGTTATTAGTGTATATTTTATTATATTTATCATATTTTTCTCCATTAATATAGTTTTGTTTTATATGATAGCACTAGAGCTTGATTTGTGCAAATTATAAAAAACATTTAATGCTTATATAACGTAACTTTTATATATAAGTGAGAATAATATATTAAGTGATAATAAGCATAGGGGGTGCAAAATGGCAAATATATCGGGGCGATTAATATTTGATATAAATAGAAATGCCAAAATTGATGTACAAGATTATGGAATTATAGACATACCTATAGTATTGCAAAACATATCAACAAATGAAAAATTGGGAGTATATACAGATAAAGAAGGAAACTATACTTTTACAAATGTACAAAATGGAAATTATCGTATAGTTTTGGTATATGGCTATAGTGGCAAAATACTTAGTACACCGGCAGAATTCATAAATACAAATACGGAGGTAGGAGAAATACCAACTGCAAAACTTCCTCCATATACAGTTTTAACTGGAAGTTACCCTAAACAAACAAATACATTAAATGCTGTAACACCTACAACTATATTTGTAACAGTTTCTGATGATAAAAATATAGAGGCAGAAACTATTTTTATTGGACCAGCAAGATATGAATCAATTAATTTATTATTAGATAGCTCTGCAACAATATCAGAAGTGAATTTATTAGATGCTGTAGATTATGGAACATTTGGAGATGTAGAAGCTGGAACACATCCAAATGGAGGTCCACTTATAAATCCCTATCCAGGAATAGCATATAGTTTTACTTTTGTTCCTCAAAGAGAAGTTATTCATGATGGATATTATAGTATAGGTAATACAATAGACCCATATCCACATTTTTTTTGGTGGAGATTATCAGACCATACAACTAGTATAGAAACTGGTAGAATGGAAATTGTAAATGGAGCATATGAAGGAGCTAGTTTTTTTCATACAAGAATTGATGTTGATACTAATACTGATTATGTATTTTCTGCATGGTTAATAAATCTTGATGATAATGCATCTCAAGAAGCACCTAAATTTGGTGTTGAAATTATGGGAGATACACCTGAGGAGATATTATATAATGATAAATTGGAAGATCTCTTTAGACCAACTGAGTCAATTTTGCCAATATGGAAAGAAATAGGTACAGCCTTAAATACAAGTGATAATAAATCAATAGGACTAAATTTTTATAGTGAAGGAGCAGCGGCTCCAGGAAATGATTATGCAGTTGATGATGTGAAGTTAAGATTAATAAGGTATCCTGTGATTTCTCCAGTAAAAGAAGTTGACAGTGGAACTTCAAATGTTGGAAATACAATACAATACACTGTAACTTTAGATAATACAAATGATAATCCATTAACGGATGTTATATTTAAAGATCCACAACCATCATCATTAGAATTTATCAGTGGAAGTGTAACTATAAATAACATATCATATCCATCATATAATCCAAATGATGGATTTAATGTACCTAACATTGAAGGAAAAAGTAAAACAATCATTACTTTCAAGGTAAAAGTAATAAGTTTGCCACAAGATCCAAATATAATCAATAAAGCCAATGTAACTTATAAATATACTCCAATAAGAGGTGGAATACCAAATACTTTTAATAGAGATAGTAATGACACCAAAGTCTATATTGGTAGAGCTATTATAGGTGGAGTAACAGAACCAAATGCAAGTTTTTCAAAATTAGTTGATAAAGAATATGTACAAATTGGAGATACACTAACATATACTATAATTGCACAAAATAGAGGTAATATTGAGGCTAATAATATAAAAATAGATGATGTTATACCAAATGGAACAAGTTATATAGAAAATTCAATAACATCAACAGTTGCATTTACAGGAAGTCCACTTACAAGTATAAATTTAACAAATCCGCTACAACCAGGAGAACAAGCAGTGATAATGTTTCAAGTAAAAGTAAATACTCTTCCTAATCCAAATCCAATACCAAACGTAGCAAATATAACATATAGTCATATTGTAAATCTAGATGAAGGTGAAGTAGTTGAACATAGTATTAGTAATACAGTTTATACATTAGTAGTGAATCCAAATGTATCAATAGTAAAATCAGAAAATATAAGCAAAGCAATTATTGGAAATGAAGTAACTTACACTTTACTTGTGGAAAATATAGGCAATATAGAATCTATAAATACTATAGTAAAAGATAGTCTTGTACCACAACTAACTTTCGTTCCAGGCAGTTTAGTTATAAATAATAGAGCTTCTAATTATAGTATAGTTACAGGTGTAAACTTAGGGACTTTAAATGTAGGTGATAAAGTTATATTAACATTTAAAGCAATAGTAAATGATACACCACCAACGTTAACTATAGATAATAGTGCAAATGTTACTTATAGTAGTTTAATTGGAGGAATAAGTATTGATAGTAGTGCAACAAGTAATGTAGTTCAGTTAGATGTTTATACTCCTAGTATTGAAGTAACTAAGCAGTCAAGTAAGCAAGAAGTGTGTGTAGGAGAAACTTATATTTACACTATAAATGTTACAAATACTAGTGACTTAGATATATCAAATGTTATACTAAATGATAATTTACCATCAGCATTTAAAGTTATAAGCATAGATGTAAATGGGATAATAATACAAAGCACTGAACTTAATGGACTTAATATAGGAAATTTAAATATAGGAGAAACGGTAACAATATTAGTAACAATACTTGTAACGTCAAATAATATTAATAACTTTAAAAATATAGTAACTACAAGTGGAACAGTTCAAGTAAATACAGCTAACCCACCAGTAACAGTAAGAGGATCAGCAATAGATAAGCAATCTGTAATAGTAATAGATAAGAATCCAAATATATCAATCGTAAAATCAGAAAATATAGATGAAGCTATAGTAGGAAATATAGTTACCTATACATTAGTAGTTAAAAATACAGGTAATACACTTAATACCAATGTAATTGTAGAAGATAAGCTTGAGCCAGAATTAACATTTGTATCTGGAAGTTTGAAAATAAATGAAGTACAATCAAATTTAAATATAACAACAGGAGTAAATATAGGAAATTTAGATGTAAATGAAGAAGCAATATTAACTTTTGAAGCTAAAGTAAATTCTGTTTTAGAAAATTCAACTATAACTAATTATTCAACAGTTAGTTATGATGTTATAGATCAAAGTTCGATTACTAGCTATAGTTCAACTAGTAACACCGTTTCATTAAACGTTTATAATACGGGCATTAAAGTTACAAAAGTATCAAATGAAAATATTGTATACCCTGGGGAAACATTTAACTATACAATAACAGTTACAAATAATAGTGGATTAAAAGTATCTAATGTCATATTGCAAGATAGTCTACCATCTCAGTTATCAATACGAAGTATAAGTGTAAATGGAACTATTGTAGGAACAACTAATCTTAATGGATTAAATATAGGTGATTTATTAGTAGGACAGACAACGACTATAGTAGTTACAGTATATGTATTATCAGATAATCTTAATAATTTTAAAAATATTGTTACTGCAAGTGGAACAGTACAAGCTAATAATGCTAATCAACCAACTACAGTAAGTGGTTCAGCTACAGATACTCAATCAGTTACAAGTATATGTCCCAATTTAAGTATATGTATAGTCAAACTAGAAAGTACATCTATAGCAACTGTTGGTAAGACGATAATTTATACTATAATAGTTAGAAATACGGGTAATATGACATATGAAAATACGATAATAGAAGATCCACTTTCATCACAACTTACATTTGTTCCAGATAGTTTAATCATAAATGGAGTTCCTTCAAATCAAAATATAATAAATGGAGTTAATATTGGAACTTTAAATGTAAATCAACAAGTTGTATTGACTTTTAAAGCAGTAGTAAATTCAATATGCCCAAGTCTAGTTATATCAAATAATGCAAATGTAAGATATAGTGTTGTACGAAATATGAGTACTAATAATTTAATTGATGAAAGTAATACTGTATATTTGGAGATATTAAATCCTCAGCTAAATATAATAAGAAAAGTTGATAAAGAGAATATATGTGTAGGAGATATTATAACTTATACTATAATAATTGAAAATATTGGTGATATAGAAATAGGTTCTAATAATATACCATTAGTTTTTTTCGATAAGTTATGTGAAAATGTTGATTTTATAAGTGATAGCTTAATGATAAATGGATATAAAGTTTATAATAAGAGCATTGAAAAAGGAATAATATTAGGTACTGTTGGTATAGGAGAAAGAGCTGTTATAGAATTTAAAGTTAAGGTTCGTTCTTGTTGTGATATTATGATAAAAAATAAACCTATACTAATGTATGGAATAAAAGGTATGAAAGGATTTATTGTAACAGATTTTGTTAAATAAATTGAGTAAACTTAATAAAAGAATGGTAGATGCTTATATCTACCATTCTTTTATTAAATTAATATTATAGATTAAATTTAATGATAAATAGAAATATTTAAATTAAAAATATATTACATTTATGACAAAGTTCAACAAATTTCTATTAAAGTGTATATTATAATACATTAGTTCGCATATTTTATATTTTGCAAATTGAGGGAGGAATTTATGTTTAAATTAAAAAAATGTGGTATTATAACAGCTATTTTTATAGTTGGTATGAGTAGTTTTTCAAATGCTCATTCTGGGAGAACTGATGGTTCGGGAGGTCATAGAGATAATCAAAATAAATCTGGACTAGGTAGCTATCATTATCATTGTGGAGGATATCCTGCACATTTACATACTAATGGATGTCCGTATAAAAGTTCAGGTGAAACTACACAATCATCGGCGACAGTACAATCGTCAACATCAACACAATCATCAGTAGAAAGTGATAAGAAGAAAGCGAAAACTAAGGGATATGATCAAGGGTATAAAGATGGATATAATAATAGTTATATAGATACATCATCTTACACTGGAAATTATCGTGAGGAATATAGTGAAGGATACAAAAATGGGTATGATGAAGGAAGTAAAAAACTTGAGTTAGAAATAGATTCTGTAAAAAATAGTGGATATAATATTGGTTTATCAGGAGCTTTATTAAATAATATTTATACAAATAAGGCATTATCACAAGCATATGAAGAAGGATATAATAAAGGCTTTAGTGAATATAAAAAAGTAAAAATAGAAGAGTATACTTTACAAGGTAAAAATGATAGTT
Organism: Romboutsia sp. Marseille-P6047; assembly: GCF_900604535.1. Classification (NCBI taxonomy): domain Bacteria; kingdom Bacillati; phylum Bacillota; class Clostridia; order Peptostreptococcales; family Peptostreptococcaceae; genus Romboutsia; species Romboutsia sp. Marseille-P6047. Next base: position 170,703 of record NZ_UWOT01000002.1, read on the forward strand.
ATGAAGATAAGGCAATAATAGATTTTACAGATGATATTGAAGAAGAATTTAAAAATGCATATATACAATCATATAATGATGTTCAATTAGAATTAAAAAATAAATACTATAAATTAGGTTTTACATCAGCTATTAAAGGTGAAGAATATAAATCTATAGATGAAAATAATGAAAAATATATAGGATGGTTTAAGACTGGTTATGACGATGGAACTTCTAGCCTAGAAGATGGAATAGAAAAGGCTTATAATTTAGGTTATGAAGGTGAAGAGCTAGATATAAGTGAAGAAATGAACTTGGCTGAATATGTAATTAATGAATCTTATGTCAAAGGTGTTAGTGATAAAAAGAAAGAAACAACTTCTGGTATTGTTGGCTTAGGAGCAATAGCTGGAGTTGGTGGAGCAATTTATTACAAAGCTAGAAAGAATAGAATGAATAGAGATAAAGATAAAGTTTAGAATAGTATATAGGATTTATAGGTAAGTTTAATTTTACATAAACCTACTTATAGATCCTATATCTAATAATTAAGTATAAATAAAAATTACTTTTTCTTTATAGTACTACCTATAATAAGACCACCTAACATTCCAAAACATATTCCATAAGAAATAGCCTCTGGACCGAAGATACTTGTAAATGCGGAACCTAGTGCAACTCCAAAACACATTCCTAAGGTCATTCCCATAGACATATAATCATCTTCTATATAATCACTTCTTTTATTTGATTTATCATTTATCAAACTTTTTCTTTTTTTGTTAACTCTTTTAACTTTATTTATGAACATAATAGCTAAAAGACCTACAGCTAATAATGGTAAAATAATATTAATCATAAATCTTACTCCTTATAATCTATTTAAAATAGCAGAATATATAAATATAATGTATTAGAATTATATTATCATATTAGAATTATATTATCATATTAGAATTATTTTACAATCGAAAATTAGTTACAAATTCTATTCATGAAGAAATTAACCTGAAATATTATCCAAATTATACAACCTATTTGTTATAATAAATATAATAATTAACATTATAGGGGGATAAAATGAAAAATAAAAAAGAAAACAAACTAATAGGAAACTTATTAAAAAGTGGTAATGTATATAAATTAAAATGTGAAAAATGCAAAAGCATATCAGTACAAATAAGTGAAGATAAACAACCAGACCTTGTATGCTTAGAGTGTGGAGGAGTATGCAAAGTTTTATGATAGAAATTAAGAGCTCAAATATAGATAATAAAGGTAATATACATAAAATTATAAACTATGAAAATCCAACACAAAGTCAGATACAAAGTATATATAAGTTACTAAAAAATCAAAATAAAATAAATGATAAAGAGGAACTAAAAGATAAATTTCAAAATAAAGCATACAAAAATGGTAAGGGTGCATTATTTTATTTTATAGATAATGAAGCAGTTGCAAGTATATGTGTAGTACTTGAAAGCGCAAAAACTATAGGAAATAGCTTTATATATGATATAACAATAAATAAAGAAATAAACAACAAATATGCAATACTAGAGTTACTTATAAAAGAAGGAATATCACTATCAAAAGAGCATGGAGCAAATGATATTAGATTAGGCATAAGTCCTGATGTAATAGAAGTTTTTAAAAGTCTTGGATTTAAGGATGAATATAGAGCATTACAAATGGAACTAAATGATACTGATAAGAGGTGTGAAATTTTACAGCTAAAAGAATTGAATTATTATAATAAAGAAAAGTATATAAAAATATATAATAGTTCATTTAAAGATATGCCTCATGGGTGTATTATTTGTGAAGAAGATGTAAAAGAGTATTTAAGAAAAATTAATAATAATAATGATAAAACTCACTTTTACTATATTGTATGTGATAATCAAGATGAAATAGGATTTATGGAAGTTACTATTGAAGATGGAAAAGGAATGTTTGATATTGGTCTTTGTAAAAAATATAGAGGTATGGGATATGGTAGTAGATTATTAGAAACTGCAATTTCTTTTTTAGTAGAATTAGGAGCTAGTGTTAATTTAATTGTTATTGAAGATAATAAGGTTGCTTATGAAATGTATAAGAAAAGAGGATTTGAAGAAAGTTTTATAAAAAGCTATTGGAAAAAACTTAATGTTTAAAATAAATATGACTAGGTAAAATCTAGTCTTTTATTAATAAATCATAATATGTTTTTTTGTAAAGTTAGCAAGTGTAGAAAGTTTTACTAAGAGAACAAATAATTTAATTTAATTTATTAATTATACCAAATAGGAGAATAGTATGGGGAATGTAGTATTTACAGTTTATATAAGCATAGCATTGATTTTCTTAATATATAGTATAATATCGTGTAAAAAGAAGCGTATAATTTACACCATACGTAATAAAAGGATAAATGTTTCAAAAGATAATTATTATAATTTACAATTATTATTTTGTATAGCAAATTGTATTTTATTAATATTAGAGAGTGTAATTGCTTATAATAAAACGAGCACAAGCCTTTTTGTATCATATTATCTTGCTACATTTTGGTTAGTAAACTATTTATTAAAGTTTATAGGAATTAAAATGAAATACTTAAATACAAATTATAAATAATTTTAGAATAATATGAAAAAAAAGTAGGGATATCCTAATTGGTATACCCCTACTTTTTTATTATTGAAATATTTTCAATAATAAATTATAACTTTTTGATACTTTCATTAGTCTAATATATGAGAGGAGACATAATATGGATGAAAAATTAGTTAAAAAAGCGATCAAAGGAAACTTCAATGCATATAGCATTCTAGTGCATAATTTGAAGAATGAAGGATATAAAATAGCTTATACAATTTTGAAAAATGAACATGACAGTATAGATGCATACTTACAAGCAGTAGAAAAAGGATTGAAAAATATTACAAGCTTAAAAGAGGCTAAATACTTTAAAACATGGTTTTTAAAAATTGTTATAAACGAAGCTAAAAATATTATTAATAAAAATAACAAAGTAATTTATCTAGAAGAATTAGAGGAAAGAAAAGATGTTAAACATGAGGATAAAGAATCTAAGCTAGATTTAGAAGTATGTTTACAGAAAGTAGAACCACAAATTAGGGAAATGATAAGACTTAAATATTATATGGGATATAAATTAGAAGAAATATCCAGCATTTTAGATGTACCAATAGGAACTGTGAAAGGAAAGATGTATACAGCATTAAAAGATATGAAAAAACAGTTGGAGGTGAAGTAATATGAGAATTTATGATAATGATATAGAAAAGTTACTTGAAGAATTTGAAAGTGAAGAAATAAAAGTTCCAGATAAATTAGACGATAAGTTAAATTTGAAATTAAAAGAACTAAAGCTTAACCCTTATAAAAAATGGATAGTATCTTCTGCTGCATCTATTTTAGTAATAGGAATTTCTTATATTACAATTCCATCTTTTAGGAGTTTTGGAGATTCAGTTTTTAAATATATATTTAGTGATATTGGTGTTGAGAATGCAGTTAATAATGAGTATAGTAGTGGAGAAAATCAAAAAATAAAAATAGGTAATTATAATATTAGTATAGAAAATATATACATAGATACTTTGAGAATCAGTTTTGAAGCAGTAATTTTAGGTGATATTAAATATATTGATGATATGGATGCAAATAGTAGTTTATATGTTGAAGGAATTAGCTTTGAAGAGATATCAGTAAATAACGGCGTTTTTTATGAAGAAGATAATAAGTTAAAAGCTAATGTTCAAATTATTGGTGATGGAGTTTCTAATTTAATAAAAAATAAAGACAGGTTAAATTTAAAATTAAAATTAGTAAAGTATATTGATACTGAAGAGGAGATATTAGGTAAAACGGACATAACTATTAATATACCTAAGGATGTACAAAATACAAAAGAAATTAAAATAAATAAAGTAATAAAAGATGATGGTTTAAATATTAGTATAGAAAAGTTAGTAGTATCGCCTACAATGATGTATATGGATACATCAGGCGAATTAGAGGAAGTTGGAAATATACAAGGATTATACAACTTTAAGATATTATCAGATAATGGAAGTATGTATAATGAAAGTTTATCACTATCAGGTATTGGAAAAGATGGTGGATGGAGACAAACTATAATTCCATCAGTTTATTATGATAAAAGCAAAAGTTTAAATTTAAAAGCTGAGGGTGTACTTATTGATGCCAATAAAGAAATAGAAATTAATTTAAATGATACTTACCCAAAAGAAATAGATTATTTTGGACATGTATTAACTATAAGAAAAGTTGAGTATATAGATAACAAATTAATTGTGGAAGTTTTAGAAGATGATAATATTAGCTATGCTGGAGCAAGTTCTATAGATAAAGAATATGCAAGTTCTGGTTATTATATATCTGAAGGGTGGTATGGAAGTAGGTTTGATATTGATAAAAAAGATAGTTATAATTTAAATTTAGCATTAATATTAAAATATAACTATCCTATAGATGTTAAGATTAATGTGATTAGGTAAAATATATAAGCCTAAACTATAAGGGGGAAACCAGTATGAATGAGGTTATACAAACTATAAACAAAAGGGTATCGCTAAGAAAATATCAAGCAAAAAATATATCAAAGGAACACATAGACATAATAATAGACAGTGCCATAAAAGCACCAACAGCAGGTAATATGATGATGTATTCAATATTAAAAATACAAGATGAAAAAACAAAAGAAATTTTAAGTAAAAGCTGCGATAATCAACCATTTATAAAAAAAGCACCTTTAATACTTATATTTTTGGCGGATATGCAAAAATGGTATGACTATTATAAATTATGTAATATAGAAAATATAAAATATCCAGGTATGAATGATTTTATGTTATCTATAAATGATGCAATAATAGCATGTGAAAATGCTGTTTTAGCATCAGAAAGCTTAGGTATTGGAAGTTGTTATATAGGGGATATTATGGAAAATTATGAAGTACATAAAGAATTATTAAACTTACCCAATTATACATTTCCAGCAGCTATGATAACTCTTGGATATTACCCGGAAAATATTAAGAGAATATATAGGGAAAGATTTAAAAAAGATTACGTTGTATTTGATGAAAAATATAGAAGATTAGATGATAAAAGTTTAATAAAAATGTTTGAAGAAAAAGAAGAGAATATGCCTAAGTATAATGCTTTTAATGCAAAAAATTTTGGGGAGTTAACTTATAAAAGAAAAACTAGTGCAGATTTTTCTATTGAGATGGATAGATCTATAAAGAAGTGGATTAAGAGTTTTACTAATTATTTAGAAGATTAATAACAATAAAAACTAGTGCTTGGTATTTTCCCAAGCACTATCTAAAGAAACCTACGCTTGCTAAAATTATACCTATTACACCTAGCCCTGCTAACCAAGTGATTATAATATTTGTAATAACTGTCATAAATTCACCTCCATTAGTAAATATAGTCAATTATATGAAAATATAAACTAATAAAGGGAAGATATATAGTTTAAAATAAAAAGGTATCTATTATTAGGAATGTGTGATATAATAATATTTGTAGCGATACACAAATAAATTAAGAAAAACCTAGTAATAGGTTTACAGGAGTATTTTTAATGAAAAATGGAATAGTAAAATGGTTTAACAATGAAAAAGGATTTGGTTTCATATCAGTAGAAGGTGGAGATGATGTATTCGTACATTTCACAGCTATACAAACTGATGGGTTTAAATCATTAGAAGATGGTCAAAAAGTAAGCTTTAATATAGTTGAAGGTTCTAGAGGCCCACAAGCAGAGAACGTAACTATATTATAATATATATACATGTTCATGGAAAAGACACATTATGTGTCTTTTTTATTGCAATTGAAATAAAAAGTAGATGTCTTAATACATTAAAATAATATAAAGACATCTACTTTTTATTATAAAAAAATAATGAATATTAGCTTATTTATTATTTATAATAACATTTTACTTTAATATTTTGGTTAAAATTTCCAAAGTTTGAACCAAAGATATTAATACCACCAGGATTCTGAGTATCTTTAGGGCATTCTATCTTGAAAGATAAGCTATCCATATCATCTTTGATTAAATCAGATAATTTAATATCTGAAAGTTTAATACCATCAAGGAATGATCCTTCATCATTAATTTTAATCATCTTTAATAAGCCATATTCAGTTCCTAAATCCCACCAACTAGGAGTGAAAACTCCCTTTCTATCACCAAAATCACCTGGACTTGTCCATTTGCCTAAAGATAGATTATTTAGATAAAAATAAATATCAGATTTAAAGGAATTATTATATCCTGGAAACTCAGAGCAAATTTCTAAAGAAATTTCTATCTCAGTTAAATTGTTAAAGTCTATATCATAAATTGGTATAGAATATTCTAGATAACCAGATGTAAACCATATAAGAGAAATTTCGCTACGATTAGGAGAAGCAAAATATCTTGGATCATCTAATATACCAAATAGCTTATCTTTTGAAGCCAATCCACAAGGAGCATAAATTTTAAAAGCTGAGTAAGATCCTATAGGAATATCTATTTCAGTGTAATTACTAGGATTTTCCTCATAATTATTATTTAGTATGACTTGTACTTCACTAGTCTTTATTTTACATAACTTTAGTAATCCTCTTACACCAGGTTGAGAATAAGATTCTACAATTCCAACGCTTTCTAGTTGATTTATATGTTTAGTAATTACTGCAGACGACATATTAAGTTCAGAACTTAAATCTTTTATAGACATTTCTTTATTTTGTATTAAAGAAATAATTTTTAATCTAGTTTCACTTGCTAATGCTTGAAAAAATGCTAAGTTTTTATCTAAAGCTTTTATATATATCTTACTTAAATTCTTATTACTCATTTTTAAATTGTACCTCCGTATTATAAGAATATTATAACATAATGCTTATGTAGATTAGAAAAAATGTGAAATTTTAAATAAAAAATAAAGGAAAACGTTGACAATAGATATTTCATATATTATATTTATACTGTAATTAAGTTAACTAAAGAGTTAATAAAACAACTGAAAAGTTTATGATAATTATTAAATTCTATAAAAATACTGAAAATAGAATGTGTAATTAGTTATATAATTAACTGTATAGTTAACTTTATATAATTAAATTAGGGGGTATCATATGTTAAAGAAGTTATATTATCCAAATCCTCAATTTATAAGAGAAAATTGGATAGATTTAAATGGACAGTGGAAATTTACTTTTGATGATGAAAATTTAGGGGAAATAAGTAAAGAATTTTTAAATGATGATTTTTATAAAATGAATATAATTGTTCCATATAGTTATCATACTAAAAATTCAGGTATAGGATTAAATGAAGATCATCAAATAGTATGGTATAAGAAAGATTTAAACCTAGAAGTTAAGAAAAATAAGAAGTACATATTAAACTTTGGAGCAGTAGATTATAAGTGTGATATATGGATTAATGAAAATCATATGTTTACTCATAAAGGAGGACATACACCTTTTAACTTAGATATTACTAATTATCTTAAAGAGGAAGGTAATTCAATAGTAGTAAAAGTTGAAGATAGAAATTCTTGTAGACAACCAATAGGAAAACAATCATGGAAGGATACAAACTTTTTATGTTGGTACACAAGAACTGTGGGTATATGGCAACCTGTATGGATTGAAGAAGTAGGTCAAAATTACATAACAAATATAAAAATGACACCAGATATAGATAATGCATCTATTGATTTAGATATATTTATAGGTGAAGATGATAATGATACAAGCCTTGTAGGAGAGATATATTTTGAAGATAAGCTAATCAATAAATTTACAACAATGTTCAAAGCACAAAGGAGTAGACTAAGTGTAGATGTAAGTTCTGAAAATCCTCATTTTAGACTAAATTTCTGGACTCCAAATACACCAAATCTATATGATATAAAATTCAAGTTATACAAAAACAATGAACTAGTTGACTCTATAGATAGTTATTTTGGAATGAGAAATGTAGAGTCTATAGGTAAAAAGATATATTTAAACAATCAAGAATTTTATCAAAAACTAGTACTAGATCAAGGATACTTTAAGGATGGTGGATTAACAGCAACTCCAGAAGAGTTAAAAGATGATGTACTTAAAATAAAGGAAATGGGATTCAATGGAGTTAGAAAGCATCAAAAAATTGAAGATAATAGATTTATGTATTTATGTGATACTTTAGGTTTAGTAATGTGGGCTGAGATGCCAAGTACATTTGAATATAGTAAAGAAACTAATGAAAATGTAACTAGAGAATTATATGAATTTATAGATAAGCATTACAATAATCCATCAGTAATAATATACACATTATTAAATGAGTCATGGGGAATTAATGAAGTATATAAAGATGTAAGACAACAAAACTTTGTAAATGCTTTAGTATATTTAACAAAATCATTAGATAGTACTAGATTAGTAGTAGGAAATGATGGATGGGAACATACAACAACTGATATATTAACGATACATGATTATAATTCTGATAAAGATACAATGAGAGAAAGTTATAAAAACATAAATGAAGCAGCAAATGGATCGCCATCAAGAACAAGTACAAGAAGATGTTATAGCAAAGGGTATGAGTATAATAATGTACCAATCATAATAAGTGAATATGGTGGTGTAGCATATGATACAAGTAAAGATGATGAAAAAGATGCTACATGGGGATATGGAGAAAGACTTATAGGAGAAGAATCAGTACTTAATAAGATTAAGGAATTAACAGAAGTAGTAATGGACATTGAAGATGTTTGTGGTTTATGTTATACACAGCTTTCAGATGTAGAACAAGAGATAAATGGATTGTTAGACCATAACCATGAATATAAATTTGATCCAAAGATAATAAGGGAAATACTAGAGTATAAACATAATTTAGGTTTTATTTTTAAATAAATTAAAGGGGGAAAAGAATAATGGAGAGTTCATTAAAAAATAATATAAGCACATCTGTAAGTAAAAAGGAGTACTTTGGATATTTTGCTTATGGATTTGGACAATGCTTTAGTTACGGATTAGTTGGTTCATTTATATTATTTTTCTATACTAATATATTAAAAATATCAGTTGCAGCAGCAAGTACAATATTTTTAATAGCTAGAGTTTGGGATGCAGTAAATGACCCAATGGTAGCAGGGTTTATGGATACAAGAAGAACAAAATCAGGTAAATTCAAAGGATATATGAAGTTTGCTCCACTTTTTGTAATGATATCAAGTATATTATGCTTCGTATCTCCAGACATATCTACAAGTGGTAAGGTTATATATGCTGGTATTACATATATATTATGGGGAACAGTTTATACAATATCAGATATACCATTTTGGTCATTATCAGCAGTTATATCAGATGATCCACAAGAAAGAACTAGCTTAGTAACTGCAGCTAACTTAGGAGTTTTTGCAGGTATAGGTATAGTTGGATCAGTATTACCTCCATTAGTTATAATGTTTGGAAAAGGTGACTTATCTAAAGGATATTTACTAGGTGTTATAGCTATAATGGTAGTTGGTTATGCATTTATGATGTTTGGATATTCTACTATAAGAGAAAGAGTAGAGCCATCTAAAGCAGAAAAAGTTGCAGTAAAAGATGTTGTAAATACTTTAAAAGCAAATAAACATTTATTCAAAATGTTAATAATATTCTTTATGAATTTATTTATGAATATTGTAAACGGAATGGTAATATACTTCTTTACTTATAATATGGGAAATGATGGACTTATGACTATATTTGGTATAGTAGGAACTGCAAGTGCGCTAGGGTTCTTCTTTATACCAATGTTAACTAAGAAGTTTAAGAAAAAACATATATTATTAGGAATTGCTTCAATTGATATAGCAGTAAGAGTAGCTCTTTACTTAATGGGGTACGATAATGCAACGTTATTAATGATAATGCTTGCTGCAACACAATTCTTACATGCATCTGCAGGTCCTATAATGTCTACTATGATAGCAGAAACTATAGAATATAGTGAAGTACAAACTGGCAAAAGATGTGAAGCTATAATATTTAGTGGACAAACATTTACTGGGAAACTTGCAGCAGCAATATCAGGAGCTTTAAGTGGAGCAGTATTAACATTTATAGGATATAATGCTAATGTTTCAGTACAATCACCAGAAACACTTAATGGATTATTCTTAGCTATATCTATAATTCCTGTATTAGGATCAGTTATAAGAATAATAGTACTATCTACATATAAATATACAGAAGACGAATATAAAAACGACTTAGAAATATTAAAAAATAGAAAAGCAATATAATATAAATCATAAGAAATAGATAAGAATTATTAAATATAACTCTTATCTATTTCTAGTTATATAAAAATGGGAGAGATAAATGAGTATACTAAAAACAGAATTTGGAATTGATAAAAACAAAAATAAAATATATGAATTTAAATTAGAAAATAAAAAAGGGAATTATATAACAGTTTTAAACTATGGAGCAACAATAAGAAATATAGTTATATCAGATAAAAATAGTGAAAAAGTTGATGTATGCCTTGGATATAAAACAATATCAGAATACGAAAATAATGATGGATACTTAGGAGCTGTTGTAGGTAGACATGCAAATCGTATAAAAGAAGGTAAATTTAAACTTAACGAAAAAGTATACAACTTGGCAACTAATGATAGAGGTAATCACCTACATGGTGGAGATAAGGGATTTGATAAACATATATGGGAATATGAAGTAAAGGATAACAAGCTAGTCTTAAAAAGAGAATCAAAACATTTAGAAGAAGGATATCCAGGAAACTTAATTGTAAAAGTTGAATATGAATTTAATGATGAGAATGAATTAATAATAAACTACGAAGGAAAAAGTGATGAAGATACTGTAGTAAATCTTACTAACCATACATATTTTAATTTAAATGGAGAAAGTAGTGGAACTATATTAAATCATACGTTAAGTTTAGAATCCAGTTATTATACTGAGAATGATGAAAAATGCTTACCGACAGGAGAAATATTAAGTGTAGAAAATACGCCTTTTGACTTTAGATGTGAAAAGCAAATTGGAAAAGATATTAATGATACATATGTACAATTAAAAAATGGAGTAGGGTATGATCATAACTATATATTAGATTCAAAGCAAGATTTAAAATATGCAGGCTTTTTATGTGGAGATGAAAGCAATATAAAAATGGATCTTTACACTACTTGTCCAGCAGTTCAATTTTATAGTGGGAATGTATTATCAAATCGTCTTGGAAAAAATGGAGTTAATTACAATGAAAGATACGGGTTATGCCTAGAAACACAGTATTATCCAAATGCATTAGAGCATAAGCATTTTCCATCTGTAGTATTAAAAAAGAATGATTTATTTAAGGAAAAGACAATTTATAAATTCTCATTAAAATAATATAAATTTAAATAGAAATATAAAAGATTCTAAAAGTTCATATTGAACTTTTAGAATTTTTTTTAGGACAAGCACCTAAAAATAATTTTTAAATATAATAATTAATAATTATATATAATTAGGTGGTGATTTATATTAAAACTGCAACTAATATAGGTAAATGTCCTGAATGTGGCGAACATGTTGACTTAAGAATATTTAAATCAAAAATGACAAGCATAGCTATAATAATATTATTAATTGCAGTATCATTATTAATATTAATAGGAGCTATATATGAACCAATGATAGAATTGGTATCAGTAATTATACTATTAGCATCTATATTATATTTTAAGTTATCATTAATATTGATATATGTATTGTTCTTTAAATTAGGATTATATATAGTACCAGCATTTCGATGTAAAAAATGTGGAGCATTAATTAAATTTTCTAAAGATGAATATGAAAATATTAAAGGAACAATAGAGTAAACATATATAGAAGGATAAACTATTTAATTTTTAATGGAATTATATTTACTAATATAAAATTTGAAAGTTTAGCAAGAATTAATATAAACTTAATGGATTATTAAAGTGTAAGGATATGCAAAAACAAAAATGCATATCCTTTTTATCTAATTTAGATAGTAATCAATAAAAATAAACTTTTTATTATTTAATAATTATAAAGTTACTGTATTAATTGACATGATAAAATAAAGGTGATATATTATATACCAAACGGTCGGTATAGAAAGGGTAGAAATTAATGACTAAAAATAGTACTAAGGAAAATTTAATTAAAGCTATGTATAAATTAATTGCTGAAGAAGGTTATGAAAAAGCATCTATAAACAAGATTTGTACATTAGCTGGTGTGAAAAAGCCAACATTTTATCATTATTTTAATTCAAAAGAAGAAGTATTTATTAATATAATTAAAGAAACATATCCATCTAACTTTGGTATTATTTTAGATGAAATAAAGTCTATTACATCAATTGAAGATTATAAAAAAGCATTATATGAGTATGGTGATAAGTTTATTGAATCATATGAAGAAGATATAGATATACGCAAAATTTGTGCTGAAATAGATTTACAAACAACTAGAATTGATGAAGCAAAAAAGATAGTAGATGAATGTGAAAATATTATAGCAGATAATTTGTACAAAATTGCTTTGCATGGTAGGGAAATAGGTGCATTTAGTAAAGAAGCAGACCTTAAAACATTTTCTCAAAATATACATAATATGATCATAGGTTTAGATAAATCATTTATTTGTAATATTAAAATTGATGCAAGAAAGATTTGGAGATTTAATATTGATGCTATGTTTGCACTTTGTAAGGAGATAAGATAATGAATCAAGAACATTTTGGAATAATGGAACCGAAAAAGTTATTTGCTAAGCTAGCAGTACCAAGTTTAATTAGTATGCTATTTTCATCTATATATATGATGGCAGATGGAATATTTGTTGGTAAAGTAATAGGAAGTAAGGCTTTAGCAGCTATAAATCTTGTATTTCCAATAATTATGATTGTTTTTGCATTTGGAGATATGATAGCATCAGGAGCAGCTGTAAAGATAGGGATTAAACTAGGTGAAAAGAAAGAAGAAGAAGCAAGTGAAATTTTCTCAGTAGCCATTTTATTTATATTCATTTTAAATATTGTTTTTGCAGCCTTAAGTTTAATTTTTGCAAGAGATATTATTTTTATTTTAATTAAAGATAAGCAACTTGCAGAGCATGCATATAAGTTTGCTTATGTTTTTATTTGGTTCTTACCAATTATAGCTCCTTTTTTTGCTATAGATAATTATTTAAGAATATGTGGTAAGGCTAATATGAGTATGTGGATAAATATAAGTGTATCAGTACTTAATATTATTCTAGATGCTATTTTTATAGGATATTTAAAACTAGGGATAGAATACGCAGCTCTTGCTAGTTCATTAAGTATGTCTATTGGAACAGTAATTTTAATATATCCTTTTATTATGAAAAAAGTAGTACTTAAATTTACAAAACCAAAAATAAAAATAAAAGAGATATTAGGAATTATTTACAATGGTAGTTCAGAATTTTTTAGTAATATTTCTGGATCTGTTATGGCAATTATTATGAATATTTTTTTACTTCATTTTGGTGGAGCAGTAGGAGTAGCGGCATATTCTATTGTTATGTATATAGAATCATTAATTGTACCAATGCTTTTTGGAATGATAGATTCTGTACAACCTGTTATTAGTTATAACTATGGTGCTAAAAATAATAAACGTATAATGACTTTTTTCAAAATAACTTGTACTGTAGCACTTACTATTTCTATTTTAACAATGATTATAATATTTGTATTTCCTAATTTTTTAGTTAGATTGTTTTCTTCTAAGTCAGACATAGCTGTCATAAACATGGCTAAGAAGGCACTACTTTTATATGCACCATCATATTTATTTATTTGGTTTATTATGACGGTAAGTGGATTTTTGACAGGACTTGAAAAAGCTACTTCATCTATTGTACTTATGTTAGCAGAGTCAGTAGTATTACCATTATTTATGACTTTAGTTTTAACTAAATTTATTGGTGTTTATGGAATATTTGTAACTCCAACAATTAGTGGGGCAATATCTGTAGTTGTTGCTCTTATTCTTTGGAGAAAATGTATCAAAAATGAAATGAACCTTTAATATAGGATAATAAAAAAGGAATAATTCAGAGACAAAATAAAGTAAAGGTAGCATAGCATTGCGACCTTTACTTTATTTTGTTTTTTAGTAAATCACGTATCTCTTCTAATAAGGCTATATCATCAGGTTTTGAAGGTTCACTATTTAAACTTATAGCATCTCCTTTTTTTATTTTATTTACCATCTTAACAAATAAAAACAATATAATTGTTATTAATAATAAATTCATTAAATTATCAATAAAACTTCCTATAGCAATAGAAGCACCACCATTTCCAATAGGTATTGTATAATCTTTATAATCACTAATTTTAAAGAAAATACTAATTATAGGCATAACTAAGTCAGAAACTACAGATGATATAACTTTAGAAAAAGTATTTCCTATAATAACACCTAAAGCAAAATCGATTACTTTACCTTTGGTAATAAAATTTCTAAATTCTACTAAAAATTCACTCATGATAATCCTCCGTATTAAAGTTATATAAATTTAATATGAGTAAATAATATACATTCTATTCTTATTTAAAATAATAAGATGAGTATAAAAATATATGTAAAATTAAGAAGTTAATAACTAGTATAATTGTCTAAGCTATATTATAATTGAACAATCGAACCTATTAACTATGAGGAGACTTTTATGAGAAATGACAAAAATATAAAAGATGTTATATTAATGATAATTGCTGGAATTATACTAATTTCAATAATTTATGGATTTATATTTTTTTTCGGAGGATCTATTTTATTATTATTTGGACTAAAATACGATAGTTTTTGGTCTTTGGCGAAGTTTTTTGGAGTATTATTGATTTTAAGTATACCAATAGATTTTATAGTGGTATGCTTTTTAAAGGTATTAAAAGAGATAAAAGGATTAACAGATATTCAACATAATATATTATATTTTATATTAGATATACCATTAACTATGATTATAATTGAATGTCAGAATACCTTATTAAAGGTGTTTCTTGTTCAATGTTAACTGCATTTATATTTTCTATAATAACTTATTTATTTAATTTATTTTTTAGATAAAAAGATAAGTGAAGAATAGCTATTATAATAAGAACTCTAATATGATAATTATATTGGAGTTCTTATTATAATTTATTTAGATTATATTAATTTGCAATATCTAATATCATATCTTCTTTTTTTGATTTTCTTGATAAAAATACAAAGAAAGATACACATAATATAATTTGAATTAAAGTAGATATTGGTGTTGCAAGACCTACTTTAAATAAAGATACAGGTTCTAGCTTACTCATTAAATATGATACAGGTATTCTAACGCAAAAAGCACCGACTATACCTTGAATCATAACAAATGTTGTTTTGCCACATCCATTGAAATATCCAACCATACTAAACATGATAGCAGTAAATAAACAGTCAACTCCATAAGCTTTCATATAATCCCAAGAAGCTAAAATAACAGCATCATCTTTAGAGAATATTCCTGAAAGTAAATTTCCATGTAAGAATGTAATATAAAACATTAAAACTCCACAGCATAAAGATGATAATACAGCATAGAATAAAACTTTTTTAGCTCTATCATACTTCATAGCACCATAGTTTTGTGCCACAAATGCAGATACTGATTGAGAGAATGATAATGGTATTAACATTATAAATCCAACCAACTTTTCAGCAACACCTATACCTGCTGATGCAATTACTCCCATTGAGTTACCTATCATCATAATTACTAAAAATGATAAGTTTACAAGGACATCTTGTAGAGCTATTGGAGCACCATATTTAATTATTTGTGAAGTTAAATTCTTATGGAACTTTATACTTTTTTTAGAAAACTCAAAAGGAAGTCCGCGTTTTTTTATTAATATTAAAGATAAAATTACACTAGTTGATTGAGCCAAAACAGTAGCACAAGCTGCACCTGTTGCTGCCATTTTAAATACACCAACGAATATTAAATCACCTATAATATTTGTTATACAAGCTATACCAACTGTTATAAATGGTGTTTTTGAATCTCCAAGACCCCTAAATACTCCTCCAATAACATTATAAGAAATTACGAAAACTGCACCCATAGCACAAATTCTTATATATGAAGTTGTATTATTAAAAGCTTCTGCTGGAGCATGCATTAAAGTTGCAATAGAAGGTGCAAAGCTAACAACAGTAATAGTTATAATTATAGCTAGAACAGCAAATATTGAAATACCACTTCCTACAACATTTCCTGCTTCTTCTCTTTTTCCTTCGCCAAGTTTTTGTCCTATTAATATAGTAACTCCCATAGTAAGTCCAGTAATCATTGATGTTATAGCAAGCATTACCTGACTTCCAGTTGAAACAGCAGATACATCAGCAGCATTACCAAACTGCCCAACTATAAGTAAATCTACAGCTCCATACATAGTCTGTAAAAACAGAGCCATTAGTATTGGTATTGTAAATTTTAATAAAGGTGAAAATATTTTACCTTCTGTAAAATTAGATACTTTTGTCATATATCAATCTCCTTACTTAAATTAAGTTTTGCACAAAACAATATTTATATAATATCTTATAGTCTAGAGATTAAAAATTATTCTAGACTATTTCTCATTTTATTAAGAACTTTATAAAACACTTTTATTTCTTCTTGTGTTAAATCATTAGATAATTTATTTTCAATTGAATCAATTGCATTAGAAATTTTCTCGTTAAGTTCTATAGATTTTTCTGTTAAAACTATTTTCTTTAAACGAGCATCTTTAGCAACAGGTATTCTTTGAATTAAATCACTTTTCTCCATATTATTTAGCATAAGACTAATAGATGAACGTTTTAAGTCGAATTGTTTTTCTAAGTCTTTTTGAAATATATCTTTACTTTTTTCTATATTAGAAATAAAATCTATTACATAAGCTTGAGATACAGTTAAATTATCATCTATTGCGTTAATTACAGCAGCATCCATCTTTCTTGAAATTATGTGGTTTATTTTACTAATATCAAGTCCTAGCTTTAATTTATCTTTATTTATCATAATATCACCTTTTTTAAATATGTTTTGTACTAAACTATAATACATAGTATATATATTTGTGTCAATAGTAATTATTAATTATATTATTAAATTAATGTAATTATATACAAAAATAAAATTCGAATTGGAGTATTTGGAGAATGAATGAGGTTACTAAGCAAAAAAACAAAAGATTACTTATAATGATAATAGGCAATATAATTTTAGGAATAGGAATAACATTATTTAGAAATTTAGGATTTGGGGTAGATCCATTTATGTCTATGACTATTGGAATAAGTAATAAGTTTTCTATTCAATTGGGGATTTTTCAAATGTGTCTTAATATAGGTTTGTTTGTAATACTTTTTTCACTTATAAAAAAATTAATGGGACTTGGAACAATTGTAAATATGTTATTTTTAGGCTATATGGTTCAATACTTTAGTTTTTTATATGGTGAATTTTTAGCTGCACCAAGTACTATACTAGGAAAGTTAATATTATTATTAGTTGCTTTATTAGTACAAGTAATAGGTATGTCGCTTTATATTACAGCGGATCTAGGAATTGCACCTTATGATTGTTTACCAATTATACTGTCAGAAAAAACTAGATTTGAATTTGGAATATGGAGAGTATTTTGTGATACTATTTGTGTTATACTTGCAATAGTATTTGGTGGAAGTATAGGTATAAGTACACTTATAATTGCATTTGGAACTGGACCATTAGTACAGTTCTTCAATAAATATTTTGAAAAAAAGATATTAAAAAAGAATATAGATATAAATTATATGATGAATGATGTATAAAAAGGTGCTAGGTTTATAGCGCTTTTTTTTTAAATTTTTATTTATTATAAATATATAAAAGATAATAGAGTATGAAATGTAAAATATATTTTCAAAAATTGTAATTAAATGAATAAAATGATAAGATTATAATATGAAAATTCTTATTTAGTATTATATTGTGAGGGGAATATTAATTAAATATGAAATCAGTATTTAACAAATTTGACAGTTATGTGTTAGTAATAAATTATAACGGGATATAGTTTTTGCAAATGATAAATTATTAAAAAGGTTAAAATATAAAGATGATTTATACAAGCTTAAACTAAAAGATATTTTATTAAATAAAGATGATTTTGATATAAATATGTTAGAAACATCAAAAGATATAAAAATTGATTTAAATTTTTACTCTAAAGATAAGGAAATAATAAAACTATATAGTAATATAAGTATAGATTACTTTGAAAAAAATGAATGTATATTTATAATATCTAAAGATATAAAATATAAATATTATACAATTGAAGACTTAGAAAACTTATTAGATAAATGTGAAGTTAAGGCATATATAAAAGATAAAAACTCAAGATATTTATATGTAAATAAAGCATTTGCAGGTATATTTCTAAAAAATAAAGACGATATAATAGGTTTATCTATGAGAGATTATGCAAATGAATGCTTAGTTAATGAATATGAATCTAGTGATAGAGAAATTATAAATTCAAGAGAAGATAGATCGTGTAATCAAAGAGGAAGATTAGGTAATGGTGAAGAGGTCTGGTATAATGCATATAAATCTCCAGTATATGATGAAGATGGAGAGTTTAAGTATATGGCATGTACACTAAGGGATATAACCTTAGAAAAAGTAGTAAAAGATGGGCTCTATAAAAACTATAATCAAATAACAAATTTAACAAATTTAGATACAGCTACATCAAATTTCATAGATATGAGCAATTTATTAAAAAGAATAGGTGAAAAAATTGTAGATCGAATAGGTGCAGATGGTCTTTCTATATTATTATATGATAAAGAAAAAAATGGTCTTATTCCATATACTGTCCTTAATGATGCGAAGAAAGCTTTTAAAAATATAGATTTTATACCAATAAAAAGTGAACAAGGATATGAAAGTATGGTAAATGGTAAATTTGAAGGGTTAACTAAAGTAGAGGATTCTTTAATAAAGTATGATGAAAATCCACAATATTTGCCAAATCTTACATATGTAGGTTCATATAGAATTAGACTTTATAATGAATTTATAGGTATCTTAAATATCTCATATAAATGCAAATGTACTCCAGTTTATAATCAAGAAGAGTTTATGAAATCTATATGTAATAGTATAGCTATGATAATTAAGAATAGTAGACTTTTACAAGAAGTAATATTAGAAAATGAAAAAAGAGAATCAACAGAGCAAGAATTAGAACTTTATTTAAGTACAGCAGTAGATTTAGTTTCTATTTTTGATGAAAATGGTAACTTTTTAAAAATAAATTCAAATTGGACCAAGTTATTAGGGTGGAGTGAAGATGAATTAATTAATCATTCATATAGAGAGTTTATGCATCCAGAGGATATAAAAGATAATATATATAGAATTGATATGTTAGGCACACCATATATGCACACTAATAGATATTTACACAAAAATGGTGAATATATATGGTTAGACTGGAGACTTAAATATGATGATGAAAAAAAGATAATTGTGGGAACGGCAAAGGATATAACCGAGAAGATGAATATAGAAAAACAAAAGAAAAAGTTAGAAGAGAAAGTTCATTTGGAAAGTATTAAAAATGAATTCTTTGCCAATATATCACATGAATTTAAAACTCCTATAAATATAATTTTAGGGACAATGCAACTAACGAAGAAAAACATAGAAAATAATAAATTAAATTCAGAAAGCTTATTTAAATATATAGATACAATAAGACAAAATTCATATAGACTTTTAAGATTGGTAAATAATCTTATAGATATAAGTAAAGTAGATATAGGATATTATAATTTAAATCCTTCAAATAATAATATAGTAAGTATCATAGAAGATATAACTCTTTCTGTAGTAGATTATGTGGAAGATAAAAATATAGAGCTTATATTTGATACAGATATAGAAGAAGTTATAACTGCTTGTGATCCGGATAAAATAGAAAGGGTAATACTTAATCTTTTAT
Source organism: Romboutsia sp. Marseille-P6047 (assembly GCF_900604535.1). Classification (NCBI taxonomy): domain Bacteria; kingdom Bacillati; phylum Bacillota; class Clostridia; order Peptostreptococcales; family Peptostreptococcaceae; genus Romboutsia; species Romboutsia sp. Marseille-P6047. Next base: position 190,840 of record NZ_UWOT01000002.1, read on the forward strand.
CTAATGCTATTAAGTACACTCCTAATAATGGAATTATCAATGTTAATATAACTTCAGATTTAGAAAATGTAATTGTATCAATTAAGGATAGTGGAGTTGGTATTCCATCAGATAAGTTAGATGTAATATTTGATAGATTTAGACAAGCAAATAACCTTTTAACTAGAAGATGTGAAGGTAGCGGTATAGGTTTATCTTTAGTAAAGGCAATAGTTGAAATGCATGGTGGAAATATACAAGTGTATAGCAATGTTAATAAAGGAACTGAATTTGTATTTAATATACCTATTAGATTATTAGATAAAGAAGATGAGCATGTACATAATTATGATAGTAAAGATTTTCATGTGGAAAAGTGTCATATAGAATTTTCTGATATATATAGTTTATAATAATTAAATTTATAGTGAAATGAATAAAAGTAGGATATCTCAAAATGATTTTTCAATCGTTAAAGGAGATATCCTTTTTTTATGTAATATGATAAATTAAAATTTGATGATAAATAATAAAAATTTATTGTTTATCGATAAGAAATTATTGTATTTATATAAAAAATATATTAATATATTTATATAAATTAAAAAAGGAGAGTGTAAAATGAAAAATAATTATTCTAAAATTTTAAATATTATAGTTTTAGTAGGTATATTATTAACTATAATGTTGTTAGCAGGTATTCCTTTTATATTAGGGGCACTTAGTAAAAGCGCAGATATAGGTATTGAATCAAAATTTATAGTAACGATAACTGGAGGGGTTTATATTTGTGCACTTCCTTATGTAGTTGCATTATTTAATTTAAGAAGATTATGTAAATATATTACAAGTAAAGATGCTTTTTCAAGAAGTATACCAAAGTATATAAATAATATTGCTTATTGTGCTTTTAGCGAAGTTATTATTTTTAACTTAATGAATATAATATTTTACTTTGCATTTGATATATATCTTTATGCAATTACTATTTTTAGTTGTGTTATAGTTTCATTCTTATCACTGGCAATAGGCGTGTTTGCACTTATTTCATCTAAATTGTTTGAAAGAGTCATAGAGATTAAAGATGAAAATGATAAAACTATTTAAGGAGGATATTATATGGCTATAATCGTGAATTTAGATGTGATGATGGCAAAAAGAAAAATGAGTGCAACAGAGCTTTCTAATAAATTAGGAATTACTATGGCTAATTTGTCTATATTGAAAAATAATAAAGCTAAAGCTGTGAGATTTACTACCTTAAATGAAATATGCAAGGTTTTAGATTGCCAGCCAGGAGATATTCTTGAGTATGTGAAAGATGATGAATAAGTTATTGATACATATTTTTAGTGGTAAAAAGGGATGAACTCTATGTGAGTTTATCCCTTTATTTTTATTTTATCAACTTAAGAAAACTTAAGAATTACTTATAAATTACTTAAGGTTTGTAAAATAGAATAAACTCATAAACAAATAAGTTAGTTAAATAAAAAGGAGAATATAAAAATGAAAAATGTATTAATAATATTTGGCGGAAAATCAAATGAATATGGGGTATCTTTAAAATCTGCTTCTGCTGTTATAGATAATATAGATAAAGAAAAATACAATCTTATGATGATAGGAATAACTCAAGAAGGAAAATGGTTAAGATTTAACGGAACAACAGATGAGATAAGAAATAATACATGGTTTAATAACAAAGACTGTAAAGAAGCATTTATATCACCATGTAGAAGTCATAAAGGATTTATAGAAATAGATAATTTTGAAACAAAAATAATAAAAGTAGATGTAGTATTTCCTATACTACATGGTAAGTTTGGAGAAGATGGAACACTACAAGGATTATTAGAATTATCAGGAATACCATTTGTAGGATGTAAGACTTTATCATCAGCAATCTGTATGGACAAGGCAATTGCTCATAACATAGTAAGCGAAGCTGGAATAAATGTAGCTAAATCAGTAACAATCTTTGAAGAATATGAAAATGTAGTTAATATAATAAAAGAAAAAAATATGAAAACTCCGCTATATATAAAACCTGCAAAATCAGGGTCTTCAATAGGTATAACAAGAGTATCAAATTTATCTGACTTATATGAAGCTATAGAAAAAGCATTTATTCATGATAATAAGATAGTAATAGAAGAAGCAATAGATGGATTTGAAGTTGGATGTGCAGTTTTAGGAAAGAGTGACCTTATAGTTGGTGGAGTTGATGAAATTGAATTATCAAGAGGATTCTTTGATTTTAATGAAAAGTACACTTTAGAAACATCCAAAATTCATGCACCAGCTAGAATTAGTGATACTAAGCTTGAGGAAGTAAAGAAAACTGCTATTAAAATATATAAATTACTTTCTTGTGAAGGAATGGCAAGAGTGGATATGTTTATTGATAAAAACGGAGATATATTCTTTAATGAAGTAAATACAATACCAGGATTTAGTGGAAGTAGTAGATACCCTAAAATGATGGACTTAATAGGGCTTAGTTACATTAAATTAATAGATAAATTAATTGAAGTTACATTAGTAAATGAACTAGTTGAAACTTTAAGTGTATAGGAAGTTTTATTATGAATGTATTAATAGATAAATATAAAAAAGATTCTTATTTACAAAATGAAGAATATGAAACTATAAAACTTACAAAGGAAGATTTATATTTAGGGAACTTAATATTAGTCAATCAAGGTAATGAATTTAAACAAAAGGGAGTAAAGCTACTCCCTATAGATAACTTATATTTTGAAATTTATTGTGATAAGCCAATATATGTTAGTCAAGAAATAATTAAACCACTGTTAAATTTAATTGATAGTATAAATGCAAGAAAGAAGCTTATAGCAGTTAGTGGATATAGAAGTGAAGAAGAACAAGAAGAAATATATAATAATTCAATATTAGAAAATGGAATAGAGTATACAAAAAAATATGTAGCAAGACCAAAAGAAAGTGAGCATCAAACTGGATTAGCAATTGACCTTGGAGAGATAGTAGAAAATGTAGATTTTATATGTCCATCTTTTCCTGACTATGGAATATGCAAAGATTTCAAAGATTTAGCTAAAGAATATGGATTTATAATGAGATATAAAAAAGATAAAGAAAACATAACAAATATATCAGAGGAAAAATGGCATTTTAGGTATGTAGGAACACCTCATGCAAAGTTGATTAATAAATATAATTATTGCTTAGAAGAGTATATAGACTTTTTAAAACAATTTAAATATAACACTAATCATTTAAAAATAGAAGAAAATAACTCAAAAATAGAGATATTCTATATTGAAATGAAAGGTAATGCAGTAGAAATAAATCTAGATAAACATAAAAAGTATAATATATCAGGAAATAATGTTGATGGTTTTATAATTACTTCATTTGAACATATGGAGACTAATTATGAACTATGAAAAAGTAAATGATAAAATAAGATTTGGTAATATAGACTTATTTAAGTTTATTGCATCAATACTTGTAATTACAATTCATACAGATCCATTAATTACTTATAGTGACTCTGCAAACTTTATATTAACTAGAATAATTTCAAGATTAGCAGTACCATTCTTTTTTATATCATCTGATATTTGTTTTCAATAAAATTAAGTGATGATAAATGTAACAATAATAAATCTTTATTTAAATATATAAATAAAGTATTTAAATTATATTTATTTTCAATAATTATTTATATTCCTATTAATTTATATAATGGTTACTTTAAGGAAAATAACAGTATATTAAGTATCTTAAAGGACTTAATATTTAATGGAACTATGTATCATCTTTGGTACCTTCCTGCATTAATATTAGGTATGATTATAGTTTATTTACTAATAAGTAGATTTGAACTAAAAAACACATTAATTATATCAATACTTTTATATATTGTAGGTTTATTTGGAGATAGTTATTATGGAATATCTAACAATATAAGTTTATTAAAACATACATATGATATTTTATTTTTAATATTTAAATATACTAGAAATGGTTTATTCTTTGCGCCTATATATATTACTTTAGGTTATAAATTATCATGTATGTATGATAAAACAAAGTAGATAAATTATTAAAAAAAGTTATTATTATTTATAATTTTCTTTTATTATTTTTGTAGAATCTACAATATTAAAAATATATAACATACCAAAACATGATAGTATGACAGTAATTTTTAGTAGCAGCTGTATATTTCTTATTTAAGATATGCTTACAATTTAAAAATATACAAATGAAAAACTTAAGACAACTAAGCTTATATATTTATATATTACATCCTATGATTATAGTTCTATCTAGAGTAATAGGAAAAATAACAAAACTTAGTTATTTTATTATAGATAATAGTTTAATTAATTATATTGTAGTAATTATACTGTCAATTTTAATATCAATAATATTAATAAATATAAAAGAAAATAAATTTTAATAGATAATAAGCAGAAAAAGAAGAAGAAAAGGGGCAAATGATGGATCAATATATTTGGACGGGTATTTGGATATTAACATCTAATATAGTAATAGCTCTTAAGATGTACTTAGTATTTTTAAGTATATTATGGATAACAAAAAAAAGAAAAATATTTAAATTAATGCAATCTATATTTGAAGTTATGTTACTTACATATACAATAACTCTATTGAAAATAACAGGGATAATAGGAATGAAGTTTTATTTTTCATATGTAATGAATGGCATGTATAACATGAATCTGATACCTTTTAAAGATGTATCTATAATGATGTTATTTCTAAACTTTTTATTATTTTTACCATATGGATTTTTATTACCATGTGTATTTAAAAAACTAAGAGTTAATGGAAAGAAAATTTTAATTATAGGATTTACTACTAGTTTTAGTATAGAATTATTACAATTATTTGGTGGAAGATTTGCAGAGATTGATGATATTTTAATTAACTCACTTGGAGCTTATACTGGTTTTATAATTTTTTCTTATATAAGCAAAATTATTAGTTATCGCAAAGATGGTGAACATATCCTAATAGAAAAGTCATAAATATTAATAAACAAGGAGATTGAAATGAGTAATATAGAAAATACAAATAAAGAAGGCCTAAGAGCATATAGAGAAATCAATCTTTCAAATTTAAAACACAACTTACTTCAAATAAAGTCATTAATAGATGATAACTGTAAAGTAATGGCCGTAGTAAAAGCTGATGCTTATGGACATGGTGCAGTAGAAATATCAATATATTTACAAAGATTAGGTATAAAACATTTTGCAGTAGCATGTATAGATGAAGCTATTGAACTTAGAAAAGCAGGTATAAAAGGTGAAATTTTAGTACTTGGTTATACTCCTATTTATAGTAAAAATGACTTAATAAGTTATAATATTTCTCAAACTATAGTTGATATAAATTATGCAAAAGAATTATGTAAATTAGAAGGTATCTTAGATGTTCATATTAAATTAGATACAGGGATGAATAGATTAGGTACAAAATTTGAAGAATTAGAAGAACTTATTAATATATATAAAAGTGAAAAATTCAATGTAAAAGGAACATTTAGCCACTTATCTAGAGCGGACAGTGTATTAGAAGATGATGTAAACTTTACAAATAATCAAATTAATAAGTTTTATGAGATAATAGATAAATTAAAAGAATGTAATATAGATGTAGGTAAAATACATCTTCAAAGTAGTTATGGTATTACAAATTATAAAAACTTAAAATGTGATTTAGTTAGACCAGGAATAATATTATATGGCGTTTCAAGTATGCCTAATGATAAAAAACTTAAAAAGTTAGGACTTAAACCAGTACTTTCACTAAAAACAAAGATTGCATCTGTAAAAGATGTTTATAAATCTGAAACTGTAGGGTATGGAAATAATTTTACAGTAACTAAAGATATGAAGATTGCTATAGCTACTATTGGTTATGCTGATGGATATCCAAGGGGGCTATCAAAATGTGATTTTGAAGTATTAATTAATGGACAAGTTGCTAAAATTATAGGTAATATATGTATGGACCAAATGATATTAGATGTTAGTGATATAGATAATATAAAGGATGGAGATACAGTTACCTTAATAGGTGAAGATAAGAAGTTATATATTTCAATAGATAAAATTAGTGAAGTAACTAATACTATTAACAATGAAACTTTAACAGCTATAGGAGATAGAGTTACGAAGATATACATTTAGCAAAAAATAATGTATAATTATGCATGTTATAAGGTGTATACTTAGAAAATTCTAAGTATACACCTTTCTTGATATTATAATATTTAAAAAGTAAACAATATAAGTTAGTAAGGAGCGAAATAAATTGAAAAATACAATACTTGTAGTAGATGATGAAGCAGAAATAAGAGATTTACTAGAGATATATTTATCCAATGAAGGTTATGATGTAATAAAAGCTAGTAATGGAGAGGAAGCTATTGAAATAGTTAATAATAATGATATAAAACTAATTGTATTAGACGTAATGATGCCTAAGATGGATGGTATAGAAGCTTGCAAGAGAATAAGAGAAAAAATGAATATACCAATATTAATGCTTAGTGCAAAGTCAGAAGATATGGATAAAATACAAGGAATTATGACTGGAGCTGATGATTATATAACAAAGCCATTTAATCCATTAGAGCTTACGGTTAGGGTAAAAGCACTTTTAAGACGAGCATATTATTTTAATAATAGAGAAGAAAATACAAGAGATAATATTATAACAATAGAATCATTAAAAATAGATAAAAGTAAACACATAGTAACTGTTGATGATATAGAAATACCATTAACATCAAGAGAATTTGATATTTTATATTTATTAGCTAGTAATAGAGGAAAAGTATTTAGTACAGAAGAAATATTCTCAAAGGTATGGAAAGAAAAATACTATCAATCTAATAATACTGTAATGGTTCATATGAGTAGAATAAGAGATAAAATAGAAAAACATATGAAAGGAAGTAAAGTTATTCATACAGTATGGGGGGTAGGATATAAAATTGAAAAATAAAGACAGAAATAATTATGTAATCAAAGTATATAAATATATTTTTGGTCAAGTAATATACTTAGCAGTAAGTGCTGCTATTGCTATTTTTACATTATTTATCTTACGTACCACTATAAGTGACTTTCAACATTTACCTATAATTAGACAACTGGTACATTTATTTTTATATATGAAAAATAATTATATTGGTGATTTTATTACATATTCAACTATAGTATTCATTTTAACTTCATGTATATATCTTATACTCACTCATAATAAAGTGAAAAATATAGCTCTATTAATGGAAAGTGTAGAGATAATGGCAAGTGGTGATTTAGATAAAAGAATAGATGTTAATTCAGATGATGATATAGGAGAATTATCAAGAAATATAAATCATATAATTGAGCAATTAGAAAATAAGACAGTAGAAGAAAGAAAAGCTCAACAAACAAAAACTGATTTAATAACTAATGTATCCCACGATTTAAGAACACCATTAACATCTATAATAGGATATCTTAACCTTATAGAAGAAGATAGATACAAAGATGAAGTTCAGCTTAGGTATTATACAAATATAGCTTATGAAAAGTCAAAGGATTTAAATATACTTATAAATGACTTATTTGAACTAACAAAATTACAAAATAATACATTACCTCTTAATAAGATTGACATTAACTTAGTAGAATTGGTATCTCAGGTAATATCATATTTGGGCTATCAACTAAGTGAAGTAAATATGGAAATAAGGCCTCAATTTTCTAATGATAAATTAATAGTAAATGCAGACCCTGATAAGCTTGTAAGGGTACTAGAAAACTTAATAAATAATGCAATTAAATATGGAAGTGATGGAAAATATATTGATATCATTACTAAAAAAGAAAGTAATAAAGCAGTGGTAGAGATAATTAACTACGGAGAACCAATACCACAATCAGATATACCATTTATATTTGATAGATTTTATAGAGTTGAAAAATCAAGAAATAGAAATGATGGAGGTTCTGGTTTAGGACTTGCTATTAGTAAAAATCTAATAGAAGCTCATAATGGAAATATTTTAGTTGAAAGTAATAGTAGTAAAACTTCATTTAAAATTATTTTACCAATAGAGTAAAAAATGAAAAAGACTGTAGATAGGTTTGTTTAAAGCAAATCTATTTACAGTGTTTATTTAATTCAAAGTTTATATAGTTACCAGTAAATACTTGGTCTAAATATTCAATTATTATAGGGTTTATAACTGTATATAGCTTAGATGAAAATTTATCTAAATAAATACCAGTTATTGGAGCTAACTTTATATGGAATCCATTGTCAACTAAGCTCATATTTATTTTAGTTAAATTATCTATTGCAGATTTTATTTGTGATTTTACATCTGTAAATTCTATTGAAGAATTATTTAGTATTGTATATAGTTCCTTTAAATCTATTTCTATATTTGAATCTTCATTATTTGTTATATTGTTTTCAAATGCTTTATGTATTACATAATAGAGTATTAGCTTTTCAAGTGTAGGTAGTTTAGTAGGTGATGAGTATATTATCTTAGGTAAATAAATTTGCATTAATATTCTCCTTAAAAGTATTTATAGTATGTAATGTAAGATATATTTTACTTACTTTAAATTAAGTAGTCAAGGTTATGAAAAAAGGGAAGAGTGTATATAGAAATCTGAAGATTAATTAAAGAATATAAAAATAGCTAGATTTTCAATAAATCTAGCTATTTTTATATTCTTAGTTTTCGTATTTAAAAGATGGGTCATCATTATAAGGATATACTTTTAATTCGCTACTTGATAAATCTTCTTTGTTCATATCAATTACATTTAGTTGACTATTTTTATAAGTTCTATAATAATAAATTCCTTTTTCTTGGCACATACAAGATGTATATTGAGTAATTTCATTTCTACCTTGTGGGTCAATTACTGTACCGCTTATCATAGCTACGTTACTTAATATATTAAAGAATTCAATTACACCAGCATTTTCATAATCACCTATAGTTACATGACTTTTTAAAAATGAAGTTTTTACAAATCTAGATTGGGAAGAAGAATCTCCAGGAAGTCCAAAAGCACCACTACCATTTCCTAAAGTAACTAACTCTAAATCACTCCATTTACGAGTATCTGGTCTACTTGTAGTTAATCCTGTATATTGAGTTAAATTTAATAAGTGCCAATCAAATGATGGTGCATTAGTTAATACTCCTACAGGATTGTCAAATACTTTAAGACCATCTTCAGTTTTTTCTATAACTAATGATTTTCCTGATTTATCAGTTACAATCCAGTGAAGAGTTGGAAGTGGAGTTTTTTCATCATATGCTTTACCAACGATATTTAAATTATCTAAATGAGGTCTTAACTCATCTAGAGTTTCAAAGTTTGATGTTATCCAAAGTATTAAATCATATGGCGGTATATTTTCCTTACCTTCTACCACATCCTTTGACCAATATGCAGCTGGAAAGTTAAGTCCTGCACATGCTAATCCCTTTTCATTTAGTGCTTCTGCAAATAATGGATGTTTTCCATTTAAACTTGCCATACCTATTACTGCATATTTAGTGTTTTTAATTTGCTCACTAATTTTATCCTCATATTTAAAGTTTCTTGGAACTAAAACAACAGATTGTCCAAATGTATATTCTAAGTCCATATTTCTACCAAATAGATGGTATCCATCATTAGTTTTTAATGTTAGAGACGTACACATAATTAAAACCCTCCAAATTATATATTTTATTTAGTATTAACAAATTTAGTATTACCAAAATAAAATCATTATATTTAAAATTGAATTTTTTAGATTTATGATATAAATGGAAGGTATTTTTACAAATTTTAAATACTATAGTTTGAAATTTATATTAGAATATAATGGTAATTTTGTGTAAAATATAATGTTAAAGTTAGATAAAAATGGTATTATATATATTAACAAAATACATAATCATAGGGGGACTTCAAAATGAGTAACAATTGTTTTTATTGTCAAAAAAATGAAGCATTAGATGAATTAATGATAGAAATATGCGAATTAGAAGCATCTACATTATATTTATTTAAGGAGCAAACATATAGGGGAAGATGCTTAGTAGCTTTTAATGGTCATAAAAATGAATTATTTGATTTAACTGATGAAGAAAGAGATTTATTTATTAAGGATGTAACTAGAGCTGCTAAAGCAATGAAGTTAGCATTTGATGTAAACAAAGTAAATTATGGAGCATATTCAGATAAAATGCCTCACTTACATTTCCACTTAGTACCTAAGTACGAAGATGGACCAGGATGGGGAGGCACTTTTGAGATGATGCCATCACCAAAGGTTCTTTTAAGTGAAGAAGAGTATACTCAATTAATAGATAAAGTAAGAGAAAACTTATAGTATATAATAAAGAAGCTAATTAAAGTAAAAGAAATATTTCTTTTATATAAATTAGCTTTTTTTATTTTTATAAAAAAATAATTTAAAAATTATATTATAAGTGAGTAATATAAATATAAATAGGGTAAAGATATATGTATAAATCATATATAATACTATGAAAGCAGAGGGATGATGACGTGGAAAATTTATTAAAAAATCAAAAAAGTTTAATGATAAGTTCATTAGGAAAAGATAACAATCCAGAAATAAGTTATGCACCATTTGTAATGATAGATAATAAAATTTATTTATATTTAAGTAAAGCTGCAAATCACTATTATAACTTAAGAGATAATCATAAGTGTAGTGTAATGATTATAGAAGATGAAAGTACATGTAAGACAATATTTGCAAGAACTAGAGTATCATTTGCTTGTGAAGCAAATATGATGGAGTCTGTTAGTGATGAGATATTTGCTAAATTTGATGAAGTTCATGATGCTAAAATGATGTCAATGTTTAAGAATATGGACTTTGATATGTTTGAACTTAATATAAAGTCTGGAAGACTTGTAAAAGGATTTGGACAAGCTTATGAAATTAAGTTTGTTGATGGAAAAGCAGAGTATACTCAAGTTACTGGAAATGGAAATCAAATGGGACATGGTATGTCTAGTGATAAGATGAAAGAAATGATAGGTCGTAAGTAAGAAAATATATTAAAATAACCACATCTTAGTATTTTAAATGTTATTGATTCTAAGGTGTGGTTATTTAATATGTCATAAACTTTATAAATATCTACACAATTCTTCTATTATAAGATATTGATACATTATTACTCGTTAATAGCTTCAATTCCTTGTTCTTTAAGCTTACGCAAATTATCCTTCATATTTTTAAGCATTTCTGGTGAATGTCCTTGCCAATCACTTATTTCCCCAACAACTTTCAATGGATAGGTAGTTCGATAAGAACGAGTTGGATTGCCAGGAAATTTTTTATCAGTTAAATTAGGGTCATCTTCAAATTCACCAGTAGGTTCAACAATATATATTTTTTCAGTATTATCACCAAGTGCTAGTTCTGCTCCCCAGATTGCTGCATCTAAGGTTGCTGTCATATAAACAAAATTAGCTTTTTTACGTTTACCGTAATTAGATTTAAATCCTGTTTTAATTAAGTCCCCTATTTTAAGATTAGCCTTAGTTCCGTGGTAAAAAGGACCTTCATCTAAAATTAAATCTGATTTATTTTGAATATGTGTTTTATTTTTAATACTCATAAAATATCTCCTTATATTTTTAATATAGTCATATTATCTTAGTTTATATTTCATAAAAATTGTAGACTTAAGTTTTCATTTTATATCTGATATAATTAAAGTAGAAGGAGAACTTTACTAAATAGTAGTGAATTTCTTTTTTTATTTATATCAATTTTAACTAGAAATAATTTTATTTATAAATTCATTTTATGTAGCTATAGAAAAATATTCATAAGATGTGTTATAGTGGATGTATCTGATAAATATAGATAAAAATAGAAAGTTTATTAATGATATATCAATATAGAGTTAAATTGAAAGGGATATTTAATATGCAAAATCTTACAATAAATCAAGCCATGCTAAAAGTAGCAGAATTGGAAAGAAATTATAGATACAAATTACCTAATCTTTTAAACAAAAAGAAGGCTAGCATAACTTATATACTAGAATCTAATGGAAGTAGATTTGATTGTGATGAAAAAATTGATTTTAAAGCAGAGTTAGATGAATTAATGCTTTTATCTAAAGAAATAGAAACACTAAAAACAGCAATAGCTTACGCAAATAATACTACTGAAATAGAAGTATTAGAAAGTAAAATAAGCATTCAAGGAGCCTTAAATAAGGTGAAACTAAAAAGAGAATTAGCTTTTCAACTTGAAAATCTACTTGAGAATGTTAAAGTTAACAAAGAAAGAAAAGTAGATGCTGCTGCAACTTCTGTATATTACAAGATTACTGAGTTGAATTTTGATAGAAAAGAAATGGAGAAATTAGTAAAAGACCTAAATGAAGATGTTTTAGAATTAGAAATTGCTATAAACAAAGCTAATAATGAAACATTTATACAATTTTAGTTGATTATTATAATATGAGGTGAAAACCTCATATTTATAATAAAATATGCTTTGATGGATAAAAGTTATACAATTTTTAGCTTTAATAGCTTTCAAACAGGAAATAAGAATTATATTAAGTACAAATATCAAGGATTTTACAATTTACAAATATCAAGTTATTTAAAATTTAAACTTACAATTAAAATTTAAACTTACAATTAAAACTTAAATATCATAATTTAATTATTAATTATTAATAATTAAATAAATCCATCAAGCATATGAAAGGCTATAAATATTGATTTAAAATCTTTATTTATAGCCTTTTTGTATAGAAATTAATATTTTAATTACATATTAATCTTTATAATAATACAATTACAATTAGATGTATAGGATAAAACCAATAAAACATCCATCTTACAAACTTATTATTAACTCAAAGTTTACCATTATACATAAGTATTGGAACTATTGCAAAACCCATCATCCATTGATAACCTCATAAAGTTATAGCCTTTATAAAATCAGGTACTATAACAACAATTAATTCAAATAAATTCATAAAAATATTATTTAACTAAGGAAATAGAATAATAATTTAGGGAAATATAAAACATATTAATAAAACAAATAAGTGAGGTGTATATCATGGAAAATATACTAAAATACTACTTAATGCCACATCCACCACTAATAATCCCAACAATTGGAAAAGGGCAAGAAAAAACAATTCAAAATACAATAGATGCTTGCAATAAAATAGGAAAAGAAATAGGAAATCTAAAACCAGAAACAGTTGTAATTATAACTCCTCATGGAACTATGTTCTCAGATGCCATTGCAATATCAAATGAAGAATATATAAGAGGGGATTTTGGACAATTTAGAGATTTTGATACTCAAATTGAAGGTACAATAGATAAAGAATTTAATGAAGGATTAATTAACATTTGTGAAAGAGAAAATATATCAGCAGCAGGTGTAGATTCTAATCTTCTTAGAAGATTTAATAGAGATTATGAATTAGATCATGGTGCAATGATTCCTATGTACTTTATAAATAAATATTATAAAGACTATAAAATAGTTCATATTACATATGCAGCTCTTAGCGATATTGAATTATATAAATTTGGAATGGCAATAAAAGAAAGTGCTAAGAACTTAAACAAAAAAATAGTATTTATAGCTAGTGGTGATTTATCTCATAGATTAAGTGAAGAAGGACCATATGAATACTCTCCAGAAGGATCTAAATTTGACAAAGCTTTATTAGAAAATTTACAAAGTGGAAATGTATTAAATGTATTTAATATGGATAAATATGCAGTCCAGTGTGCAGGTGAATGTGGACTTAGATCTGTATTTATTATGCTTGGAGCAATGGATAAAGAAAAAGTAAACGGAGAATTATTATCTTATGAAGGACCCTTTGGTGTTGGATATGGAGTTATGACTTTTAATAATGAGTTAAAAGATGATAGCATTTTAGAATCATTAATAAATATGAAAAGAGAAAAATTAAATAAAAAAATATTAAGCTCTAACCCCTATGTTAAGTTAGCAAGAGAAAGTTTAAATCATTACTATAGTAGTGGAACTCTTATGGCAAAACCATCAAACTTACTAAAAGAATTAAGTGAAGAAAAAGGTGGAGTTTTTGTATCATTAAAAAAATTCAATAACTTAAGAGGATGTATAGGTACTTTTTTACCAACAACAGACTCTATAGCAGAAGAGATTATAACTAATGCGGTACAAGCAGCTACACAGGATCCAAGATTCACAAGGGTAGAAGAAGATGAATTAATAGATATTGATATATCTGTAGATGTATTAGAAAGACCACATAAAACAACAAAAGAAGATTTAGACCCTAAAAAATATGGAATAATAGTTAGTCAAGGATATAAAAGAGGACTATTACTTCCAGATTTAGAGGATGTAGATACAATAGAAGAACAGATTCAAATTGCTTGTGATAAAGCAGGAATAGATTCTAATGGAGATTATGAAATAGAAAGATTTCAAGTTACTAGATATAAAGAAGGTGATTAAATGGATGAAAAACTAAGATTCTATAAATCACAGGAAGGTTATGTAAAATGTGAGCTTTGTCCTCATAATTGCTTATTAAGTGAAAATAAGTTTGGAGTATGTGCTCTTAGAACTGTAAAAAATAATATACCTATTGTTATAAATTATGGAGAAGTAACTTCATTTAATGTAGATCCAATATAGAAAAACCACTTTATCATTTTAAACCAGGAAGTGAGATTTTATCTGTAGGGACTTTTGGTTGTAATATGAAATGTAGCTTTTGTCAAAATTATGAAATATCACAAAATAAGCCACAATCAAAATTTACAGACATAGATGAATTAATAAATTTAATTGTAAATATACCTGATAATGTAGGGATAGCATTTACTTATAATGAACCTTTTATGTGGTATGAATATATATATGATGTGGTTAAGAGAATAAAAGAATATGATAAACATATTAGCGTTGTTTTAGTCACTAACGGATATGTAAATAAAGAACCTTTAGAAAAAATACTTCCATATATAGATGCAATGAATATAGACTTAAAAGGATTTACAGATAGATATTATAATAAAATTTGTAAAGCAGATATACAGCCGGTATTAGAAACTATAAAAATAGCAAGTAAATCAACTCATGTTGAGATAACTACCTTAATGGTAAGTGATGAAAATGATTCAGTAGAAGAAATAGAGTATATTGCAAAATTTATATCGAGTATAGATAAAAATATTCCTCTTCATTTAAGTAGATATTTTCCAAGATATGAAATGAAAAACCCACCAACTATGGTTGAAAATATAATGAAAGCAAAGGAAGTGGCTAAGAATTATTTAAATTATGTTTATGTAGGGAATATTGCAGGTGTAGATAATAATACTTATTGTCCTAATTGTGGATATAATTTAGTTAACAGAGATGTTTACTTGACTCAAGTACATATTCATGGACATAAGTGCCCTAGTTGCAAAGAATATATAAATATAGTATTTTAATGATTTATAATTTTAAATCTATTATATTATGTGGTTGATAAAGTAGGCTAATTGAACTCGTAAAAATTTTAAAATAGAAAAAGTAACAATAAACAGCCTTATTAATATGATAAATATAGTCATTAGAGAATATAGTTCATTTATAACCTCATAATAAAGCTACTATGAAAGGAGTCAATTTAATGAGAAAAATTGTATTAATAAGGCATGGTCAAAGCTTATGGAACTTAGAAAATAAATTTACAGGATGGACTGATGTAGACCTATCAGAAAATGGATTAATAGAAGCTAGAAAGGCTGGAAAAATTCTAAGTGAGTACGGATACGAATTTGATATGGCATACACATCAGTTCTAAAAAGATCTATAAGAACTCTATGGATAATACTTGATGAGATGAATCTTATGTGGATACCAGTCTATAAATCTTGGAAATTAAATGAAAGACATTACGGAGCTTTGCAAGGTTTAAATAAAGATGAAATAGCAAAAAAATATGGAAAAGAGAAAGTTAAGCAATGGAGAAGGTCTGTAAATATTGCACCACCATCATTAACAATAGATGATAATAGATACTCAGGAAATGATACTAAATATAAACATTTGCCAAAAGATAAAATACCATTTACAGAAAGCTTAAAAGATACAGAAAAAAGAGTAATAGAAGAGTGGTATGATGAAATAGTATCTAGTTTAAAATATAATAAAAAGATTATAATATCTGCGCATGGCAATACTTTAAGAGCTTTAGTAAAATATCTAGATAATATAGAAGATGATGATATTGAGAATATGAATATACCAACAGGAATACCTTTAGTATACGAGTTAGATGATGACTTAAAACCAATAAGACATTATTATTTATCATCAGAAGGGGAAGTTGAAGAAAAAGAAACTGCTAAGTCTATATAATAAAAAAATCCCCTTAAAACTATTTTAGTATTAAGGGGAAATACTTTATTTGATAAGGTGATTAAATAAATAACATAATGTTGATTTAACTGTTCTTGCTAAGTACATTACTTTATATTATTATAAATCTATAACATAAATCATAGGGGGGGATACAGTGAATAAAGAACTTAATAAATCAGTTAAACATTATACTATAGAAGACTTAGAAGAAATACTAGATAAACTACCTTATCAAATATGGTTAAAAGATGAAGATGGAAAGTATGTATACATTAATAAATTAGGAATAGAGAAGGTTGGATTATCTAAAGAAGACATAATAGGCAAGTCTGACTATGATATTAGAGATTATAATATAGCAAAACAGTGTGCTGAAACAGATAGAGTTTTAATAGATAAGAACCATGATATATACAATGAAGAACAGAGCAATATAGATGGACAGGATATATATCATAAAGTACACAAATTTATAGTAAACCAAAATACTACCAAGAAAAATCTTATAGGTGGTATAGCAGAAGAGATAAGTTTAGATAAAAAAATACAATTGGAATTAGAAAGCAACCTTTTAAGTTATTTAGATGAAAGTAAAATTGAAGATGATTCTAAAAATATTTTACATTCTACATTAGTAAGCTTAAAGAAATTTATAAAATGTAAAAATATAGAAATTTTTTTATATGATGAAGATAAAAAAAAATTTCAACTTATATTTAAGTGAAAATAAAGAAGAAAGTAAATTTAAAGAAGGATCACAAATACATATAAATGAAGAAATAGAAAATAAACTATGCTCTAATGAAGTTTATGAAAATAGATACTTTGAAATACATGAAAGTATATCTAAGTTGCAAAAAGATAATATAAAAGATAATTTAAAAATTAAAAGTATGAAATTAGCTAATAAGCTATTTGGACTAGTATGTATATCTTATGAAGAAGAAATATATAATACATGTAAGGATGATTCTTATTTGGAAGAAATTTTAACTAAAATAAGTATTATAATAAAACAAATAGAAAATAAAGATCAAATATCGTGCATAAATCAGAAAAAAGATGAATTAGAGTCTATAATTGAATTAGAATCTATAAAATCAGATTTCTTTGCGAATATTGTATCTCACGAATTTAGAACACCAGTTAATATAATACTTTCTATTGTACAGTTAGTAAATTCATATATTAACAGTACAAATTCTAATATTAGTAAAACAAAAATGACAGAATATTTAAAAATATTAAAGCAAAACGCATATAGATTGTTGAGGTTAGTTAACAATATTGTAGATACAGCAAAGATAAGTAATAACTCATATGATTTAAGATTAGAAAATCACAATATTATTAGCATAGTAGAAAATATAACTATGTCAACTGTAAGATATGCCAATGACAAAAGATTAAATATAGTCTTTGACACAGATAAAGAAGATGTAATATTAGCTTGTGACTCAGATAATATTGAAAGAATAATGTTTAATTTAATATCAAATGCAATCAAATTTTCATATTGCAATACTGATATAGAAATAAAAATAAAGACGGATTTAGACTTAAATAGATTATTTGTATCTGTCAAAAATTATGGTCAAACAATAGACGAATGCGATAGAGAGCGTATATTTGGAAAGTTTACTCAAATAGATGATTTATTTATTAGAAAGAATGAGGGTAGTGGTATAGGATTATTTTTAGTTAAAAAATTTGTGGAAATGCATAGTGGTAAAATATATATAGATAGTATAGAAAATGCTACTCAGATAACATTTTATTTACCTATATATACTATAGATGAAGAATATGTATATAATCAAAAAATAGGTAAAAATGATATTATAGAAAAGTGCGATATTGAACTTTCAGATATATACATATAAAAAGAAAACTACTTTAAGTATTTTGGTGAAATAAAATACAAAAGTAGTTTTCTGAATATTTTTATAACATCTACTTATATATAAATATATGTTATAATTAATCTACTAAATACATACTAAGACTATAATATTATAAGTAAAATAGTCATTATTCGATCTTTAAACTATTATTATTGCATATTCAAAACTTATAGGAATTTTTACCATTTTGGAGGAATTATAGAGATTATTAGAAATATTATTTTATTTATTAAAGAATAATAAATCTACAACTAAAGAGCTTTCTAAACATTTTAATGTATCAATGAAGACCATACAAGAGATATAGATAAATTGACTATTTTAGGTATACCAATAGTTACGTATAGAGGTGGTAATGGTGGTATAGAGTTAGATAAAGATTATA
Organism: Romboutsia sp. Marseille-P6047; assembly: GCF_900604535.1. NCBI lineage: Bacteria > Bacillati > Bacillota > Clostridia > Peptostreptococcales > Peptostreptococcaceae > Romboutsia > Romboutsia sp. Marseille-P6047. The sequence continues at coordinate 209,591 of NZ_UWOT01000002.1, forward strand.
CTATACATAAAGGATTTATGACTATAGATGATTATAAATCTTTAATAATGTCATTTATATATCTGAAAAAAATATTAAAATGTAAATACGTCTCTATTATAGAAAAAATGTTAATGATAGATTCTAAAAAAAGTTAAATATAATTTAGACAAATTAAAATCATGTTTTGTGATTGATTTAGAAAACAATGATATAGACATATTTAATGAAGTATGCATTAGAATTAACCAAGCATTAGATGCTGGTAAAGCTATTGAAATAATAGTAGATGAAAAGAAATATGAAACATTACCAATATCATATATTTTAAGAAAAGAAGGAATGTTTTTATATTGCTATAGTGATGATTATATGTTAATTAAGATAAATAAAATATCACAATCTAAAATTATAGATAAAATAATCAATAAAGATTTAATTGAATATATAAATAATAAAAATGATATAAAAATGATTATATGAATTAAAAAGTCTCTATATAGAGACTTTTTTTATTATATTAATATGCATTAATGATTTTACAAAAAAATACAAAATTATCCAAAAAAATACTTTTTTATAATGAATAAGACTCTATATGTCATATTAATTAAATATAATTAAAACCTGTTTGAGTATTGTAAGGGTTTTAAGATGGTTTTTCTATAAAATTATTATATATTTTATAGTTCAGATTAGTTAATTATTTAGTAATTATAGATACAATCACTAGGAATTTATTATGTGAAGGAGGCGATTATTATATTATTTGCAAAAAAAATAAATATTAAATTGATTATCATCGCTAGTATATTTATGATAATATTCATCTTAGCAAATAGCTTCTTCGTAGATTCTATTCTAGATAAAAGTATTGAACTTACTTGTAATGTTTACCATAATCAAATTTCTAGTAGAATAGACGAAGAAATTGACCTCTTAAAAATTAGTACTGAAAAAATAGCTAATGATAATAAAATTATAAATATTTTAGATGAAAACAGGAGCTTCGAAGAATTAAGTAGAGAAGAATCTGAATTGATATTAACTGAAATTAATGCATTTGAAGGAGTTTTAAAGTCATCAAGTTTTGTTAAAACAATTAATATTGCTAGTTTATCAGGAGAGTATTTATTTTCTAATGGTGTAGTATATGAAAATTTTGACTTTACTGAAAGACCGTGGTTTAATAAAGGACTTCTAAATAGTAATAGTAAAACAATTATAACTGATATGCATAAGGATTATAGTACAAATTTAGAAACTATAGCAATTATATCATTCATTTATTCTGATGATAATGAACTTTTAGGGGCAGCCGTTTTGGATATATTTGTAAAAGATTTACTAAAATATTCAAATACATCTTTTTACTCAGGAGACTTAAATACATATATTTTGAAGAATAATGAAATACTTTACTCAGAAGATGGAGAAATAAAAGATAATAAATACATAAATAACCATAATAATTATTATATTAGTAATAATAAAGATTACCTAGGTAATGGAAATTATTTATTATTTTCTTTTAATAAGTTTTCTATTAAAAATAATCCATATATGAAATTGGTTATTGAATCAACAACGATTATTTTATTTGCAATAGGTATATTTATATCAATAGCATTAGTAGTAGCAATACGATTAGCATTTAAGCCTGCATTAAAATCAATTGAAAAGTTAAGATATATATTAAATTATTTAGATGAAGGTAAGATTTCATTTGAAAATAAAGATGAATTTAAGCAATTAGAGATAATTTCAGATTCTTTAGGTAAGAGCTTTGATAAAAAAGTTCAATCTCTTATTTATTATGATGAATTGACTAATTTACCTAATAGAAAACAATTAAAAATAATTTGCAATGAATTAATAGATAGTAAAACTAAGTTTGCATTAGTTTTTATTGATTTAAATAAATTTAAGATAATAAATGATGTGTATGGACATTTAGTTGGAGATCAATTATTAGTTAAGTTTAGTAATATTATGAAGAATGCTTTGAATGATAAAGGCATTATTACTAGATATTCTGGGGATGAATTTGTAATTGTATACAAAGACTTCAAAGATGATTTAGAATTTATGCATTACTATAAAAGTGAGATTTTATCAAAATTTAAAAAGCCTATAGAGATTAATAAAGATGTTAAAACATTTATTGACTTTTCAACAGGTGTAGCAGTTTATCCTAGAGATGGTTTGGATGTTGATGAATTAATTAATAAAAGTGATTTTATGATGTATAAAAATAAAAAAGATAATATTAATCACCAAATATTATTTTTTAATGATGATACTTACATGGATATGCTGTATATTGAAACCATTAAAAATGAATTAACATATGTATGTGAAAGAAATGAACTTATATTAGAGTTTCAACCAATCTATGATGAATATAAAAAAGTAAAAAAGGCTGAGGCTTTATTAAGATGGAACAGTAAAAAACTAGGTTTTATACGACCAGATAAATTTATTAACTATGCAGAAGAGACTAGGGATATCATAAAAATAGGATACTGGGTGATTGAAGAGGTTTGCAGATATATCAAGAATAATAATTGGAATATAGAAATTAGTATCAATGTATCGCCTATTCAATTGATGGAAATTAATTTTGATAAAAATGTAAAGAAAATTATAGAAAAATATAATGTAAGCTATAACAAACTTTGCTTTGAAATTACAGAATCTGTTATATTGGAGAATAATGATACTGTTTTTAAAAATATAGAATCTTTTAGAATGAAGGGGATTAAGATAGCGTTGGATGATTTTGGAACTGGCTATGCATCATTTAATTACTTAACCAAGTATTCATTAGATATTTTAAAGATAGATAAGGTGCTTTTGGATAATGCTTCTCAAAATGATTTTGAGATTATTAATCATATAAAAAAGATCTCAAATATATTAAATATGAAGGTAATTATTGAAGGAGTAGAAACTGAAAGTCAATTTAAAAAACTAAAAGAAATAAAATGTGACTTATTTCAAGGATATTATTTATCAAGACCATTAGGAAATGAAGAGTTTTCTAAACTTTTAGAGAATATAGATTATTAGTATTTAATATGAAAATCCCCCCTATAAAATTAGTTTTTTATAGGGGGATTTTTTAAAGACATAGATACAATAAATAAGGGGAGAAAAGTTAGTCTATACTGTTATTGATACAAATAAGAAGGTAATAGTTTATGATGATTAATATATAATTACATATTAAATGTTATAAATAGTATAACTATTGTTATTATAAAAGGAGAAAAGAACACTATTTTTCCTTTAACACTACCTATATTAACAGTCCAACCTATACCAAATCTTTTCTGAACAAATAAAGATGGATCATTAGGGTTATTATATATACTTCCAAATATCCAATTATCATCATCATCTACAGAATAAACCGCAGTTTTATACTTACTTGGTGATTTATAATACAAGTATGTTTGGTAAATAGAAGATACAACTAATAATATTGTAGTAGTCCACATTATATAAGTATTCACACCACTAGCATTAGCTGTAGCAATTAATATATTAATAAATAAAATCTGACATGATCAGTTTAATATAAAGAAAGTAAAGGCAATTTTACTTAAATAATTTAAATGAGCTTTTTTACTTTCATTAATATTAACATAACTTAACTTAGCTCTACTTTTTAAAGAGTTTACAGAACTAGTATATATTATTATTCCAATTCCTATACTCATAAGCACAATTCCAAATACACTGAAAAATGATTTTTGTGAAAATGCATCTGGCTGACCACTAAATCCCCAGTGAGTAGGTATAATGTCAGGTAGTGAATTATATTGAGTAGATAAATATATTGATACTAGTATATTAACTATAAGTGGAGCTAAAAATAGAATTGAGTATTTTTTTATAATTCTATTTTTTTCATTAATAAAATCTGTATCTAGTATAATTTTAGTTCTTTGTAGCTCTAAATCGTTTATTTCTAACGATAAATCTTTTTTTTTAGTTTTTACTTTATTATGGATATATACAAATATAATAAATTGATATATACAAAATCCTAATATTGGAATAATAGAAGAAGCTAAATAAGCTTTAAATATATAAATACTAATTAATGTAATTATTATAAATGCAATAAATCCTATAGTAAGAAGTAATTTAAATTTTTTATCTAAACTTTTAAATTCTTCTTTTGTAAAATAATCACTATTTAAACTAACACTATAAAACTGTCTTTTTCCACTTAACGCTTGAGTAAAGTACATCATTACATACACAACAATAACATTGGAATATTTATCAAAACTGCTAAAGTACTATTTATAATCTTTCACCCCATAACTATCAAATAATTTATTACAATAGTCTATAAATTCTTCCTTAGACCTACCTAAAAGATAACTCTCGGCAGTTAATAGTTCTAATGTAGATTTGATTTTTTCAACATTGTCATCTTTTTTTCTAAAGGAAGAGTATTTACTATAGCGCCTTTTCTTCTATCGATATTTATATATCCCTCATCTTTAAGCAAGTTATAGGATTTATTTACAGTATGAAGATTAACTCCTATTTCTTCGGCCATATTTCTAACAGACGGTAATGATTCGTTCAGTTTTAAATCACCAGTTGCAATAGATTTTATAATTTGTTCTTTAATTTGTGTATATATAGGAATATCACTGTTAAAATCTAAGTTTAGTATCATTTTATCACCTCTTATATTACATAATATATTTGTTATATATACAATATAACAATATAATGAGGGATTGCAAGTAAATTGATAATTATCATAATAAAATAGATAATATAAAGTATGACATAGAATATCAAAATAAATAGCAAAAATTGTAAAATTGTAGTGAAAATGATAAAATATATAAAATATGAAACTATAGAGAATTAATAGTTTTGGATTTGTAAGGGGGATATTAATTATAGATGAAATCGATATTTAATAAATTTGATAGCTATGTACTAGTAATCAAATATGATGGAAGTATAATTTTTGCAAATGATAAATTATTAAAAAAATTAAAATATGAGGAAGAAGAATTATACAATTTTAATATACAAGATATTTTAGTAACAAAATATAATGAAATAATAAATATATTAGAATACTCAAAGGATACAACTATTGATTTAAGCCTTTATTCAAAGTCTAAAGAAATAATAAAAGTTTATAGTGATATAAGTGTTGATTATTTTAAAAAGAATAAGGAAATTTTTATTATTTCTAAAGATATAAGACATAAATATTATACAATTGAAGATTTAGAAAATTTACTTGATAATTCAGGAATGATGATCTATATAAAGGATAAAGATTCAAGGTATTTATATGTAAATAAATCACTTTCAAAAATCTCACTAGTAAATCAAGAAGATATGCTTGGATTATCAATGCAAGATTATCTTCCAAAAGATTTATATAAAATTCATCAAGAGAGTGACAAAGAAGTACTTAGACTAAAACAGGATAGGCACTATAATCAAAAAATAACAATTGATGGTGAAGAAGTTTGGTATTATGTATATAAGTCTCCTATATATGATGAAAATGGAGATTTTAAATATATGACATCTACAATTAGAGATATAACAATAGAAAAAATATTAGAGGATGAAGTTTACAAGAGTTATACTCAAATAAATAATTTAGATATAAATAATCTTAATAATATAGATATGTATAATTTATTAAAACATATAGGAGAAAAAATAGTAAGTGCAACTAACGCAGATGGACTTTCCATACTATTATATGATAAGGATGAAAAATCGCTTATACCATACATTAAGCTTGCAGGTGCACTAGAGGGACTTAAGGGTATTGATAAAATACCTATAAGAAATGATGAAGAATATAAAAATATGATATATGGTGAATATGATGGATTAAAGTTAGTAGATGAATATTCAATTAAATATGATTTAAATGAAGATTATTTTAAATCTGTTAAATATATAGGCTCATATAAAATTCAGCTATATGATGAATTTATAGGAATATTAAATATATCTTATAAATATGATTATATACCAACATACAATAGAGATGATATCATGAGATCTATGTGTAATGGAATAGCTATGGTCATTAAAAATTGTAGACTTTCAGAAGAAATCAAAAATGAAAATGAAAAAAGAAAATTAGTAGAACTAGAATTAGAAAATTATCTAGATATAGCAGCAGATTTGGTTTCTACCTTTGATAAGAATGGAAAATTTCTAAAAGTAAATGAAAATTGGACTAAGCTACTAGGATGGGATAAAGAAGACTTAATTAATAAATCATATGTAAATTTTGTACATCCAGATGATGTAAATAACTATAGATCATTTAAGAATATGAAAGATACAACAGCTACTTTAACTAATAGATATATACATAAAGATGGTAGATACATATGGCTAGATTGGAACTTCAGATATGATGAGAAAAAAAGTATAATTATAGGAACTGCAAAAGATATTACAGAACAAAAGGATATGGAAATTCAAAAGAGAAAGTTAGAAGAGAAAATTCATTTAGAAAGAATTAAAAATGAATTCTTTGCTAATATATCACATGAATTTAGAACACCTATAAATATAATTTTAGGAACAATACAATTGATTAAAAAAAATATAGAAAATAATAACATAGGAATAGAAAACTTAAATAGGCATTCAGATACAATAAAGCAAAACTCATATAGGCTTTTACGATTAGTAAACAACCTTATAGATATAAGTAAAGTAGATATTGGATATTATAATTTAAAGCCTTCAAATCATAATATAATAAATATAATAGAAGATATAACCCTATCAGTAGCTGACTATATAGAACATAAAGATATAAATCTGATATTTGATACAGATACTGAAGAAGTAATAACCTCCTGTGATCCTGATAAGATAGAGAGAGTAATGTTAAATCTTTTATCTAATGCTATTAAGCATACACCTGAAGATGGAAGTATAGAAGTTAATATAACTACTGATGATGATAACATAATTGTATCAGTAAAAGATAGTGGTGGAGGTATTCCATCAGATAAGCTAGATATTATATTTGATAGATTTAGACAGGCAAACAATCTTTTAACACGAAGATGTGAAGGTAGTGGTATAGGTTTATCTTTAGTAAAGGCAATAGTTGAGATGCATGGTGGAAAAATACAAGCATATAGTTCTATTGGAAATGGAACTGAATTTGTTTTTAATATACCTATTAAGTTATTAGATAATAAAAAAGAATATGAATATAATTATGATAGTAAAGATTTTCAGATAGAAAAATGTCACATAGAGTTCTCAGATATATATAGTTTGTAGTATAAAAAAGAAGGAGTAATTTAACAATTAGAAATAGAATATAGATGTAACATATAAAGAAAGGGTGTGGTAAAAATACTTAGAAAAACAGTGAGTTTTGATAAAAGTAATATTAGTGAGTATAGGATGCCAAATGAACATTTTATATATCATATCACACCGGTAATAGGTATTAAGAAAAATACAGAAGAAGATAAAGTAGAAGAAATAATAGACGTGATAGAAGGTAATAAAGGTCTTAAGAACATTTTACTTTCAATAATAGTTGGTATATCAATGATATATAAGATACCTGTATGGGTCATTGAGTATTCACCAGTAATATTAATGGAAATTGAGAATTTAATATTAACTATAGGAAGGATGATGGGTATTTAATAAACTAAGAAAAGGTGTAGTAAAATTTTGTTTACTACATCTTTTTTAGTGTATATTTAATAATTTTAAAGTTATGGTATAATAAAATAGAAATTATTAATAAAAAGGGGATAATATTATGAAAACTTGTACTCAATGTAACAATAAGTTTACATTTATAGATAGATTAAAGTTTCTTTTCAATGGACATTTAAAGTGTACACATTGTAATGCAGATTATAGATCTGAAGCAAATATATATAGGGAATATACATTTTACTATACTTATGTTGAATATATTTATATTTAATTATGTTATTATTTTAAATGATTTCTTAGAACAAACTATTGTGCAAGTATTAATAATAACTATAACTTTTCCATTGTTTGATTTGCTACCTAACAGATGGCAGAAATACAAAAGAGTTAATTAGAATTTTATAGTTAAAGAAGCTTAATAAAATTATTTTATTAAGCTTTTTCTATTGTTCAAATGAATACATTTTTATTCATACCTATGTAAAATCATACACTAATTATAACATATTGTTAATTTATAAAACACTCATAAAAATAGTGCTTAACACTTAATGCCAAGCACTATTTAAAGAAACCTACGCTAGTTAAAATTATACCTATTACACTTAGGCTGACTGCCTAGTGATTATAATATTAAGAAGGATTATAACAATATAACCTTTACTAATAAATATGGTCAACAATGCAAAATTTTAAACTAATTAAGTTTAATTTAGTTATAAAAAAATAATGATCTGATTTAAATCAATGTTAACAATTATATAATAAAAAATAAATACGCAATTGTTATATATTACAAATTAAAGTCCAACAAATATAACTAACTTCGTATTATATTAAAATTATTTATAATATAAGCACTATATTAAAACATAGCCTACAATTTAATAATTACTTTACCATTAGTATGTCCATTAGCAACTAATTTTAATGCTTCGCCCGCTTCTTCAATAGTAAATATACGTGAATCTATTGAAGGTACAATGTTATTCTCTTCAACAATTCGCGTAATTTCTTTTAATTGTTCTCCGTCAGCACGTACAAAAATAAAACGATATTCCTTTTCTTCTTCTCTAGCTAATTTATCATATTTTGCACCCGCAAGTGAGAATAATTTTCTCTTCAAAAATGGAAATCCATTTTTTTCAGCAAAATTTTTGTTTGGACCTGTACGCAAACTTAATAATCGACCACCTTTTTTTAGAATAGACAGTTCCCTTTTAAACTCCTTAGGACCAAGAGTATCTATTACAAAATCAACTTCATGGATAACTTCCCAATAATTCTCCTTAGTATAATCTAAATAACTATCAACCCCCAACTTCATCATTTGTTCACGAGCTCTTGCATTACCAGAAACAATAACACTAAGTCCCATTGATTTAGCTATGGGAATAGCCATTTGTCCAAAGCTTCCAGATCCACCTGGAATAAATACAGTTTGTCCTGCTTTTGCTTCTAACTCTTCATGTAATCCTTGATAGGCAGTTAAACCTGTTAATGGGACAGCAACTGCCTCTTTAAAATCAAGATTTTTGGGCATATGACTAATGGCATCAGTATTAACTGCTACATATTCAGCAAATGCTCCTATTTTATCTATCGGAAGGCGAGAGTATATTTTATCTCCTTTTTTGAATTTAGTAACATTTTTGCCGACTTCCTCTATTATTCCAGATAATTCATTTCCTAATGTTAGTGGCATATTATAGTCTTGAATTAATTTTACACTTCCCGTAAGAATTAAAATTTCTAATGGATTAACAGCAGCTGCTTTAACTCTTACTAAAACTTCATTATCACTAATTTTAGGAATAGGGATATCATTAATCGTTACATTTATATCTTTTGAATATTTATTAATTTGTACAGCTTTCATATATTTCCTCTTTCTATATTAAATCAATATATTAGATTTATTCTTCCTGTAATTACTTGTTCTCTATTCTTCATTGTATGTATAATTTTTAGAGTTTAGCTAACATACCTTTTCAGATTTCTTGTGATACTATTTTTTTATTAGTTTTCTTCGGAATCCAAGATATTATATAATTTGTATTTTCAGGAACCTCAATATTATCTTGTGATAATTTTTCAAACTTTCCAGACAAACCATTTTCTAATGTTGTTTGATGGAAATGACTTAAACCTATACCAACATCAACTTTCTTTATAAGTTTTTCTTCTGGTTTTGCATTAGCTTTATGAGTTTCATAAAAATGATAAACTTCTCCTTTTTTTAGAACTCTCCATGGTTGTGCATTAGTAGCTGAAGGAGCTAAACGAAGCATTTCCAAAGAAGCAGCATATTCATTAGCATCTTGCTCAGTTAAAGGAGTTAAAAAGTTATCCTTAAAGAAAATATCTTTCCATGGTTTTCTCTGATCTGACTTCATAGTCTTACGCATAACTGATTCTCTTAAGCTTCTTTTTGAAGCTGGATATCCTACAGGGGAAATAGCTGGGAATAAATCACTTTCTTTAATATCCATAGCAGACATAAAGTTATCACGACTAAAAGTTGCTGCTAACCATACTGTTCCAAGTCCCATATTAGTTGCATATAAAATTAGGTTTTCAAACTCATATCCTGCTGCTTCAAGACCTAGTTCAGTATTTTCTACTGATACTCCTAGGAAAGTAGTAGCTCCTTTAATAACTCCATAAGTTCCTAATTTTTTGCCTTTAGCATCTAAATCTTTATCTATAATATGAAAATTTACTTTCACTCCAAATGGATTTGTTAAACTATCAGCATATGCCATAAGTTTTTCTTTATCTTGTGTAGAAAGCTTTCTTTCTTCATATGATCTTACACTATTACGTTTTTTTATAGTTTCTTGTACTGGAATATTTATTTTCATTTTTTACCTCCACACAATTAGTATTTTAATTAATTTCCTTGATAATCATACTTAAGCACTAAATCTGCTAAAGTATATTTTGACATAATATCTTTTATTCCTTCGCGTACAGCATTATAAGGCTCTTCTAAAACATCATGTATCTTACAACCAACTGGACATTCAGGAGATGGATTTTTGTGTATTCCAATTAAATTTTCTAGTGAAGTTGGATCAACTGCATTATATACATCAAAAATCGTAATTTCTGATGGACTCATCGCCAATTCTGCACCTGCAGAACCTCGGCGAACCTTAATAATTCCTGCTTTTTTTAGTGATCCAAATATGTTACGAATAATAACAGGATTAGTTCCTGTACTATTTGCAATTATTTCGCTTGTTACCTTAACTTTATCTGAGAACATTGCTATTGATATTAGAATGTGTATCGCTAAAGAACATTTTGTATTGATTTTCAAAACTTATCCTCCTGTTATAATAAAAATTAACTAACTTGTAATGATTGATATTACAACTTAAGTGATATGATAATATCATATTATTATTTTATTTGCAATAAAATAAATTTTAAAGATTATTGGATTATAGTTAATTAGTGATAGAGCCTGATTTTTTTATGTATTACTGTAATGATATATTTAGGAGTTTGTACAAATTAATATCCTGTAACAAAACAAAATATGCAAATGGAGGAACTTCTTCTTCTAACAAATACCATAAAACTGCTACTGATCATGGTATGAAATGTGCCATAAAAATGACTGAAACTGCTGCTAAAAAGAAAGGTTATGTAGCTTGTAAAGTTTGTTATTAATGTTAATCTAATGATTTTATTTAGATAGAGAATATGATAAATAAAGATTAATAATTTGTAGAAGATATTTAATAAACAATATTAATATATTACGAACAATTTATAGTAAGTTATATATGTAACCATATCTTATAATTCAATGTATTGAAAAGTCTAAGGTGTGGTTGTTTTTATGCCACATTTATCACTAAGAGGTGTAACATAGCCAAAATAAAAAAGATGTACTACCATACAAATCATAAAAAAGTATTACAAAAAGTATAATTATAACAGAAAAAATAATAAGGAGGTTACACATGAGTAAAAAAGAAGCCAATGAATTCTTAGATTCACTAAAATTAAACGAATCTCCAACAAATGAAGAATTTTATCAAGCAATACTATCAGCATATATGGACAGAACAAGACAAGTATACTTTATATGGAAAAAAATCAAAGAATTATACCCAGACATAGATGCAAATAAAATTATAAGAGAAGGATCATGGGACTTTGGTTTATATCAAGGACAAAAAATATTAGAAAAATACGGTTATGAAAACATAGGTCCAAAAGAAGCTATAATGGGTCAAACATCAAAAGGTGGAGTAATGGTATTTGACCAAGAAATACTAGAATTTACAGATGAAAAAGCTGTAAAAATGTTTAACCAATGTCCTCATGTAAAAGCTTTAACAGAACTTGGACTAAGTAAAGAAGAAATAAAAATGTTTTGTAGAGATATGTTAGGTCAATGTGACTATGCAATTTGCCATCCTTTCTCTAATGTAGAGATAGAGTTTCCAACAACAGTAGCAGATGGAGAAGGAAATGGATGTGCTATGACAATTACTAGAGTAAAAAAATAAGGTGGTGTAAGTATGAGAAAACCTACAAAAACTGAAGCTATTATACCCATAGTAGCAATGTTTGTATTATTAGGTGTAGGATATGGATACTATAAATTACCGATACAAGTTTTATTATTATTAGCAGCATTTATAGCATTTTTAGTAGGAAAAAGAGTTGGACTTGATTGGGATACTATGATGAGTGGAATAACAGAAAAAGTATCTAGTTCTATGATATCAATATTTGTAATGATATGTGTAGGTGCACTTATAGGTACTTGGATAGTATCTGGTGTAATACCAATGATGATATATTATGGAATTAAGTTAATTAATCCAAGATTTTTGTTAGTAACTGCATTTATAGTAACTGCAATAATATCAGTATTTACAGGCACTTCATTTGGTTCAGCAGGTACAGCTGGTGTAGCAATAATGGGTATTGCATATGCTCAAGGTGTTCCATTACCTTATGCAGCAGGAGCTGTTATATCAGGCGCTGTATTTGGTGATAAGCTATCTCCATTTTCAGATACAACAATACTAGCACCAATTGCAGTAGGATGTAATTTATATGATCATATAAAACATATGATGTATACTACAGGAGCAGCAACAATACTAAGCTTAATCGTTTTTACAATAATAGGATTTAACACACCTCATAGTCTATTATCAGATAATGAAAAAGTAACACTTATGCTTACAGGGCTTAGTTCTATATTTAAATTTAGTTGGTTATTAATAATACCACCAATAATAGTATTTGTTGGTGCATATACTAAAAAGCCTATAATACCTATGTTATTACTATCTTCAGTAGTAGCAGTACTTCTTGCTATATTTGTTCAAGGATTTAGTATAAATACAGCGTTAGATGCATTAGTAAAAGGATTTAGTGTAGATATGCTTCAAACTAGAGGAGTTGATACATCTTCTATTGTACCTGAAATTGCAACACTTTTAAATCGTGGTGGAATGGTGGGTATGATGTCAACTGTATTACTTATATTGTGTGCTTTTTCATTTGCAGGTATTGTTAGTAAGGTTGGATGTATGGAAGTTATTTTATCTATGATAGTTTCTAAGGTTAAATCTGTTGGTAAACTTATTTTATCTACAGTAATAGCAACAATACTTATGTCTATATTTACAGGTAGTTCTTATTTAGCTATATTAATTCCAGGAGAAATGTTTAAGGATTTATATAAAAAGTGGGGACTCCATGCTAAGAATTTATCTAGAACATTGGAGGACTCTGGTACTTGTGTAGTTCCACTTGTTCCTTGGTCAATTGCAGGTATTTACATGTCCACAACTCTTGGTGTTCCAACTCTTGAATATCTTCCATTTGCAGTTCTTTGTTATTCTAGTTTTGTTTTTGCTATAATATTTGGATTTACTGGATTCTCCATTGCTAAGATTAAAAATAAAGATTAATATGTATGGTAAACAAATCGATGAGTAAATTAGAGGAAAATGATGAGGAATTTATTAAGTGACTTTATAAAATAGAGAAGTATGGAGTGATATTTTGTTACTTTATACTTCTCTTTTTTATTTAATTTATATGTATGTTTTTAATTATAAAAATATAAAGTAATATCTTCCGATTAAAAGGGAAATAAGTTGAACTTTTGGAAAACGTTAACTTAAGTTATTATAATAATATAAAAACTATAAGGGGGAGAAAAAGATGAAAAACTTAAAAGTAAAAATATATGCAGATGGAGCAGATGTAAATTCAATGTTAAAAGAATATGATAAAGGTTTAGTGAAAGGATTTACAACAAACCCTTCTTTAATGAAAAAAGCAGGAGTAAAAGACTATAAAAGTTTTGGAAAAGAGGTTGTATCTAAAATAACAGATATGCCAATATCATTTGAAGTATTTGCAGATGATGAAGAATTAATGATAAAGGAAGCTAGAGAAATAGCTACTTGGGCTGATAATATATATGTAAAAGTTCCAGTAGTAAATACAAAAGGTGAATTTAATAAAAATGCAATAAATGTATTAGCAAAAGAAAATGTAAAATTAAATATAACAGCAGTATTTACAATTAATCAAGTTAAAGATATATTAGAAAATTTAGAAAAAGATAGTCATGCAATAATTTCAATATTTGCTGGAAGAGTAGCTGATACTGGTGTTGATCCAATGGACTTAGTAAAAGAATCAGTTGAGTTAGCAAAGGAATACAAAAATGTTGAGATATTATGGGCTAGTTGTAGGGAGTTATACAATATATTCCAAGCAGAAAACTCAGGGTGCCATATAATTACTGTTCAAAATAGTATATTAGATAAACTAGATAATGTAGGAAAAGATTTAACTAAATATTCTGTAGAAACAGTTCAAGACTTCTTCAAAGATGCTAACAGCTTAGGATTTTCAATACTTTAAAATAGGGGTAGTAAAATGATTGATAATTTATTAAATGAAGAAAATGTAGATGTAAATGTAGATGTAAGCTCATGGCAAGATGCCATTAAAGAAGTTGGAAAATTATTATTACTTAACGATAAGATAGAGAAAAGATATATTGATTCAATGATAGATACAGTAACAAATATGGGGCCATACATAGTAATGGCTAAAGGGATTGCAATGCCTCATGCTAGACCAGAGCATGGAGCTAAAGAAACTTCATTATCAATAATAACATTAAAAGAGCCAGTTGAATTTGGGAATGAAGATTTTGATCCAGTAAGAATGGTTATAGGTTTATCATCAGTAGATAGTAAATCTCATCTAGAGCTACTATCAGATCTAAGTAATATTATGGACGATGAAGATTTAATAGAAAAAGCTAAAGATTGTAAAGAGAAAAGTGAATTAATTTCATTAATAAAAAAAGTATACGCAGAAAGTATATAAATTTGGGAGGAATTATAATGAAGATAATAACAGTATGTGGAAATGGAATAGGAAGTAGTTTAATGTTAGCAATGAAGATACAAGAATTATGTGATGCAGAAGGAATATCAGCAGATGTAGAATCTTGTGATGCAAACTCTGCACCAGGAAAAACTTGTGATTTATTTGTAACAGTAAAAGAATTAGCTCCAAACTTAGATCAAAGTAAAACTTTAATTGTAAGAAGCTATACAAATAAGAAAAAGATAAAAGAGGACATATTAGAAGAGTTAAAAAATAGATCATCAGCATTAAAATAAAAATAATAAGGGGTGATTAAATGAGTAGCATATTAGGATTTTTCAATGACTTTTTAAGTCAACCAGCTTTACTTATGGGTCTAATGTCATTTGTAGGATTAGTAGCATTAAAAAGACCAGGTCATAAGATTATGTCAGGAACATTAAAGCCTATACTAGGATATTTAATGCTGGGTGCAGGGGCTGATTTTATCACAGCAAACTTAAATCCACTAGGTGAAATGATACAAGCAGGATTTCATATAAACGGAATTATACCAAATAATGAAGCTATAACTTCTTTGGCACAAACTATATTAGGTGTAGAAACAATGTCCATATTAATAGTAGGACTTTTAGTAAACTTAATAGTAGCAAGATTTACAAAGTTTAAGTATATATTCTTAACAGGTCATCATAGTTTATTTATGGCATGTTTATTATCAGCAGTTTTACAAACAGCAGGATTTAATGGAGCTGTATTAATAGCTGTAGGAGGTATATTCTTAGGAGTAATAAGTGCTATACTTCCAGCTATAGGTCAAAAATATACTCTTAAAGTTACTGATGGTGATGATATAGCAATGGGTCACTTTGGTAGTTTAGCTTACTATATATCTGCATGGATAGGTTCTAAAGTAGGTAAACCAGAAGATAGTACTGAGCATATAGAAATACCAGAAAAATGGAGTTTCTTAAGAGATACAACTATATCAACAGCACTTACAATGATGGTATTTTACTTAATAGCAGCTATTGCAGCTGGTCCAGAATTTGTAGCAGAAATATCCGATGGAACAAACTTAGTGTTATTTGCATTAATGAGTGCAATGAAGTTTGCAGTTGGAGTTACAATAGTATATTCTGGTGTTAGAATGATATTAGGAGATTTACTTCCAGCATTCCAAGGAATCGCAATGAAGGTAATACCAAATGCAATACCAGCAGTAGACTGTGCAGTATTCTTTACTTATGCACAAACAGCAGTTGTTATAGGATTTGTTTCAAGTTTTATAGGCGGTATAATAGGAATGTTAATATTAGGTGCTGTAGGTGGAGTTTTAATAATACCAGGACTAGTACCACACTTCTTCTGTGGTGCAACAGCAGGTATATATGGTAACTCAACTGGTGGTAAAAAGGGTGCAATAGTAGGATCATTTATAAATGGATTATTAATAACATTTATACCAGCATTATTACTTCCAGTGCTAGGAAACTTAGGATTCCAAAATACAACATTTGGAGACTTTGACTTTGGTGTAATAGGTATATTAATAGGAAAATTATATGAATATCTAGGGTCTATAGGAGTACTTGGATTATTAGTAGTATTAGTTGCATGTGTTATAGTTCCTAACTTTATGAAAACTAAAACTAATGTAATAAATAATTACTATGAAGATGAAGAAAGTGAAAACATATAGTTAAATATATAATACTTAATAGCAAGGCTTTATAGCCTTGCATTAAGTGCTTTGGGGAGAGAATAGCATAATGTTAAATTCAAGATGTATAAAAATTTTAGAGTTATTATCTAAAGAAGATAAAACATATAGTGTAGATCATATAGCCAATAAATTTAATGTTTCTAACAGAATGATTAGATATGACATAGATTCTATAAATGATTATTTAAGAAAGCATAAAATTAATGAGATAGAAAAAAAGCCTAATTCTCCAATAAAGCTAAATATAAGTAAAAAAGAAAAAGAAGAAATTGAAGAATTAATAAAAAACATCAATATACAAACATATATACTATCTAATAGTGAAAGATGTGGACTTTTATTATATGAACTTCTAAGTTTGAATAATGAGTGTACATATTCTTATCTTCAAGATAAGCTAGGTGTAAGTAAAAGTACAGTAGTATCTGATTTGAAAAAAGCGAAAGAATGGTTAAAACAATATAATTTAAATATAGTTAAATCAAGTAATAAGGGGATTTTAGTTGAAGGTTTAGAAGTTAATATAAGAAGAGCTATAGCGGACTTATTAATAGCAAATAATGAATATAATGTAATGATAACCTTAGAAAAATTGTATACAAAGGAAAATTCTGATACAATAAAAAATTTTAGAAAAATAAAACTATCATCTACTAATATAGAATATATAAAGGGCTTAGTTAGAGAATTAGAGGTTAGTTTTGGAACATTTTCAGATAATGATTTTATGAATATAGTAATTTATATTTATATAATAGTTAATAGAAATATAGATAAAAGGTTTATTGATGATAATACATATAAATCAATAGAAAGTGAATATGCAAAAGAGCATATTGAAGTATGCAAACTTATTGAAAAGCTTAATAGTAAATTCTCATTAAACATAGATAAACAAGAAATAAGCTACTTATCATCAATTATATTATCATCAAGTAAAAATAATAAAAATATATTTGAATCTAAAGACTATCTAGAAGCAAGTAGTTTAGCAAATTTAATAATACTTCAAATAAGAAAGCAATATATAAAAGACTTTAGTATGGATTCCAAGTTATATAAATCATTCATAAATCATATAAACAATTTAATATTTAGAATAAAGTTTAATACATTTACTTATAATCCTATATGTGACTCTATAATGAAAAACTATAAAGAAAGTTTTTAATTTCGAAAATATTGCTAAGATTATAGAAGAGAAATTTAATTGTGAAGTTAATGATGATGAGATAAGTTATATAACTATGTATATATATACAGCTAAAGAAAATATGAAAGATAAAACTAAAGATGGTAAAAAGAATATAATAATAGCTTGTAATTCAGGATTTGCGACAGCTAGATTATTAGAATCTAGAATAAGTAATATATTTGATGTAAATATAGTAGCAATAACATCAATACATGATATAAATACATATAAAGAAAATGAAAATATAGATTATATAATATCAACAACAGAGATAAGTGATTGCTATTTTGCTCCAGTTATAACTATTCCTGCCATATTTAATGATAGTGATGTTAATAATTTAAAACAATATTTTAGTTATAAGATTAATAAAGAGAAAAACTATACTATCACTGATTTAATAAAGATAATAGAAGATAGTTGTGTAATAAAAGATAAGGATAAATTGGTGCAAGATATAGAGAAATATTTGAAAACAGGTAGTAGGAATTTTAAGAGTATAAAGCATTGTATAAATAGGTCTAATATACAATTAAATATAGATGCAAAAGATTGGGAAGATGGTGTAATAAAAAGTGCCAAACCATTAATTGATGATAATATAATTGAAGAAGGCTATGTTGATGCAATAATTGATAATATACATAAGCTAGGGTCTTATATTGTTGTAGATGATATGATAGCTATGCCTCATGCAAAGCCAGGAAATTATGTAAATGATTTTGGAGTATCCATAACTACTTTTAAAAATCCTATTAAAATTGGGACTTATAATAATATAAAAATATTTATAACTATATCAAGTCCTAATAATGATAGTCATATTGACTTTATTACACAGATTATGAAGCTTATTGATAAAGAAGAATTTATAAATTTATTAGAAAATTCATCTTCAAGTGATGATGTTTTAGATTATATTAATTATATATAGGCTTACTAGTAAGTAGTTTAAATTTTTTTATATACAATATTAGGATTATTATCAACTGATATGAGTTTTAAGTTTAGATAAAGTACTCAAAATAAACAAGTTTTAAACTAAAACTATGAAAAGAGAAAGGATGAATTCATATGAGTTCATCCTTTTTTTATACTTTAATTAAAAAAAGGGTGATATCACTTAATTATAATCACTATCTAAAGAAATTTACGTTTGATAAAATATATTAAGATGATAAATATATAATGATAATTTAAGAGATGAAATAAAAAAAGGGAATATAATATTAGGGGCAGGTGCAGGAACATGATCTTTAGCAGGACTTTTACCATATGGAGATGCTAATCAAATAGTTGTAGAAATGGGAGATGAAGTATTACCTGTTGTTAAATATACGCCAGTATTAGCTGGAGTTTGTGGAACAGATCCATATTAGTTGCTCATATGGGTCTTACTACTAAAGGTACTATAGGTGCAAAAACTGCACTTACATTAGATGAAAGTGTAAAAAGAGTTCAAGCAATAGCTGATGCTGGTAAATCTGTAAATCCAGATATAATTGCAATTTGTCATGGTGGTCCTATAGCTGAGCCATGTGATGCAGAGTATGTAATTAAGAGAAATACTGGTGTTGATGGTTTCTTTGGTGCATCTAGTATAGAGAGACTTGCTACTGAGTCTGGAATTAAGAATCAAGCTGAGGCTTTTAAAAATATAAGTAAATAATTATTGATGAAAAAGAGTGATTAAATAGATTATTATTTAGTCACTTTTTTTTATTTGAGTATTTTCTAAAAGGACAAGCTTTCTATTAGAAATAAGGAAATATTAATAATTATATTCATAAAATGTATAAAATACATTTAAGGAGTGAATATATGAAAGTAATTTCAGTAGTAAATTACAAAGGAGGAGTAGGAAAAACAACAGTAACATCAAATTTAGCAGCAGGACTTGCAAAGAGAAAATATAAAGTATTAGCAATAGACCTAGATCCTCAATCAAATTTAACTTTTTCGTTTTTTAATTTAGATGAGTGGAAAGATAAATATGCTCAAAATAAAACTATAAAAAATTGGTTTGAAAGTAAGGGGGATTTGAGATTTGAAAATCTAATCTTAAATCCTAATAATGTAAAAGATAAGAATCTAAACATAATAAGTTCTCATATAGGACTTATATATTCTGACATAGACATGGCTTGCAAAATATCTAGTATAAGTAATAAAAATCAAAAAGAAAACTACATAAAATTACATGATATTTTAAAGGATGGAATTAAAGAGTTAAGGGGATATGATATTGTTCTTATAGATTGCCCACCAAGTTTTAATATGATAACAAGAAATGGAATTGTAGCTAGTGATTACTATCTAGTACCTATTAAGCTAGACCGCTTATCTACATTAGGACTTGAAGAACTTAATAAACACATAAAAGAGTTAGAAAAAGATTATAATGATAATTTGAAAAATACTAATAAAGAAATATCTCCAAAATTTTTAGGGGTAGTTTGTAATATGGTAACTAGAAGAAAAGAAGGTTTAATTTCAACTGAGGAATATTACTTATCTCAATTAAAACAAGGAGATATACCGGTATTTAATAGTATGCTAAGAGAAAATAAGTCAGTATACGGAGATGCTCCTAAAGAAGGTATCCCAGTAACCATGAGAAAATTAAATAGCCAATATAATGACATAAATAAGGAGTTAGATAATTTAGTTAATGAATTTTTAGAAAGGATAGGTATGTAATGGAAGATAGTAAGAAATTAATAGAGATTATTTATAAATTTATTTCTAAAGCAAAAAATGATGATTTAAATAAATTAATTAGTGGTGAGTATAAACTTGCATTTACTAATGTTGAGGTTAAGAAAAAAGAAATTTTAAAAGACAATGGAGAAATTGAAGCCATTTATAAAAAAATAAAGAAAAGTAATAGTAGGGAAGAAGCTAAAGATATACTAGTTAAATCTAAACTTACTAAGGTGAAGTTACTTCAGTTGAGTGAGTTTTTAGAGGTAAAAATTCCTAAGAGTTACAATAAGGATAAGATTATTGAGAGAATAGTAGATATTGTAATTGGATGGAATTTAGAGAGAGAAACCATTGGAAAAGTTAAATTAAAATAGATTAAAAAAAGGTGATGCTTATATGACTTATAAAAATAATAAGAAGCACTACCTTTTAAATTACTCTGTTCTAAGCTTTAAATAAAAAAATTTAAGAAAACTGTCAAAAGAAGCTATATTCACTTTTAATAATAAAACAATAAGATTTGTACATAGAAGTATTATAGTTATAAATGAATATTTAAAAGAAAACTCTAAAGAAGAAAAAGAAATAGAAGAAAATGAAATTCTTCCGAATGATTTTACAAGGCTTATAAGGGAAGGTAGTTCATAAAATGAATAATGTAACTTAATCAAGGAAAAATTACTATAAGAGGTGATTAACTTGAAAGAAAAAGATAAAATTATAAAAGAATTAAATAAATTTCTGACAGGTATAAATATGGCCTATGATACTTTTAAAACTTATGAAGAGAAAGTAAATGATAAAAATTTAAAAAATGAGTTTACAAAGGTTCTAAATACATTTGCTTCGCAGAAAAAATCAATTAATTCATATATAACTGATTTAGACCATGATGCAAAAGAATCTATGGGAATAGATGCTAAAGTTAGTGAGATTTTTCAAAAAATGAAAGATATGTTTATGCATGAGGATAAAGATATTGTAAATCATGCCCTAAAAAATATGGAACGAGGTATAACAAGTTCTGAAAGAGTAGTACTTTCCCTACAAAAGATGACTTCAAATGAAGATATAATTAATTCTTTAAATAATATAGTGGACGAATTTAAGAATATATCTGATAATTTTCAAAGAATTTATGAAAGTATGTAATTCATATTATATTGTATAATTAGAATATAAATAAAGGTTATGAAAAAGAATTAAGTCTATTTCATAGCCTTTTTATATTATTTTTATTTATATAATTTTGATTCTAATTCTTGAGAAATAGCCATGTTGTAAATGTAAGAGTTACTTACTTCAACAATTAATTTTTCTTCAAGTTCTTCAGATAAATTCATGTTGTTTATCTTCATAGCATATCCCATAACATAAGGCATTATCTCTCCTACACCTTCACAGTTATAGTAGTTTAATCCTTCTTCAGTAATACCGTATTTTTGTCCTAATAGAGGTACGAATGTTCTTCCACCAAATAAGTCTGCCATAAATCTAGTATATGCATGAGCTACTAATAACTCATATTAATGCTACTTAGCACTACCTTGTCTTATTAATCCTGCAAAATCATTTGGAAGTATTTCATTTTCTTCAATTTCTTTAGCAATTTTTTCAAAATCATAAGGTACTTCTATTATTTCAACTTTAGCAGAAGAGTTTATATCTATAGTTACATAGTTAGCATTTGGACTATTAGTTTTTGGTTTTCCAACACTACCTGCATTAACTAATAATTTATCACCATAATATTTAGAATATGGTATATGAGTATGACCACAAACTAATATATCTTCTTTAAGTTCTCTCATAACTTCTTCAGATTCTTTAGAGTTTTCTTTTAAGTATTCATTGATTAATCTTGTACTTCCATGAACAAATCTTATAGTTTTATTGTTGAAAGTAAAAGTAATTTCTTTAGGTAAATTTCTTAGATATTCTTTATTTTCATCAGTTGTTTTTTCACTAGTAAAGTGCATAGAAAGAGCTGCTTTTTCTGCATCTTTTGGGTCTTTGTAATCACATCCACATACTATTTTGAAGTTTCCTATGGCATCATCATAGTTTCCCATTATAGTAAGGATTTTTTCTTTTCTCAGAACTTCTATAACTTCATTGGGTCTAGTACCATATCCTACTAAATCACCTGTGCATACAATCATATCCACATTTCTATTTTTAATATCTACTAAAACTTCATTAAGTGCATATACGTTGCTATGTATATCTGATATTACTGCTATTTTCATATTTATAACTCCTTCATCAAATTGTCTTAATTCATATAATAATATTTAATTTTATTTTTGTAAATATTTGCATCAACTTTTTTTGATATATTTTAATGTTTTTCACTTTTGTTTATAGTTATATTTATATGTTATACAATGTTTAAATTAAGTAGATTCTATTATCAATTGTAAAATATTTGTTATAATAAATATATTGGAGGTATTTACATGAACAACATAGATTTAGTTTTTAAAGCATTATCCGACCCTATTAGATTGGATATTTTAAAAATACTTTATTCTGCTGATAGTGTATGTGTTTGCGAGCTAGTTGATAAGTTTAATATATCTCAATCAAAATTATCTTATCACTTGAAAATGCTGCTTTCAGCTAACATTATAAATAAAACATCTAGAGGGAAATGGAATTATTATTCTGTAAATAAAGATATCTTGTCACAAATATTAACTTATGAATTAATTAAAAATTTATTTTTATAATCAGTTGCCAAATCAAAAAAAATTGATATAATAACTATATAGTATTACATCGATTTTTTTTGATGTATAATGGGAGGTTATTATGAGTATTTTTAATTTTTTTACAGAACAAATACTAGGCATGAAGTGGTTATCTGATTTAATTAATTTATTTGTTGAGAATGTTCTTAATTTAAATGTTTCTAGTAGAATTGGTGGTAGTGTTCAATTTTTTATATATGATACTATAAAAATATTTATCCTTTTAGCAGTATTAATATTCTTTATATCATATATACAAAGTTACTTCCCACCAGAGAAAACAAAGAAAATATTAACTAAATTCAAAGGAGTAACTGGTGCTACAATTTCAGCATTACTTGGAACTGTAACTCCATTTTGTTCCTGCTCTTCTATTCCAATATTTATAGGATTTACTAAAGCTGGGCTTCCTCTTGGTATAACATTTTCATTTTTAATATCCTCACCAATGGTTGATTTAGCATCACTTTTACTGCTTTCTTCATTTTTTGGTATGAAAATTTCTATTTTATATGTTGTATTAGGACTTATAATTGCCATAGTTGGAGGTACTATAATCTCTAAAATTAATATGGAAAATGAGATAAAAGTTTACACTGAAGAAACTCGTGAGTTATATGATGAGTCTGAAAACTTTAATCAAAAGCAAAGACTTGATTATGCTTTAAATGATACAAAGATAATAGTAAAAAACGTCTATAAATATGTAATAATAGGTGTTGGTATAGGTGCATTAATTCATAACTGGATACCACAAGATGTTATTTTAGCTATACTTGGCTCTAATAATCCATTCTCTGTAGTTATAGCATCTGTAATAGGTATACCAATGTATGCAGATATATTTGGAACTATTCCAATGGCTGAGGCTCTGTTTATGGCAGGAGTTCCAATAGGTACTGTACTTGCATTTATGATGAGTGTTACAGCTTTATCTCTTCCATCAATTATAATGTTAGCTAAAGTTGTTAAACCAAAGTTGCTTACTATTTTTGTTATTATTGTTACTGTTGGTATAATGATAACTGGATATTTATTTAATTACTTTGGATTATATTTAATGTAGTATAAAATAAAACTTTATTAGATAAATAAAAAAAGTCCAACAAATTATTTGTCGGACTTTAATTCGTAATATATTATAGCATATATTTATACACTATATACCAATATATGGTATTATTTAACTGAACATAATTAGGAGGCATTTGAATGGATTTTTTTATAAACCTAGGAATTTTAGGTATATCATTAATAATGTTAGGTAAAGTAACAATTAAGGGAAATACATATACACAAGAACTTAGTAATTTTAAAATATTAGATAATATTGTGAATTATATGGAATCTGAAGGATTAGCAAAAATCAATTTAAAATATGGAAAACAACTACTGATTACTGGTATAATTGGAACTTTATTTTATAACACATTAGGCTTATTGATGGTTTTTGTAATGGTTTTAGTTCTTAGCCTATATATTATAAATGTATTTATTAGTGGATATAAGTTTTACATTAACATAAGATAATATTTATGATTTTAAAATGGATATATAATTTCAGGGGGAGACAAAATGTTAATAGGCAAAAACAAACTAAAAAAGCACAATTCATTTGATGTTCTAGATGCAGATCTTTTAGAAAACTATTTAAGTGAAATGGCACTTAAAGGTTGGATGATAAGTGATATAAGTATAAGAAATTTAACTTTTGAAAGAATTGATCCGAAAGTAGTAAATTTCTTTGTAGATATTACAAAAAAGAATTTAGTAGGAAACAATAGTGTACAAGCCTTAGAATATACAAAATCATGCCAAGAAAAAAATTTAGAACTTATCTGTGGAAATGAAAAGTTTCAAATATTTATAAATAACTCAGATAATAAAAACTTAGATAGACAAAAACTAAATTTTATAAACGTATTTAAAGAATACTTTTATATGATATTTACATTTTTTATTATTATACTAAATATTTATTTAATTAGCACAAAGCAAAATGGGCTTATAATAATAACAGACAATCGTATGCTGATATTATTATTTTTATTTATACTAGCTATATTTATTAATATAAGCATATTTATTTTAAAATTAAAAAAATATAATGCTATAGTTAAAAATAAGGATTTAAATTTTGATATTTGGGATAACTTTAAGAAGAAAAGTTTTTATACAAAATTATTAAGTAATACAGGTACTTTAGCAATTATTATGACTATATTTTTATAGTTGGTATTAATGGTAGCGAAAAGCTTGTTTCAAATAAAGATATACCATTATCTTTAGAAGATTTTAATGAGGATATTTCAGGAAACAGACAAGTTTATAAATCGAAGTCTTCATCACCTTTTGGAAAATATTATACATATTCTGATTATGCCTTTGTAGAAAGTAAAAAAATACATTATGATAATACAAGTAAGGGATATTATGAGGAGTATATTGAAAAATCTAAGGGCTATGTTGCTTATTCAGTAATTGAAAGTAAGTATGATAAAGTATTAGAAATGGCTTTACAGTCTATTTTATCAGAATATGATAGATATGGATTTAGTTATAAATATGATAAAAATGATACAAAGGACTGGGGAGCAAAGTCAGTTTATACTGTCATTGATACAAACGAAAAGGTAATAGTTTATGATAATGTGATTATTACTATTAATATAGATGATTTTGATATTAACAACTATATAGACTTAGTCAAAGAAAAACTTATAATTTAAAAGGAACATACATATATAGTTGAAATCAGGAGGAAAAATGATTATAAAGGTTGTATTCAACTGTGAAAATGACTTTGATTATATATATTGCCCAGAAAATATTAATATTGCAAAAAACACATCTGTTTAAATAGATGTGTTTTTTTCAACCCATTACATATTAAATGTTATAAATAGTACAACTATTATTAGTATAAAAGGAGAGAAGAATACCACTTTTCCTTTAACACTTCCTATATTAACAGTCCAACCTACACCAAATCTTTTTTGAACAAATAACGATGGATCATTAGGATTATTATATATACTTCCAAATATCCAATTATCATCATTATCATCTACAGAATAAACAGCAGTCTTATACTTACTTGGAGACTTATAATATAAGTATGTTTGATAAATAGAAGATACAACTAATAATAAAGTACTAGCCAACACTATATAAGTATTTAGACTACTAGCATTAACTGTAGCAATTAATATATTGATAAATAAAACTTGCATTGAAATATTTAGTATAAAGAAAGTAACTGCAATTTTATTTAAATAATTTAAATGAGCTTTTTTACTTTCATCAATATTATCAGAGCTTAGTTTGGCTCTAGTTTTTAAAGAATTTACAGAACTAATATATATTATTATTCCGATTCCAATACTCATAAATATAATACCAAAAACACTAAAAAATGATTTTTGTGAAAAAGCATCTGGATCACCACTAAATCCCCAGTGAGTAGGTATAACATCAGGCATTGAATTATATTGAGTAGCTACATATATGGCAACTAATATAGTAATTATAAATGGAGCTAAAAATAAAATAGAGTATTTTTTTATAATTCTATTTTTCTCATTAATGAAATCAGTGTCTAATATAACTTTAGTTTTTTCTAATTCTAAATCACTTATTTCTAAAGATAAATCTTGTTTTAAAGCTTTTACTTTATTATGGATATATATAAATACAATAAATTGATATATACAAAATCCTAATATTGGAACAATAGAAGATGATATATAAGCTTTAAATACATAAATGCTCACTAATGTAATTACTTCAAAAGCAATAAAACCTATAGTAAGAAGTAACTTAAATTTTTTATCTAAATCTCTAAATTCTTTTTTTGTAAAGTAATCACTATTTAAGCTAACTCCATAAAATTGTCTTTTACCACTTAATGCTTGAGTAAAATACATCATCACATAAACAAATAACAACATTGGAACATTTATTAAAACAGCTAAAGTACTATTCATAATCTTTCACCCCATATTTATCAAATAATTTATTACTATAGTCTATAAATTCATCCCTAGACATACCTAAAAGATAACTCTGTGCAGTTAAAAGCTCTAATGTAGATTTGATTTTTTCAACATTCTCATCTTTTTTCTCTAAAGGAAGATTATTTACTATAGCACCTTTTCTTCTATCGATATTTATATAGCCTTCATCTTTAAGCAAGTTATATGACTTATTTACAGTGTGGAGATTAACTCCTACTTCTTCGGCCATATTCCTAACTGATGGTAATGATTCATTTATTTTTAAATCACCTGTTGCAATAGATTTTATAATTTGTTCCTTAATTTGTGTGTATATAGGAATATCACTGTTAAAATCTAAGTTTAATATCATTTTATCACCTCTATATTAAATAATATATTTGTTATATATATAATATAACAAATATATGAAGTATTGCAAGTAAATTAATGATTATTTTAAATAATTGGTATATAAATACATAATGCAAATAATAGTAATCGTAAGTTTAATAAAAAAGGAAAAAAGTTACCGATAAGTATAAAAAGTTCTGATGATTTTTCAATATTATTATATGATAAGTAGGAGAAATCACTTATACCATATATTAAGCTTAATAATTCAATAGATGATTTTGAAGTTATTGAGAAAATACCTATAGAAAGTGATAAAGAATATGAAATTATTAAAGAGGGCTAACAATAGCCCTCTTTAATAATACTTTAATACATAATATATTAATATTACAAACTTGCTTATAGGAATAATAAACTTATTTATTATTTAAGTATTTTTTTAAAGCACATATTAATAAGTACATAATGTATATAACTAATATCTTGATTGTAAGATTAATAGCCATATTTAATAATTGCATAATACTAATTAAAATTAAATTAAAATCAAATCCCATATTTGTTGTTTCTTCTATAAGACTCATAAAATACCCCTTATTTATAAAATTTTAATTAATATTATATTATACTATTATACAATATTTAACAATTACGAATAATATAACAAATTAAATAACTACATTTTAGAATGTAAAATATTGAAACTACTAAAATATGGTTATTTTTATTATATTATTTTATTTTATTATTTTATTATATCAAACCCATTAAGAATAATTTTTCCCACAATAACAGAAATTTCCACAGGACTTTCTTTTAAGCTATTTTTAAGCCAAGCGTCAATAATGCCAATAGAACCTGAAACTACAAAATTATAAAAATATTCAAATTTATCAATTTTATTTGTATTAAATAAAACCATCCAATGATTAAAATATTCTCTAATTGACTTAACAATTCATTTTCCAACTGTTCAGCCATATCATAAATATCCTTATAGTGAAGATAAAAAGTTCCTCTATTCAAGTCAACTTTATCACATAATTTTTTTACAGTTATATCTTTAATACTTTTTTCTAGTAATAAAGCTGTAAAGCCATCCTAAAGTTGTTTTCTTGTTTTTTTATTCTACGATCTATTTTCTTTTCCATAAATCTCCTTTCAAAAATAAACAGATTTCAAAAAAATGTTTATTAAAATACGGTTTGTTATTTTGGTGTTCATATATGAACATAAGTATTATTATTGATTATAGTCCGATTTACTATATCTGTAATAGTTTACATGTTTTGTAGTAAACAAGTAAAGATTGACTACGATATGAATAACTACTTACCAGATGAAGCAACTTCATCAATAGCATTAGATGTTATGGATAAGGAATATGGTACGTCCATACCAAATGCTAGAGTAATGGTATCAGATTTAAGCTTATCATAAGCAAAAGCATGAAGGAGAAATTACTGAAAATAGAGGGGGTTCAGTCAGTAACCTGGTTAGATGATGTAATTGACTTAGATACACCATTAGAAACATTGTCTAAAGAGGTAGTTGAAAATTATTATAAAGATAATAAGGCTTTATATACAGTTACAATAGATGAAAATAAAAGAATTAAAACAGTAAATGAGATTAGAAATTTAATTGGAGATGAAAACTCCATGGCAGGTTCTGCAGTAAATACAGCAATAGCAACACAAGCTACAACTAAAGAAGTAAGTAAAATAATATTATTTATTATTCAACTATGTTTAGCAATACTGATGTTGACATTAACATCATGGTTTGAACCAATACTACTTCTTGGGAGTATAGGTATAGCAATTAAATTAAATCAAGGTACAAATTTAATATTTGGAACAATATCCTTTGTAACAAATGCAGCAGGAAATGTACTGTAATTAGCAGTGTCTATGGACTATTCCATATTCCTTTTACACAGATTTTCTGAAATGAGATAAGAAGGATATGAACCAAAAGAAGCAATGATTAAGGCATTAGCAAAATCTACAAGCTTTATATTATCTAGTGGACTTACTACAGTTATAGGTTTTGCAGCTTATAAAGTAGCTATTTTTATATAGGTATATTTGGTAGATATGATAAATTTTTATTAGTTTATAATAATAAGGTATTTAATTAGTTGACAAGTTAACTAATTAAGCATACAATGGTTAACAAGTAAACTATTTTGAGGAGAAGCTGCTATGGAAG
This sequence comes from Romboutsia sp. Marseille-P6047, assembly GCF_900604535.1. Lineage (NCBI taxonomy): Bacteria > Bacillati > Bacillota > Clostridia > Peptostreptococcales > Peptostreptococcaceae > Romboutsia > Romboutsia sp. Marseille-P6047. Next base: position 239,630 of record NZ_UWOT01000002.1, read on the forward strand.
AATATATAATAAAGTTTGCAACCATAATAAAAGAACTAAAAAGAAAAAATAGAAGTGTAATATCTTCGTATAAATTATCTCCTAACGAGATAGATATACTTGTAGCATTAGATATGGAGATATATGATAAAGCCGCAGAAATTGCAGAGAGTTTTGAAATATCTAAATCTCTTGTTTGTAGATCCGTAGATTCCCTTATAAAAAAGGGATATATAGATACAAAAAAAGATGAAAAAGATAAAAGAATAACTCGTTTAATACTAAAAGAAGATGCAAAGCCTATAGTGAAATTATTGAAGGAAAATAGAAATAAAACAACAGAAGTTATATTAAAAGGTATAGACAAAGATGAGTTAGCTATTTTCAATAAAGTATTAGATCAAATGAAAAAAAATCTTTTATAGTAAATATGAAATATTATTTATAATGTATAAAATTTAATAATTGGAGGAGGAATAAAATGAGTAAAAAAAATGCTGATTTGGGGAAAGACTCCATAGGTAAACTAATGTTAAAATTATCAGCCCCAGCTATAATCGCTCAAATAGTCAATGTATTATACAACATAGTTGACAGAATATTTATAGGTAGAATGCCGAGTGGCGATTTAGCTATGGCAGGTGTAGGAGTTGCGTTTCCTATAATTTTATTAATATCTGCATTCAGTTCATTAGTAGGTATGGGTGGAGCACCACTTGCCGCTATAAGAATGGGGCAAAAAGATAATGACGGTGCAGAAAAGATAATGGCAAATAGTTTTAGTTTATTAATTATAATTGCAATCATACTAACAATAGTATTTACTTTATTTAAAGAGCCTATATTAATGGCATTTGGTGCAAGTGATAAAACTTTAGTATATGGTATGGATTATATAGGTATTTATTTAATAGGAACAGTATTTGTTCAAATTGCACTTGGAATGAATGCTTATATAAATACTCAAGGTTTTGCTAAAATAGGAATGATGACAGTAACAATAGGTGCTATTATAAATATAGTATTAGATCCAATATTTATATTTGGTTTAAATTTAGGCGTTAAAGGTGCAGCACTTGCAACATTAATATCTCAAGCAGTTTCTGCAATATGGGTACTTAAATTCTTATTTGGAAAAAATAGTATACTTAAAATAAGAAAAGAAAATTTAAAATTAGATAAAAAAATAGTAGGGTCAATAGTAGGATTAGGAATGGCGCCTTTTATAATGCAATCAACAGAAAGTCTTGTACTAATTTCACTAAATACTCAATTATCTAAGTATGGTGGAGACTTAGCTGTTGGAGCTATGACAATTATGAGTAGTATAATGCAGATGACTATATTACCTCTTACGGGACTTACACAGGGAGCTCAGCCAATAATAAGTTACAATTTTGGTGCGAACAATATAGATAGAGTAAAGAAGGCGTTTAAAGTATGTTTAATATCATCTTTAGTATTTACATCAGGTGCATATATATTACTTATGACTTCATCAGAGTTTGTAGTTAAAATATTTAACAGTGATCCATCATTATTAAAGATAACATCTGACAGTATTAAAGTTTATTTCGCAGCAATATTTATACTTGGAGCTCAAATAGCTTGCCAACAGACATTTTTAGCATTAGGTCAGGCAAAGATTTCTCTATTCTTAGCTTTACTTAGAAAGATAATATTATTAATTCCACTAATATTTATATTACCAAACTTTACAAGTGATGGATTATTTGGTGTATTGCTAGCAGAACCAGTTGCTGATATAATAGCAGCTTTAACTACATTAATATGTTTTGCAGTGTTTTATAAAAAGACATTATCTAAAATAAAAGAAGATAAATCTAAAATAAATAGTGAGGCTATAAAGCCAGTTTAGATTAATGGATATATTATAAATAAACAGAAGATAAATCAATACCTCAAGTCAAATTCCTATTTACGTAGTAAATAAATTGACATAAGTAACACTAAAAACAGCTTTCTATAATAATTTACTATTATCATAGAAAGCTGTTAAATTTTATATTTACAAACTTTTTAACAAAATCACGATTTTTTACTTTTAAATTATTCTATTCTAAGCTTTGAAAGTGTCTTGGATAAATCATTTATACTATCAGAGAGCACCAAAAGCTTTCTTTCTATCCTAACCAATAAGTACATTGATAGGGCAATTGGAAAGCCGACATTTGCTATGATAGTCTACAGTAGTATATGAAGATAAAATACATTAAAAGATAGTCATAAATACAAAAACAAAACTTTTCATATAAAATATAAGCTAGAATCTGAGAAGATGCAAAATGGAAATACATATGATAAAAAGTATTCTATATGAGTAACACAGGAGCATAAAGCAAATATAAAATGTGAAGATGATTTAAGGAAAGAACTTAAGTTATATAGACTTTCTGCTAGTAATAGAGAAGGAATTAAAGCATTTATAGTGTTTAATAATAGTACTATGGAAGAATTTATTTTGAATAGGACACCAAATATAGAAGAGTTGAAATTGATAAGAGGTTTTGTGGCGGTAAAATGTGAAAAATATGGAACTAATTTACTTAAAATAGTTAGAAACTTTTAAAATTAAAAATGAATTTAAATTTTGTATAAAAAAATAATCCTTAAATTTATTTGTATTTAGGGATTATTTTTTATGATTTATATTATATAAATTTTATATATTAAATTAAAGATTAGAATATATGAGGGAAATTATGTTGATTGTATATTTTACCATAAAATATAAATGATAGTTAAGTATATAGAGTATGTTATAGTGATAACAACTTTTTTATATTGCCTAAAAACTATAAAAATTACAATTTATAAGATTATTATAAAAAATTCTTAAAAATTACGGAATAAAGGGATTCCAAAGATATAAATACATTTTATAATAATATTATTATATTATTTAAGCTATGAATAAATATAAATATAGTTTTTATTAAGATAAAATAACAAATAGAATTTTATTATAAATTAAGATAGAGATATTAATTGGAAGGAAGAAATAAAGTGAATATAAATATTTATAAATTTTTAGAAAAAGACTATATAGAACTATATAGTATTGGGACAGATATAGATAATTCAGTATTTACATCACCTCATAGTGTAATAGTAAAATCTAGAGTATTTGTTGAACAATTAATTGACAATATATCAAGTCTAGAAAGATTACAAGGTTTAAACGAACTGAATTTATCACAAAGAATAAATACCCTAAAGTATAAAGGTATTATAGATAATGAAATAAGTGATTATCTGCATGAAATAAGAATGTTAGGGAATCAAGCAGCACATGAAAATATTGAAGAAGAATTAGTATTAGCATTAAAAGCACATAAAAACATATATAAAGTTACAAGTTGGTTTATTGAAGTTTATATAGATTATAATTTTAAAACTCCAATATACAAAAGTCCTAAGCCTATGAATAATAGTCAAAGTGAAAGTTCAAATATGTTTATGAAAATAATGGGCAAAATGGAAGATTTGTTAAAGCTTAATAAAAGTAATGAAGAAAAGATAGCACAAGTATCTGCTAAAAAGGTTGAAGAAACAGTAGATATTAAAGAATATAAAGAAGAAATATCAGTTACAAAAGAAGTTGAAGAGATAAGAAAGAGCGAATGTTTGATTGAAGATTTGTCCAGACTTAAAGAATCATCAAGAGAAGCGGTAGAAGGCGTTAATGTATTTACTGATTTTAAGAAATATATGCATGTTGATAGAAATGCACAAATGGAGTTAGAAGAAATAATAGTAGAATCAAATAAACAGACTAAATCTCAATTAATATTAGTATGTGGTAGTGTAGGAGATGGTAAGTCACACATTATATCATATTTTAAAAATAAATACCCAGATATAATAAAGAATTTTACTTTGCATAATGATGCTACAGAAAGTTTAGAACCTAATAAAACATCTATGGATACACTAGATGATTTACTAGAAAACTTTACTGATGAGAAAATAGCATCAAGTAGCCAAAAACTTATATTAGCAATAAACTTAGGAACATTAAATAATTTCATAGATTCAGAGTATGGAGAACGATTTACTAAGCTAAAAACATTTGTTAATGAGAAGAAGATACTAGAAAGAAGCATAGCAGATAATAGCTTTGATAAAGATAGTAACATACAATTTGTTAATTTTAGTGATTATAGCTTATATACCTTAAAAGATGAAAAAGTTGAGTCAGAATATATTAAGTCATTAATCAAAAAAATTACAGATAAATCAGAAATAAATATCTTCTATAATTCTTATAAAACTAATTGTATGAAATGTAAGAATAAAGATAAATGTCCAATTAAGTCAAATTATGAATTATTGAGTGAAGATAAAACACAAGATGCTATAGTAGATTTACTTGTTCAATGTATTATAAAAAATAAAATAATAATATCGACAAGGGCATTACTTAACTTTATGTATGATTTATTAATAGCTAGAACTTATATAGATATACACTCACCAATGTTTAAGGATGATATAAGTAAGCTTAAAAATGAAGAGTATATAAACTCATTAACACCAAATATAATATTTGATCATGAAGAATTATCTTTCATATTTAAAGCTCTAAATACTTTAGATCCACTTAATGTAAGAAATAGAGAAGTTGATGATTTTATTATTAAATTTAATAACTCGGTTAAGGTAATGGACTTCTTTGATGAATATATAGATTATCCTAAAGGTTATATAAGTAAATTACATAATATAAATGATGAAGAAAAACTAGATAAGAAGACTAAGAAAGAATTACTGAAATTATTTATTAGAAGCTATTACTTATGTGGTAAAGGAAATATATTTAATCTTAGAGATACTGTATATGAAGATTTTATAAGGTATGTGTATTATTGGAATAAAGGTGATAAGGCAAAACTAAAAGGATTATATACTGAAGTTAAAAATGGAATTATAAGGTGGAATGGTGAGGCTGATAAGAACCAAATAAATATATTTATTGGAAAAAATCAAGTTAAGTATAAAGTAAGTGAAGAATTAGAATTAAAAGCAGATACGACTAACCTACCATCTAGCAAAGAAAGTAGATTGGAAAAGTTCTTAACTACAATTGAAATCAAATATAAGGGAGATAGATTAGATGAGTCTTGTGGTATAGATATAGACTTCCCATTATATGAGCTTTTGATAAGAGTAGGAAATGGATATAGACCAAATAAAAAAGATAAAAATCATTTTATAAAGTTTATAGAATTCATGAATAAAATTGAGATGGCAGGTTCGCAAAAAACTCAATTAATATTCACAGAAAAAAATAGAGAAGAAAATAAAAAATTCAGATTAGAATATGACGATGAATTTGAAATTTATAAGTTTATGGAGATTTAGTTATGTGCAAAGCAATTAATTATAGTATAGATTTAGAAGGTATAAAAGAAACCTTTAAGTTTACAGACAAAGGTTTAACACATAAGCAAGGTGGAAAATATAAACTGTTACCATATGTGGCTAATGAAAAAACTTTAGTATCAGATTTCTCAGGGGTTATAGGTTCATTTTCAAGGATTATAAGTGATAAGAAACTTAATGGAGATTTTGAGGTAGAAAGCTTTTTAGAAGAAGTATCGGATCAAATTGGAGAATATGAAGGAGATAACTCAAGAGAAACTTTTAAAGATATTATTAGAAGTATGTTCATAGACAATAATGGATTAGTTGATTTTGATATAAGAACTATAAACTATATATCATCAACAACGTCAGATGATAAAATATCAACCTTCTTATACTCAATATTATTTGATGAATCTATAAAAGAAGATGTTAGTAAGTATTATGATAGGGAAGTTGAAAATATTTTATATAAGCTAGTGATAAAAGCATTACCAGAATTAAAAGATGAAAAGAATAAAATAGGTGAATATAAATGCTATTTACCTTTTGTTAAGGAGCAATTTGTAAAAGATTTTAAGTTTATTATATCAAAAGAAGATTTATATAAAGATTCATTAAAGAGATTTTTAGAATACTATTATATGTTTTATGTATCTCAGCTTGTAATGAAGCTTGATGAATTTGAAAATGTAGATTTAACTAAGCCTAATAAGCTTTACTATACATTAGATTGGGAGCGTACATCAAAGACTAGAACAGCTTATCAATTTGGATGGGAAAAAATAAAGAATAGTACAGCTTCATTATTTTCTCATGCAGTAGTATTAGAAATGTTAAATCATAATGAGATAGAAGAACAATTAGGATATAAGGATTTAGCTGAATTATTTAAAATTATTTCTGAGGATACTTTTACTGATCAAATAGAAGAATTAATAGAAGCATACAAAAGACAATTACAAGATATTAAGTGGGAAAACTTTAGGTATGTTGATAAAGAAACAGAGATAAAAGGTTTTAGTTCTGTTCATAAATTATTTAATGTTGTTAGATATCAGTTTGAAAACTCTAGTAGTAGAAGTAGAGCAAATGAAGCATACAGGAACTGGTTTGTAAGATTTGTTCAAAAGAACTTTGCAAAGAGAAGAGGTCAATTAGGATATAACTTAAATATAACCGAAGATGATATAATACTAATGACAAAAATTTGTATCAATAATAATGAAAAACTTAAATTAAATGATTTATTTGAAGAATTTGAATTAAGAGGATTATTCTTTGATAGAGATTCAAAATTAAAGATAATACAGTTATATGAAAAATTAAATTTATTAGAAAAGAAATCGGATAGTGGGGATGCGCAGTATGTCAAATCAGTTTTATAGTTATTTATCGAGTAAGATAATTGATTTTTTCAGATTAAATCCATTAATACCTGGTTCAAAATATAATATTCAGTTTGAAACAGAAGAACAAGTAAGGGATTTATATGAAAAATTAAAAGATAATAATTTATATAGAGAATATGAATACAAAGATTTAAGTGGAGAAGTAAAGTATAAATCATATGAGTTAGAGTTTAATGGAGTATCGTTAATAGTATCTTCGACTATGGATAATGTTCAACCTGATTTTTTAACTAGACTTAGAAATATGGTTGGCATGGAAGAGGGATACGAGAAAAAAGCTATATTATTCATTCATAACACTACACTAGATAGTATTATGGGAGGAACAGAATCTTTTAGCAAGGAAGGAATGCCATTTCACATTGACTCTATTCAAAAAGATATAAAAAAGATACTAGCTACAGAGTCTTTTACAGAAGTTGATAAAGCTATAGTTGAGATGGATTTAGATAAAAAGAAGAAAGTTTTATTTGCAGATAACCACTCTATATTTGAATATGAAGATATACTTGATATTTTAAAAAAAGGATATATATCAAAAGATCAATATAAAGATTTTGGGCTTTTTTATGATGAAAAGCTTACAGATTTTGAAGGTAAGCAACTAAGCAATAGAATAAAAGAGAATGCATCTTACTTTACTAAAGTAGATGAAATTCATAACTATGGAAATCCAGAGACACAGTTAGAAAAGTTCTTTGGTGAAAAAGGATCATCAAGGCTTAAAGAAAAAGATTGGATGCAAGTAGATTATAAATTGGTAGATAAATTTATTGATGAGGGTAAGAAAACTACAAAACTAGAATACAAATCAAGCTCTGAAGAGTGGGACAAAGAAGAAGGAACATCAAAAGCAAAATTAAGAGTTAGAAATATTATCGTTTTTAATGAAGAGAAAAAAGAAGAAGTAGAGTTAGAATTTTCATTCTATGATAATTTAAAAAATGAATTTATACAAAAGGTTGAAGGGGAAGCTGAAGCAAAAACTTCAGGTAAGAAATTAAAAGTTACTATTAAAGATATAGAAGGAAAGTCAAACTTCTATAAAGTTATATATAAAGTAGATAATATTAAGTTTGAATTTAAGATAGTAATGCTTAAATGCAGCCCTAGATACCTTGAATCAATTAAATCAAAATACTCACTAGTAATCAAGAAAAAAGATAGTTATATATCAGTAAATACTAATGAATCAACAATCGTTTTTAATGAATTTGAAGATAAGAATACTACTTATGAAATTGATTCAAATAATGATGTAATAGAATTACCAAAAAATGAAAAGTTAACTGTTAAACTAAGTGAAAACTTTGAATATGAAAATGATAGTGATTTAGCAAGATTTAACTTAAAATTAGAAAATGATATAATTCCTATTGGTATAGTAGGAACAAGTGAGAAAATTGCACCTATAGAAGGTTTTAAAGTTTGGAAATTAAAAAGAGAAAAGAAAAGTGACTTTAAGTTAATAGGTGATAATAAATTACAACATGGAACTAAAGAATATTTCACTAGAGATGAATTTAGAAAAAATCTAAATTTAGAAAAGCAACTTATAGATTTAGAAGGATTAAGTTTTATTGAAAATAGTGAAGGAATAGAAGTTTTAGATATAGACTTAGATATTGATGTAGAAAGAACATACAGAAATATAATAGATTATTATAGATTATCTAAAAAACTTCCAAGTTTATCATATATAAATGATGATATAAAGAAGTTATATGACGAATTTATTAAATCATATACAATAGCATTAAATAATATAAAAGAAGGTAGTTATCTTACTAAAAAGCAAAAAAACTTATTTAGAATAGGTGCAATAAGAAGAAGTATAGAAGATAAAGAGTTAATTTTTACTTCATTGCATCCATTAAATATTATATATCAACTTCATTTAAATTATGGAATAGATAATGAAGTTATAGATGAAGATGTTTTAAAGAAATTTACATCCACTTATCTTTTACCATATATAATAGATGAAGACGATAAACTTTATATACCTATGGAACAACAACATTCTCCTGAATGGAAGTATTACGTAGACGAGAATCTTCCTAGATATAAAAGTTCAAGAGACTTTGTTTCAAAATTAGTTAATGAAAAGATAGAAGAGTTTGTAAGCCATTTTAAATATATGTTTGAAATGGGAAATAATGCACCAATAAGAATTAACTTAATTAATACAGGTGATAGCAAAGAGATACTACAAGGGATATTTAAATACTATATAAAACAGCTTAAGAATAAAAAGGTAAGTGAACTATTACCAATAGATTTATTTATATACTCAGATAAGAATATAACAAATGCTTTTGAAGAAGTAGCATTTAATGAGGATATAGAATCATTAAAAGAGATATATAATTTGGATTTATCAGTGGATGATATGTCTGAAGAAGATGTATTAAATTTATATAGAGAAAAAGTACATTTTTATTCTAAGAATATAAGTAATGGTGTTGAGTATGCACATATTACATTTTTAGAAATGAGTAGTGACGTTAAGAAAATAACTTCTAATATGGATGATATACCATCAGGAGTTATATTAAATGGTACTATATCAGGAGTTCCATCAGTATTTTTAGGAGACTCATATAGAACTGGATTTGGTACTAAATATACTAATACAGAAAGTAGACTTATGAATGTAGCTATAAAATTAAATGCTTTAAATGCAGCATCATCTGGAGAACCATTTAACAGCAATCAATGCAAAGCTATATCTATACCTAACAAAAACAAAGCAACATTAGATAGTATATATGATGCTAGTCATTGGGTAACATTCATAGATCCTAAGGTTGATTTGAATTTCTTTAAAAATGACCCTGATGCAAAAGATCTATTAATAATACATTATAGTGATCAATATACAACTGCCGGAGGATATGATGCAATAACGGTTACTAGAAAGTCTGGACCATATCAAAGAGTTATAGAAGAGTTTTTAGAAAAAAATGGAATAGAAAATGCAAGTGATTATTCACCATCAGTTATAAATATGTTTAATGCTATAAATGGAGATTGGCTTTTAAGATTATTATCTAGTAAATCACATTTCCCTAAAGAGAAAATAAGTATATTATCTGCAATAAAGTTAGGTCTTGCTCAATTTAAAAATGATAATATAATATGGGTTCCTATATCACTTGAAGAAATATTAAGAGTATCAGGTGGTGCAGGTTTAAAACAAAGTGAAGGATTTTTATCAGCTAAGAACTTAGGGTTTGAAGGGGGAGTAACAAGTGATGATATATTATTTGTTGGTATAGAAGAAGTAAGCGATAAAGTATTTGTACATTATTATCCAGTTGAAGTTAAGATAGGAATAAATGATCCATCATATGTTCATAAGGGAATAAAACAAGCTAAATCTACTAAATCAATATTCAATAATATATTATTACCTGATGAAAATGAAGATTTAAGTAGCACACAAAAAGTATATAGAAACTTCTTAATGCAGCTTGTAATAACTAGTGCTGAAAAGTTAAGTTTATATAATGTTTGTAAAGGTGGAGACTGGAATAAAGTAATTAATTCTGATTTAAGAAGAAAATTACTTAATGAAGAATATGAAATAAATAACTCAATTGAAACTTCACTAGGTAAAGCTTCAGTTATATCATTTAAAAAAGGTATGGCATATACTCATATCGGTATAGAAGATGATGTTATGGTTATAGAGATGTCTGAAGAAGATGGGATTAATTTTATAACTAAGAGTATTGAAGAAATAGGAGAACATGTAGAAAGAATTAATATTTCAGGAATGAATATAGAGAATTATAATAATAGTAATAATTTTAATAATGTAAATAAGCCTGTAAGTTATGAAGAAAATAGTGGTGATACTGAAGCAGCAACTATTGTAGCTGATACATCAGTGGATTTAGAGATCACGCATCAAAAAGTGAATACATGTTCAATTATACAACCCCAAAACGATAATGAACTAATAAATTCTGATGAAGATAGAAAGATGGAAATACTATTTGGAGTAAACCAAAAGAATAATAAAGAAGTGATTTGGTATCCAAATGATACGGATAAGTTACTTCATACTAATACAGGAATAATTGGTACTATGGGTACTGGTAAAACTCAATTTACAAAATCTATGATTACTCAAATACATAGAGAATCTAAGTACAATGTAGATAGAAAAGATGTAGGAATATTAATATTTGACTACAAAGGAGATTACAATAAATCTAAAACTGATTTTATAGAAGCTACAAATGCAAATGTATATGAACTATACCAATTACCATTTAATCCGCTTTCAGTAATAAAGGCTGCTAATTCTAAACCAATGCTACCTCTTCATACAGCAAATAGTTTAAAAGTAACACTAGCAAAAGCATTTGGACTTGGAATTAAGCAAGAAACATTATTAAGAGATTTAATAATGGAAGCATATGAAAAGAAAGGTATAATAAAAAATCAATCAGATACTTGGAACAAACCAGCACCTACATTAAAAGATGTATACGATATATATGTAAATAGAGATGATTTAAAAGAAGATAGCTTATATGCAGCATTTAGTAACTTAATAGATTTTGAGATATTTGAGCCAGATTCAGCAAATACTAAGAGTTTATTTGAGTTAATAGATGGAGTTACTGTAATAGATTTATCAGGATATGATCCAGATATTCAAAACTTAGTAGTTGCAATAACTTTAGATTTATTCTATTCTCAAATGCAGGCATACGGACATAGTAAAATAGAAGGAAGTTTAAGACAGCTTAATAAGATTATATTAGTTGATGAAGCTGACAATTTCTTAAGTAAGGATTTTGAAACATTAAAGAAGATACTTAAAGAGGGTAGAGAGTTTGGAGTAGGTACTATTCTTTCGACTCAGTTATTAAGCCATTTCTCTACTGGAGAGAATAAGTATTCAGATTATATTTTAACTTGGATAGTTCATAATGTAGCTGAGATTAATCTAAAAGATGCTAGGTATATATTTAATGCACATGATAAGAGTGAGCAAGAAAATTTATGTAATAGGATTAAGACTTTAAGTAAGCATTATAGCTTAGTTAAGATGGGGGATAGTGATAGGGCTATATTTATGAGAGATAAGGCATTTTGGGAGTTAATACAGTAGATATGATAAAGTTTATTATATCATAAAAATCAGTATATATTGAAGAATAGAGATCTTATGATGTTTTAGGTCTCTATTTTTCTGTGTTAATAAATATATATTGTACATATACTTATTAGTATAATAAGTGAAATAATGGGGGGATTCTATGTCATTTGAGGCTAAACCCAAAAGTATTATGGGATTATTTAGAGAGCCAGAAGGGATTTCTTATAATATTCCGATGTATCAAAGGTCATATAGTTGGGGAGAGGATGAAATAAGTGATTTTTGTGAAGACTTAAATGATTTATATACAGGCAATGGAAAAGATTATTTTTTTGGTGCACTTATAACAATGGAAGATAAATATAATCAAAACAATCAGCAAGTTATAGATGGTCAACAAAGAATAACTACTTTTTCTATACTAATTTCACAATTATATAATTTATGTGAAGTGCTAATTGACCAAATGGAGAAATCAGATAAACTAAAATATAAGCAAAATATAAAAGAATTAAGAAATAAGCAAGGTGATTTAGGTCAATGTATTAAAAATGAAAATAGATATAAAGTTATATTATCTAAAGTTGACAATGAATACTTTGAGAAAGTGCTAGATATATCTACGGAAAAGGAATTAATAGATATTTGTTATGAGGTAGTAGATAAGTTAGAATTAGTTGAATGTATAGAAACAGGTATAGAATATAAAAATGCATACATTAAAAAAATACATAAAAAGAAAAAAATAACATATAAAGATATACTAAATATACCAGTAATTAATAATAGAATTAGGTTTAATGATTTAAAGGATATATGTTATGAGCAATATAAGTCTAAACTAGATTTAAAGTCTAATTATAATTATAAAATATTTGAAAAGTATTTATTAATAAAATATATTAGGGATATGTTGAGTAAAACTGGGAAATGTATAAATTACTATCTAGAAAAAAAGTATATAACTGATGAAGATATACATAAAGTAAATGAATTATTAGACTTCGAATATGAAAAATTAGATATAGTTTCTCATAAAAATATAAAAAATGCAAAAGAAATTATAAATGAAACCCATCTCCATATAAAACTTTATAAGAAGATGGGTTTTTATTATATACTAATATCTCCTTTAACAACTTGAGTAATGAAATGTTCCAAATTGCTAGAGTAATTATATCTATTCTTCAACATAGCAGCACCACGATCAATATGAAGCTTAGCATGAGTAGGGAAGTACTCATCATCACTTAAATGCTTACCAGCATGTTGTTCAAGTAAACTTTTAAATAACACATCATATTGTGCAGTTATAGTCTGTCTATTAAGTTCAAGTCCGTTATTATCAGTTTCTTTATAATTTTCAATTGGTTCATCATTAGTTAAAGACATTGAAATTGCAAGCTTACAAAGTGCAAATGGCTTTAAATTCATTCTAGAACCTAAATCTTCAAATATTTCTTTTGTTTGTTGTGATGTTTTAAGTCTAAATCCCATAATTACACCTCAAAAAAGTATCCTTTACTTTGGATAGTCTTTCTATTTTTATCATCATATTGTATTAAGTACTCGCCATTTAACTTTGGTTTTATTTCTTTATATGCCTTTTCATCTATTTCAGTATTAGTAGATAATATTATAACTTGATCACTTATAGTTGATAAATATTCACTAGTAATATTATTTCTATGAGTTTCATCTATTCTAGCATATGGAGTATCTATTATAAAAGGTATTTCTATATCAGAAGCCTTAAGTAAAGCCCAGTATAGACAAAGTATATAAATTTGTTTTTCTCCACTAGAGAATCCATTTATATCAACTTTAGTTCTTAACTCAATAAACATTCCTGTAGAATTATTTTTAATAGAATTAAGAAGTTCATTTTTGTTTTCAACATGATACTCTTTAAATAAATCTTCAAAGAATAGCTTACCAAATTTTTTCTCCATTTCATCATAACCTATATTTTCAATTAGGTTTTCAAGTTCTAGAGAGTTATACATTTTATTTATATATAATGAAGCATTAAAGTCTTTATCTATATCTATAAAATCTATAAAGTTATCTTTTTGAATTATTCTTCTAAATATATACATGAAATTTTCTTGTATTTCTTTAGTTTTATTATCTGTTAAAGTATTTATTATATCTTCTAACATAAGTATAAGGTCAGCAGACATATCAACTACCTTATTTGCTTGAAGTAATTCTATATATTTAGCTTTAGATTTATCTCTATTTAAAGTTAACATATTTAACTTATTTTTTAATTCTTCTAAATTAGAAGATAAGTTACTTTCACTTTCTGATAATTTACCAATTTCACTAGATAAATTAGATATTTCTTCTATATATTTATTTAATGATTCATCTTCTAAACTGGAATTAAGTTTAGATCTAATATCTGCTAACTCTAAAGCAATGGATCTATATTCATCAAATAAGTTAAGTATAGAAGCATTATCAAAATCAATTACTGAATCCATAAGTGATATTAATGAATTACTTTCATCAGATGATAGCATATGAATAGGTTTAAAGTTATCAGTAATATCTTTAGGAGCAATATCATCTATTAAAGCTTCTGAAACAGTCATAGCAACTTCATCTATTGATATACTACTTATTTTATCTAAAAGCAAGCCTTTTATATAATCTGCACTTAGCTTACCTTTAAGTTGATTATATATTAAATAGTTCTCTTCTGATTTTACTTGTTTCTTTAAATCGACTATTTTATCTTTTAACATTAAGAAAGGAAGCATTTCATTACAAAAGTCTTTAATGCTTTGATTTATAATACTTCTTCTAGCTTCTAATTCAACAGTTCTAGTATTAAAAGCTTGTCTCTCTTCTGCTAAAACGCCACCTTTTTTTCTAAATTCTTTTTCAGATTTTATCTTTAAAGCTTTTAAATTGTCTATATTATTTATTAAATCAGAAATTTCACATTTGATGATATATTCTTCAGAGGTAAGATTATTAACTTCTTCATCCAATTTCATATATTCATCTCTTGCAATTTCTATTTCATTATTACTATTTTTATTTGACTTAGTACTTGATACTATTGTATTTTTTAATACATCAAAAGTATCAAAGTTACAAAGTGATAAAAGAGATTGTTTTAAATGTGTATTGGAATTCTTTCCTATAAAGAATTCTGATAAATGTTCACCATCAAAGAAAAAGAATTCAAATATTTTAGGTGAAATTATAGATGTAATATAATTTTCAAAATAATTAAGTTCTTCATCATCTAAAGGAATATTTGAGAAATTTTTATAAACTAAAAATGTCTCATCTAATTTTTTATCTTTAAAAGTCCACTGTCTAACTAATGTATAAGTGTTTTTTTCTGTATTTTCGCTAATCTCAATATCTATTGATATATATGCATCAACAGTATCATTTTTTAGAGAATTATTATTTATATTAGATTTTACTCTAGATATATATGAAGAATTAAATCCTTGATACTTGTAAGCCATAGGTCCATAAATACAAAGTTTAATAGCTTCAAATATTGTTGATTTACCAGCTCCATTTTTACCACCTACTAATATTATGTTTTTATCATTTGTAGTAGTAAAATCAAAGATAGTTTCTTCCTCATAAGATCTAAAGTTTTTTAGTACAAGTTTATTTATTTTCATGTTCTAACTCCTTGCCACTTTCTTCTTCGATCTTTTCAATAATATCTTGATGAAGCCATTGTTGATTTAATATTTTACTTACCGCGTTTTTTAATTTAGTATTATTACTAAAGTGTTTATACTTATTAGTATCAATAACTAATTTATTAAATAGATCATTGTTTATATCATATTCTTTACATTTTTCAGCTATAACGTTTAATGTAGAAGAATCAAATAGAGGATTTTTATATTCAGCCCATGGTAAATCTTTACCAGTCACTTCTTTATATATATTTAATAATGTAGTAGAAGTTAAATCTTCTTCATTATCCCATATCTCATCAATTGCTTTAAGTTCACCTAAATTAATAAGTTCTAAGTCAGGATAGAACTTTTGCATTTCTATTTGAGTTTCTAAAAGCTTTTTTAGAATCATTTGTCTAGCTTCAAATGTAAATGGACCAAACATTATTTTTCCATCTCTTTTAACAACGGCACCATTTCTTTTGTGCTTTTTACGATTCTTAGGCTTATCTCTTTCACTTAATAGCCAACTTCTAAACTCAACTAAAGGCTTCAATTCATTATGGCCAGATTCTATAAATCCATTTAAAGATTTATCCTCTTTTACAACAGTACAAATCCAACACCCAAATCTACTATTACCACAGCTGCTTTTAGCACTTGATTCATCAGCTATAAAAGGACATTCTCCAGAATCACCAGAACCTTTCATATACATTTCAAATAATTCCATTGCACTAGTTCCCCATGCAGTAGCAGGAGAAGGGAAGTCACCAGCATTAAAAGTAATTAAGTTGTCATTGTTATGGTATAGTACATCCCAAACGTCAGCAGTTGAGAAATCAACTATAGGAGTGTAGACATAAGCTAATTTATTTTTACCTCTTAAAGTTTCATGTGGAGTAAGAAGATATCCTTCTATTTCTCTTTTTTCTATTCTAGCCTTTCTTGCAGAACTTTCATCTTTACGAACTCCAAGTAGAACTACAACATCTTCGTACTCTAATTTTTCTTTTATAAACTTATTAGATGGTCTTATCTTTAGTCTTTCAGTACACCAACGATATTGTATAGACTTTGGAGTAGGGTACCCTTTCCCAATTATATTAGCCCAGAAGCTATCATGAAGTTCAGGATACACAATTTGTGCTATTATAGGCAAATCTAATTCTTTAGCACTTTCGTTTATTTTATTTATATTATCTTTCAGATATTCAAGTATTATAGGATTTTCTATAAGTGTATCTGATGACACTACATAAACTGGCTTGTGTCTTTTTTCTTTAGGTAATCTTTTCAACATAGAAAAAGTCACCTGTAAGGTACAACTACTATCCTTGCCGCCACTATAGCCGAGGATCCAAGGTCTTTTATCATTAAGGTATACAGCTTCCATTTCATCTAATAGGTCATCTAATGTATAATTGTCAAAGTAGCTAGCCATTACTATTCAATCCTTTCTATTTTATAATAAGTTATAAAAATATATTTAAGTAAAAATTTAAATATGATATTTACAGAAATATACCATTATATTATTATATCACAGATTTTAAGATTAAAGAATTTATATTAACTTCTATTCAAACATAAATTAGTATAAAGCTAAATATACTTTATTATAATTATAGCCTTATAAATAGTATGGATTTGAAATAAATTATCATATATTATCTTTTGCATGATTACTTTAAATTATAAAAATCAAGTTATGGTCTTGGAAGAATTATGTAAAATTATTATTTTTATTCAGTTAAAATAATAAAATATAAATATTTAATAATTTATTATTTTAGTATGGTATAAAGGAAGTTCGTGGGAACTTGTTAAAAAATTCGGAGCTTTACATATAAAAAGTAAACATAGTTTAAGTTTTCACAACATATATATTATAGGTAAGATTTTTTATATTATGGAGGTTTACAAAATGAATAATTCAAAAAAGTTTCTTATATGTAGTGTCTGTGGAAATATGGTCGGAATGATAGAAGATAAAGGTCCTAAACTAGTATGTTGTGGAAAAAAGATGAATGAGCTAGTAGAAAATACAACAGAAGCTTCAGTAGAAAAGCATACACCAGTAGTAAATATAGATAACAATAAAGTAAATGTACAAGTTGGAAGTACATTACATCCAATGACACAAGAGCACCATATAAGCTGGATATATCTTTTAACAACACAAGGTGGTCAGCGTAAATCTTTAGAAGTAGATAGTGATCCAATTGTGGAATTTGTATTAACTGAAAATGATAAGCTGTTAGAAGTATATGCATATTGTAATCTTCATGGATTATGGAAATTAGAATTATAAATAAAATTTAAAAGTTTAAATATATCATAAAGATAAAAATGAAGGGGTACATAATTAATGTACCTCTACATTTTTATGCAGAAAAATGCATAGTTATTTGTTAAAAAATAGAAAAATATAAATATATTAACAAATGAGTTTTAATAAAATACATATATACAAAATATATTTAGTTTTAGTATAATGTTGTGTATTGTCATATATAGGGAGGGCTTAATAAATGAAATCAAGGTTTGAAGGTGGATTACTTGGACTTATAGGTGTTAATATACTAGCATATTTTATAACTCTTATAACATTTGGATTAGCTACACCATGGGCTATGTGTATAAAGTATAACTGGGAAGCTAAAAATACAGTTATAGAAGGAAGACGATTAAGATTTATAGGTAAAGGATCTAGTCTATTTTTACATTATATAAAATGGTGGATACTTACTATAATAACTTTGGGTATATATGGATTTTGGTTATATATAAAATTATTACAATGGAAAACTGAAAATACTATATTTGAAGACTAATAAAAAATTCTAATTGGACATTATATCCAATTAGAATTTTTTATCTTCAGACGTACATCTATAAGATATTTTATTATTTTTATAGAATCTAAATCTATTAATTTAGAAATGAATAATAAGTTTGTGTGGGTTATAATAATAAAGTAAAATTAAAAAATACTAACCGCATTAAAGGAGTAAACTATGAACTGTATATTCTGTAATATGAAAGATAATTACATACTTGAAAATGAACTAGCTTACGCAATTTATGATAAATACCCAGTAGGGAAAGGTCATATGCTATTTATACCGAAAAGACACGTAAAAGACTTTTTCCATATAACAAAAGAAGAAAGAGAAGCAATATTTAATTTAATAGATGAAGGTAAAAAACTATTAGATGAGAAATACTCTCCAGATGCATACAACATAGGAGTAAACTGTGGAGAATACTCAGGACAAACAGTAATGCATGTCCATGTACATCTAATACCAAGATACAAAGGAGACACAAACTCACCACAAGGTGGAGTAAGAGGAGTAATACCAGAAAGAATGAAGTACTAAAAAAGGATGGAGATAAATGAAAAAAGACATATACAAAAAGTTAGATGAATTAAAGATAAAATACAAAATACTAAAACATAAAGAAGTATTCACCGCTGATGAATTTTACGAAGCAACTAAAGATATGCCAGGATATCACTGTAAAAACTTATTTTTAAAGAACTCAAATAAAAGTAAAAATTATTTATTAGTAGCAAAACATGATAAAAATGTAAACTTAAAAGATATAAAAGAGCAAATAGGAAGTACTAGGCTTTCATTTGATTCACCAGAAAATTTATACGAACTATTAAAGGTAACTCCAGGAAGTGTAAATCCATTTAGTATTATAAACGATATAGATAGTAAAGTAGAGTTATTAATAGATAGTGATTTGCTAAATGGTGAAAATCTTAATTTTCATCCATCTATAAATACAGAAACATTTAATATATCAGGAGAAGATTTTAATAAATTTTTAGATCATATTAATAATAATGTTATAAAGCAAATATTATATAAAATGATAAACATTTTATTAGTATATAAAAAAATAATATAAAATTAGTATCAAATAACTAATAAGTGCATATAATAATATATGTAGTAACATACAAATAAATTAAAAGGTGTCTAGAAATAGATTTTAGGAGTATTTTTTATGAATAATGGAACAGTGAAATGGTTTAACAATGAAAAAGGATTTGGATTTATATCAGTAGAAGGTGGAGATGATGTATTCGTACATTTTTCAGCTATACAAACTGACGGATTTAAATCTTTAGAAGAAGGTCAAAAAGTAAACTTTAATATAGTTAAAGGTGCTAGAGGTCCTCAAGCTGAAAACGTAACTATATTATAATATATATGTTCGTGGAAAAGACACATTGTGTGTCTTTTTTTATGTCTATAATACACTTAACTTTTCTATTGTTTATTTATAAATAGGATATGTTTAATATGGTGTTGATATTAGGAACAATTTTAATAATAAAAAAGTAGGGGTATACCAAATCATATAACTCCTACTTTTTTGTTAGTATTATATTAAATTTGTTTATTTTGTTTTATCTATATAACCTATTAATTTTCATCATACTTTTTATTATTTTCATTAAATCTTTCCAAGATTAATGACGCACAGAATATAACTAGAAATATTAATGAAAGTAATAGTGAATGAGTTACTAGATGATATGAAGATTCTACAGAACTATAACCTATATTTGAAATTATAGGAACAATAAGCCATATATTAAAAAAGAATATTATTACCGTTATAACTAAGCTCCATAGTATTTTTTTCATATTTATCCCCCTATGACGTTAAATTTACTTATTTTTATTATAACATTACTTTGTACAATATAATTCTTATTTTTAATAGAATCTCTATTAGACTTAAATATTGATAACTCCATAACCATACATTTAGTATATTAATCCACTTATCTAATAATTTCTTATTTATATATGTTGCAGAGTTTGTAAAATAAGTATATTGATTTAGAAACAATGAAGGAATATGATAAATACTATCTAATATAGCATATAATTTATATAAAAATTTATGATATAGCTTTAGCAATTTCTTTATTATTTAATAGAAAATTAATTAAAATTGGTATAAATATTAATTGAATTATCATACCTGGTATAGCAGGAAAAAGCCCTGAAGCAACGTAAGTTATTGGACTTACCTGGGGAGCTAAAGTTAAAGAAACTACAAATGCACCAGCTATAGCAAATAGTCTACCTACAACCATTGCACAAATAAGAGAAATATATACCTTATTAGTTTTAGAAAAAACTAATCCAGTCACTAATCCATAACCACAAAGTTCAAATGCCATAATAGGCATTACAGGAACTAATGGAGGCATACTAGTTAATAAACCACTAAGTATAGGTGTTATTATACCAACAGCAGCACCAAGTGCAGGTCCTAGAAAATATCCTGCCATTAAAACTGGAATATGCATTGGTAAAAATACAGATCCTCCCATATTGAATATATGGAATATCATAGGTAAAATAACTCCAAATGCTACAAACAATCCTGATAATACTAATTTTTTTGCTTTCATAATAATCCCCCTGATTAATTAAAATAATTTTATACTAAATGTAAATTCTAGCTATTTTGTATTACAATATAATACATTTCATCGTCTTCAAATGCTTCAATTACATTCAAAGAAGCATTTATAAATACTTCTTTTTGTTCATTAACTTCCATTAAAAGTGATTCATTAACACGCTCATCAGCATTTTTATGTAGATTGTTTAAAAAATTTCTACTATTAGAATGAGCAATCATCAAGAGACCATTATTATGTAAGTTATTTTTTACAAGTTTTGATATAGTGTTTGTTTTATCTTCTAAATGAGGATACATAGAATAAAGAATTATTTTATCGTACTTAGATTCTATATTTTCATTTTCTACATCTACTAAATCAAAGTGAACATTAGGTATTTTCTTAAATTTTTCACATGCAATATCTAGCATACCCTTAGAAATGTCAACTCCTCTAATTAAACCATTAGGTGATAGTTTAATTAAAAATGGTATTAACACTCCTGTACCAGTACCTACATCGAGTATAGTGTCGTCTTCTTTTAGTTTTAACTTACTTAGAATATAATTGATTTTACTTTCATTAACTTCAATCATATTATCCCAATTTTCAGCGATTGAATCAAAAAAATCTACCTGTGACATATAATCCCCCTTTTTTGCACAAAAAAAGGCCATAAAGATTAAAAACCTTCATGGCCTTATTACAAATATTTCATTAATAAAATAGTAGCACAGCTATAATTATTTAGCAATAAAATGATGAAAGAAATGTTTTATAGCTTTTTTATAGCATATTTTATTTAGATTAAAGTAAAGAAGAGAATAATTTTGAGAAACCTTCTTTAATTTTTACATAATTACTTCTATTATTATATTCTTTTAAAGTTAATCTATTAGACAGTAACATATCTTTTTCAAACTGTTCACGTTGTTTTTTAGCAATGTCTTTACAATAAATTAAAGCATTTACTTCAAAGTTTAATTCACAACTTCGTGTATCCATGTTTGCAGTACCTATTGAGCACACCCTATCATCTATGACTACAGTTTTAGAATGAAGAAATGCATTTTTATCATAGTGATAGATTTCAATGCCGAAGTTTAATAATTCTCCTGCATAAACTAAATTAGCCCAATAAACGAATGGATGATCACCTTTGCCAGGAATCATTATTTTTATATCAACACCAGAAATAGATGCAAGTTTTAAGCTATCAGCTATGCTTTGATCTAAAATCAAATATGGTGATTGTATATAAATATAATCCTTAGCTTTTTGAATCATTTCTAAATATGACCATTTAATTTCATATCTATTGTATGGATTTGGACCACTTGATATTATTTGTATTCCAGGTTCTGAGTAATTAAAATCATATATAGTATTAGATTTAAAATCTTTTAATACAGAAGTTAAGTCTATATTTTCTTTAGTTGCATAGTTCCAATCAGATAAGAATCTTAAGTTTAAATCTTTAACAGCACTTCCATCAAATTTTATATGAGTATCTCTCCAATAACCAAATTTAGGGTCTTTACCTAAGTATTCATCACCAACGTTGAATCCTCCAACAAAACCAATTTTATTGTCTATAACAATGATTTTTCTGTGATTTCTAAAATTCATATTTAGGTTTACTAGTTTTAGTATAGCAGGGAAGAACTCACCAGTTTTTACGCCAGCATCTATTACAGATTTTAATTTTTTCTTTGTAAGAGATCTACTACCTACTGAATCATATAATAATCTAACTTCAACACCTGACTTTGCTTTTTCTTTTAATATTTTTAATATTTGAGAACCGATTTCATCATCTTTAAAGATATAAAATTGTATATTTATACTTTTTTCAGCTTTTCTTAGACTATCTAAAATTTCATTAAATAATTCTTTACCATCAAAAAATAATTCTACTTCGTTATTGTTTCTATAAGGTGAATATTCCATAGATTCTATGGCTCTAATTATTTCATAATTACTAGAATTTTTAATACTATCATTAGAAATTCTCATCTGATCTAATTGATCTGTATATGTTTTAAAAAATTCCATTTTAGATTTTTTCATTATGAATATATCAGATTTTTTAATCTTTCTACCAATTAGTAAGAAAAGTATAAAGCCTATATAAGGTAATAGAGTTAAAATTAATGCCCAGGATATTATACTGTTAGCTGAACGTTTTTCTTTAAAAATCATATATATGATTGTTATTATATTTAAAATATGAACTAATATAGATAAAATGGCAATAATCATAAATTTAGTATCCTTTCAAATGGAGTTAAACTTTTTTATATATAAATTATGATAGCCTTTAAATTTAAATTTATGTAAAAAGACTAATTGAGGTATGTTTATGCATATACTAGTATGTGAAAGCTTTATTAATGAAAAAGTTGGATAGGAATAAGGAGGAGCACCATGATAGAAAAATTTGATATCAATATAACGCCTTTTCAGCTAGAAAGAACAATGCATATTTATTTACCAGATGATTATTACGATAGTGAAGAAAGATATCCTGTTATGTATATGTATGATGGTCATAATTTATTTAATGATAATGATGCAACATATGGAAAGTCGTGGGGGCTATCGGATTTTTTAGATAACTATGATAAGAAGTTTATTATTGTTGGAATGGAATGTAATCATACTGGAAATGAAAGATTAAATGAATACTGTCCTTATAATATAGAAGATGAGTCTATAGGAAAAATTAATGGAAGAGGACAACAATTAATGGATTGGGTAGTTAGTGAGTTAAAGCCATTAATTGATAATATATATAGAACCTATCCGTCTAGAGAGTACACTGGAATTGGAGGAAGCTCTATGGGTGGGCTAATGGCATTGTATACTATTATAAAATATAATAAGTATTTTTCTAAGGCTGCATGTTTATCACCATCTATATTTTTATGTATGGATGAATTGAATGAGGAATTAGAGTCGTCTATAATTGACTCGAATACTAGAATTTATTTTAGCTTTGGAACAAGGGAAGTAAGAAATATGGATTTAATTTTAGATTATATAGGTTATTTTGATGATTATTTTACTCATTACAATGCAAGTAGCTATGTTTATATAGCTAAAAATGGAAAACATAATGAAGCAACATGGGAAAAACAAAATAAAATTTATTTTGACTTTTTATATGGTATGTAGTTAAATAATTCTCTAAACTTAATATAGAAATTAATTATTAACAAAGTGGATTTTTATAAGCAATTCCTTTTATAAATACAAAAACCTTATTACCGAATTTTTCATAATTACTAATTTTAAATCCAGAATTCTACTTGTTAGTTATTTTATAATTCCAACTATGGGAGGATGGATGCTAGGATATATTGATGAAAAAATATATAATGGTTCTATAGTGCCAAGTATATTACTACATGGTATAGTTAATTTTGGAAGAGATATTATGCTTATATTTTCAGGTACAATTTTAAAATATTATGAATAATCTATAGTAAGTTATAGAAGTAACCACATCTTAGAGATTAATGTATTAAAAAGTCTAAGGTGTGGTTGTTTTTATGCCATATTTATCACGAAGAGGGCTAGCATAGCCTAATTATATATAAATTGTTCACAATATATAACAATTGTGAACTAATTTATATTGTTTATCATGAAGTTATCTAACATAGCCATAAAATATTATATAAGATAATAAACAATTAATCCCCCTACGTTTAAAAATAGATATAGAGGGATTAACATTTATTTTTAGCAACTGACGAAGTCGTTGGCTATATGAAGTTATTCGACCACACAGTGGCAATCTAAGAGAATTTTTTATAAAGAAGTTTCTCTTAAAACTAAATCTTCATTTCTCTCAATAAAATGTCTAATAGACCATTCGTTTTGTAATAACAATACTGAATTGTTATTTTTATCTTCGACTAATAATGTCTCCATTGGCATTGAAAGCCTACCATATTTGGAAAGATCATTTTCAATCCAACGTACATAGCGATAAGGTAGTGAATTCATTAGAATCTCAACACCATATTCTTGTTTTAGGCGATATTCTAAAACTTCAAATTGAAGAATTCCAACTACACCTATAATAAGTTCTTCCATACCAGAATTAGGTTGTCTGAATACCTGTATAGCACCTTCTTCTGATAACTGTGTAATACCCTTCACGAACTGCTTTCTCTTAAGAGCATTTTTTGTAGAAACTCTTGCAAAATGCTCAGGAGCAAATTGTGGTATACCAGTGTATTGTAAATTTGATTGTTTTTCACTTAATGTATCACCAATATTAAATATACCTGGATCATGTATACCTATAATGTCCCCTGGATAAGCTGAGTCTATAATAACACGGTCTTGTGCTACAAACTGTTGAGGTTGAGATAGTTTAACCTTTTTGTTTCTTTGTACATGAGTTACTGTCATACCTTTTTCAAATTTACCAGAGCAAATTCTAAGGAATGCAATTCTATCTCTATGATTTTTATCCATATTAGCTTGAATTTTAAATATAAATCCTGAGAAGTTATTAGAATTAGGATCAATATCACCTAAATTACTACTACGAGGACTTGGCGGTGATGTTATTTCTAGGAATGATTCTAAAAATGGTTCTACACCAAAGTTAGTAAGAGCACTTCCGAAGAATACAGGCGTCAATTCACCCTTTAATATTTCATCTAAATCAAAATTATCTCCAGCAATATCTAAAAGTTCAATATCTTCTAGTAGCTTTCCATGAAGAGCATCACCTAATAAAGCATTAAATTTTTCATCAGATACCTCTCCAGTTATAGAATTAGCAATAGATTGTCCATGATTACCATCATCAAATAATTCAATTTGATTTTTATGACGGTTAAACACACCTTTAAATTCTTTACCAGAACCAATTGGCCAGTTTACTGGACAAGAGCGAATTCCTAGAACATTTTCAATATCTTCAAGTAGCTCAAATGGATCTTTTCCTTGACGGTCCATTTTATTTATAAAAGTAAAAATTGGTATTCCTCTCATCTTACAAACTTGGAATAATTTCTTTGTTTGATCTTCGACACCTTTAGCAGAGTCAATAACCATTACTGCACTGTCTGCTGCCATAAGAGTTCTATAAGTATCTTCACTGAAATCTTGATGCCCTGGAGTATCAAGAATATTTATGCAAAAGTTATCATATTCAAATTGAAGAACACTTGATGCAACAGATATACCTCTTTGTTTTTCAATTTCCATCCAGTCAGATACTGCATGTTTTTGAGATCTTCTTGATTTAACTGAACCTGCTTCACGAATGGCACCACCATATAATAGAAACTTTTCAGTTAATGTAGTTTTTCCTGCATCGGGATGGGAAATGATTGCAAAGGTTCTTCTTCTTTTAACCTCATCAATCAAGTTTAAATTTTGTTCTGTCATTTTTTATCATCCTTTATTTTAATTTTACGATTATCCAAATATAAAAAACCATAATCCTATTGATATTATAACTTTATTGCAAAACTGTCAATATAGAAACTTTATGAAAATAGCTCCACTTAAAACGGCAGTCCTCAATGCCTGCCTTTTATAGTAGTAAGGAGTAAAATATATATAAAATATTATCTATATTTTGATTATAGACTAAAATTTGTAAATCAAACAAAAATAAATTATATAATTAAATCTTTAGAAAATTTAACTGAGTATGAACAACAACAGGTATTTAATTTTTTAGAAGAAAAATTCGTATTTGGTTCTTTATCAACTTCTCCTTGTTATCACTCTAAAAAAGATTTTTCAACATTATCTTTAAACATAGCGTAATTTTTAAATTCTTTTGGTGATATTTTATACTCTTTAACAAATGCTTTATAGAATACAGAGTAATCTTATGGATAGGGGGGTGGGGTTTTATACAGGGAGTATAGGCTTAATTATAGGATTTATGGGAAGTGAGTATAGCTTATAATATAATAAAGATCGCAATTGTTATATAATGAGAAGTAAAGTATATTAAAGAAGTTTGTAAAATATAAGATGAATACTAAAAACAATATTGTAGAAATCTTAAAGAATATGAATAGTACTACTTACTAGATGGTAAGTAACTAACCAGAAAGTGCATTATTGTGGGATCTAAAGCATTTATATATAATCCTTTTATAGATAAAAGACAAAGGAGAAGTATATAATGAAGAAAAATTTAAACTTACTTTACTTTAGTCCTACTGATGGAACTAAGAAAATTGTAAGAAAAGTAGCAAGAGGAATGAATTTAGAATATAAAGAGTTTAATATTACATTACCTCAAAATAGAGTGGAGGAATTATATTTTAATGAAAATGATATAATTATAGTTGGTATGCCAACATACGCTGGTAGATTCCCTAAATTATTACATACATATATGGAGAAAATAAAATGTAATAATTCTTTAGCTGTATTTATTGCAACATATGGAAATAGAGATTATGAAGATTCACTGTTAGAATTAAAAGATTTGTTTGAAAATAAGTCTTGTAAAACTATAGCAGCTGCCACATTTATCACAGAACATTCTTCTACAGATAAGTTGGCAACGAAAAGACCTAATGAAGAAGATTTAAGTATAGCTTATGACTTTGGACTGAAAATCAGTACAAAGATTGAAAATATAAAGAGCTTTGATAAAATAGAAAATTTAAATGTTCCTGGGAATTTCCCTTATGTAATAAAAAATTCACCTATCTTACCAATAGCTCCTGAAACTAAAGATGCATGTATAAATTGTAAAATATGTGCTAAACATTGTCCTACATCAGCTATAGATTTTGATGATTGTAAATTAATAGATATAAATAAATGTATAAAATGTTGTAGCTGCATAAAGAGATGTCCATTCAATGCCAAACAAATGATTCATGAAGGGTATAAAAATATGCAAAATATGCTTGTAAGTAATTTTGCACATATAGTAAGAAAACCTGAAATATTTATCTAAAATTTTATAAAAACAAAGGAAGCTTTAGTAAGAGAATCTTATAATACTTGCTCTTAAAGCTTCTTTTTATTCACTGTAAGGAAATTTCAAATTCTTATCTATTTCTAAATTTTTCAACCATGAAAACTTACCAAATCTTTTAGTACCATTCATTAGCAAAGAAATTATTTGAGTAGGATATATAAGAAAAAATCTATAGTAAATATATTTACTAAATAAATCTTGATAAGTTACTAATTAATATTATACAAAATAGAAAAAATAATGTATAATAAATTTAAGACAAACGTTTTCTGAGTAATATTTATTAAAATAAAATTATTTACTAGGGGGAATTTTATGAAATTAAAAAAGGAATGATAGTTTTGTGTAGTTTAGCAATTTCATTAACAACATTACAGTCTAACTTTATTATAGCCAGTGCAAAAACAAGTAATGAAACAGAAACAGGAATTTTTATAGATAAGGTTGAGGGAGTTACAGAAGATACGATAAAGGGTGTAGACGTGTCTAGTATAATTTCATTAGAAGAAAGTGGAGTTAAGTTTTACGATTTTGAAAATAAAGAACAAGATGCTATAAAAACTTTTGCTGATGCAGGAGCTAACTATGTAAGAATTAGAGTTTGGAATAATCCGTATGACTCAAATGGTAATGGATATGGTGGAGGAAATAATGACCTTGAAAAAGCCATTAAAATAGGAAAAAGAGCAACAGAGAATAATATGAAAGTGTTAATAGATTTTCATTACTCAGATTTCTGGGCAGACCCAGCTAAGCAAAAAGCACCAAAAGCTTGGGAAAGCTTTACATTAGAAGAAAAAGAAGAAGCTGTATATAATTATACAAAAGAAAGCCTTCAAAAACTTAAAAGTGAAGGTGTAGATGTAGGAATGGTTCAAATAGGTAATGAAACAAATAACGGATTTGTAGGGGAAACTAGCTGGACTAATATGTCTAAGTTATTTAATGCAGGAAGTAGAGCTGCTCGTGATTTTGATAGTAATATTTTAGTGGCTCTTCATTTTACTAATCCAGAAAAAAGTGGTAACTATGAAAATATATCTAAGAAGTTATATGATAATAATGTAGATTATGATGTATTTGCAAGTTCTTATTATCCATTTTGGCATGGTACTTTAGATAATTTAACTAATCAATTAAGTAATATAGCAAGCAAGTATAATAAAAAAGTTATGGTAGCTGAAACTTCTTATGTATATACAGAGGAAGATGGGGATGGTCATTATAATACTTCTCCAAAGAGTGATCAAACTTTAGATTATACAATATCTGTACAAGGACAAGCTGATTCAGTGAGAAATGTATTTCAAGCAGTAGCTGATGTAGGTGAATCTGGTCTTGGTGTATTTTACTGGGAACCAGCATGGTTACCAGTTGGAAGTAGCAGTAATTTAGAAAGTAACAAGTTACTATGGGAGAAGTATGGTTCTGGATGGGCATCAAGTTACGCTTCAGAATATGATCCTGATGATGCAGGTAAATGGTATGGTGGTAGTGCAGTAGATAATCAAGGTTTATTTGATTTTAACGGTAAGCCATTAGAGTCTATAAATATATTTAAGTACATAATGACAGGTTCTACAACTACAAAGAGAGTTGAAAGAGTTGAAAGTGTAAGTGTAGAGACATATGATAAGAATGATATAAACTTACCAGATACTTTAACAGTAAAATATAATGATAAGAGTACGACTGAGGTTGATGTTACTTGGAGTAATAGTGATATAAAGAAACTTCAAAAGCACGTTCGTGGTACTTTTGAGGTAAGTGGAAAGTTTAAAACTAAAGACAAAGAACTTAAGAAACTATCTGCTAAAGCTAATGTGACATTATTACTTACAAATCATGTTGTAAATCATTCTTTTGAAGAAGATGATAGTGTTTGGAAAGTAGAGCATTTAAATGATAATAATGGATGTGCAAATATAAAATGGGAAGATCCTAAGAGTGGAGATAGAGCTATGCACTTTTGGTCAAATTCTGATATGGAGTTTGTAGTTTATCAAACTATTTCAGGATTAGAAAATGGAATTTATGAGTTAAAAGGAAATATACAAGGTGGAGATGCAACTAATTCAGAAATGAAGCTATTCTCAAAGACATCTTCAGGGATACAGGAAGAAGGTTTTGAGGTTGATGGATGGAGAAATTGGAAGACTCCTATTATAGAAAATATAACTGTAAATGATGGAGAAATTACTATAGGTGTTAAAATAAAAGCTCAAGCTTATGCATGGGGAACTATGGATGATTTTGAATTAGTTAAAATAAAATAAATATTTACTTATTGACTTTCTAAATATAATATTATAGAATTATTCTCTGTAAAAGAGCTATAATATATGGCGTATTATAATTTTTATAATGTCAGTGTATGTAAAAATCTACTTAATAAGTAGCAAGGTTCTAAAAAATTAAATAAAACAATAACAATCCAAGTGCGTGCACTGTCAGTACGCATTTGGATTTTTTTATTATGCAAAAATTTAAAAAGGAGGAGATATATAATGGAATCATTAGATTTATTAAAAGGAAATGAAAAAAGAGTTTTCTATCATTATTTAATACCATCAATTTGTTCAACTTTAGTAACATCAATTTATATATTAGTTGATACATTAATTATAGGACAAGGTGTTGGTGCAGATGGTATACTAGCTCTTAATATATTTTTACCATTTTATTCTATATATATGGGCATTGGACTATTATTTGGAATAGGCTCTGGTATATTAATGTCTGTGGAAGATGGTATAGGAAATACTGAAAAATCAAATGAGTATTTTATAAATAGTGTTTTATCTGTAGGGCTAGTTGCAATTATACTTACAATATTATCAATTTTAAATTTAAGAGAAATTTCATATTTCTTAGGTGCAAATGAAAGTAGTATTGATTTAGTTATGGAATATGGAAAATATATAGTCTATGCTACACCAATATTTATTTGTACTAATTTCTTAGGACCTATAATTAGAAATAGGAAAGAGCCTAATTTATGTATGATAGGTGTACTAATTGGAGCTGGTCTTAATATAGTTCTTGATTATTTATTTGTTTTTCCAATGCAAATGGGAATGAAAGGTGCTGCTATAGCAACTGTTATTGGAAGTTTAACAACATCTTTAGTACTGTTAACTCATTTTATAAAAAAGAAAAATAGAGTTAAAATATCTATCAAAGTATTATCACTTTCTATGATTAAGAAAATAGTATTATGTGGTGGTTCTAATTTTTTAATGGAAGTAGCTAGTGGGTTTGTGATTTTTATTTTTAATATACAAATATTAAAGTATATTGGAGATAATGGAATTGTTGTTTATGGAATAATTTCAAATTGTGTATTAGTTGGAATAGCTTTATTTAATGGTGTGGCACAAGCAAGTCAACCAGTTATATCAACTAATTATGGTGCTAATGAAAAGAAAAGAGTAGATAATGTTTTAAAATATGCAATGTACACAACTATAGCTATAGGAAGTATTTTATTTTTTATAGTTTTTGTATTTACAAAAGAAGTAATATTAGTTTTTGTAAATGCTAATAGTGATGTTATAAATATTGGTATACCTGCAATTAGAATGTATTTAAGTGCATTTTGTATTATGAATATTAATATTTTAGTATGCAATTATTTACAATCTGTTGGTAGAGAAAAGTTATCTGTTAAGATATCTATAGTAAGAGGATTTTTATTAAATGTAATTCTTATTTTTGTAATGCCTATCTTATTTGGTGGAAGTAGTTTATGGCTTGTTGTTCCTATAACAGAGTTAGTTACTTTTATAGGTATTGGAATTTATTCAAATAAAATTAATTTTCTAAAGGTTACTACTAAATAGACTAGAAAAATTATAGCCTTTATTATATTAAATAGGTTATATTTAAATAAAAGAATAAAAGGGGTAGGGAATATGAAAATAACAAGATTTATACACGATAGTAAGGAGAAATGGGGAGCTTTAAATGAGGACAAAATAAATATAATAAAAGGAAATATATTTGAAGAATATGAAATAACAGAAGAAAAAGTAAGTCTTGATGATGTAAAGCTATTAGCACCATGTAGCCCTACAAAAGGAATATGTGTAGGGCTAAATTATAGAAATCATGCAAAAGAAATGAATGAAGAATTACCAAAAGAACCATTAATATTCATGAAGCCATCATCGTCACTAAACAATCCAAATAGTGGTATAAAATATCCATCAATATCAAAAAATTTACACTACGAAGCAGAATTAGGAATAGTAATAAAGAAAAAAGCTTATAAGGTATCAAAAGATAAAGCTAATGACTATATCTTAGGATATACTTGTGCAAATGATGTAACAGCAAGAGATATACAAAAACAAGATGTACAATGGACTAGAGGAAAATCATTTGATACATTTATGCCAATAGGACCGGTAATAGCAACAAATATAGATCCGCATAACTTAGATATAAAACTATACTTAAATGATGAAATACGTCAATCATCAAATACTAAGGAATTTATATTTAAAATTCCTGAAATAATAGAATTTATAACTCAAGGAATGACACTTTATCCTGGAGATGTAATACTTACAGGAACTCCATCAGGTGTAGGTGAAATGAACATAGATGATGTTGTAACTGTAGAAATTGAAGGTATAGGTAAATTAAAAAATATAGTAATTAAAGATTAATACATAAATAAAAACTATTTTGATGATTTTATTCATTTTAAAGTAGTTTTTTTATTACAAATCAATAATTTTATTGTAATGTGGGTATATAAATAATAATTTAGTATTTATATAAAGCATAAAAGGGAAGGAATAAATTTATGAAAGGAAGCGTTGAAAGAGCTTGTATAGATATATTACTTAAAGTTCCAAAAAATATAAAAACTGTAAAGTATAAAAAAATAGAAAAGGCAAGACTTTTAAGGGAAATTAAAGCCAAGATAAATGAAGGGAAAAGTTATATAGATATAGCAATAGAGTTAGAAATACATACAATAGATGTACTTAATATTTTGCAAGAAGAAATAATATTTGGGACAAATTTAACTAAGGGAATGATAGAACACCTTATATCTAAAGGAATAACAATAAGTGAAATATCTGAATTATATAAGTGTAAAAAAGTAAATATTATATATGCTTTAAATGATATAAATAACAATATTTCAAAAAATAAGGCTATAGAAATAGAAACTGCAATAAAAATAAATGATTTATTAGAAAATAATATAGGATTTGATTTTATATCGAAATCTTTAAAAATAGATGAATACAAAGTTTTTACTATTTATAATAAATACTTTCATAAATACAATAACAATGTTATAAGTTTTAATCAAATAGAAGAATTAATTAAATTAAATCTTTCTGATGTGAATATAGCAAGGTTTTATAGTATAAATGAAGATGATATGAATTTGGTAAAAGAGCAAATTAAATATAATAAACAAATTAGAAAATCAAAAATAGATGATAAAAATAAAGATAATTTAAGTATGATAGAGAAATCATACAAAGAAAGTACAAATATGGACTTTCACTGTATTAGAAGTAAAAATAGAAAGTATAAGTAAAATTATAAGGAGAGGTAACTTATGAGTAATAGTCAAAAAGTATGTGGCTGCTTTAATGTAACAGTTCAAGATTTAATAGATGCAAAGGAAAAAGGATGTAAAAGTGTAAAAGAAATAATGAATGAGACTCACGCTGGAAAAGCTTGTGGAAGATGTAGGCAAAAAGCAGAAATAACTATAATAAAAGTTTTACAAAATAGATTATATATTAAGTAGTTTAAAAGGATGATAGTTTATAAACTATCATCTTTTCTGTTAAATCAAGTATACAATAAAATGTTAAAATATATCTTAAAATAAAATGTAAAAATATGTTATAATTACTAGGTATATGAAAAAATAGAAAATTCGGATTTGAGGGGAGAATATGGGGAATTATATATACCAAAAAATGATACAAGAAAGTCCCATTGCATATATATGTGTAGAATTTATTAGAAATGATAAAAATGAAATTACAGAAGTAGAAGTAGTACGCGTCAATAAGGCATTTGAAGAGCTTTCTAATATGGACAGAGAAGATCTTATTGGAAAAAGGTCTAATGACCTTATTGATAAAGATCAAATTAGTATATGGTACAATGCTATTTTAGAAACTATAAAAAATGAAAAATATGAATTTGAAAAGTATGTAAACGTTATAAATAGGATTTGTAAGATGGAATGTTACAATGAAGATGGAAAATATATACATTTTAGGGTATATAAAATAAGCGAAAGTGCATTTAAATTGCCTATGTCAATTAAAAAAGCACCTTTCCCAGCTTGGATAAAAGATAGAAATGGTAAATACTTAGATGTAAGTGAGAAATATTTAGAAGTAGAAAATCTTAAATATAGTGATATTATAGGTAAAACTGATTATGATTTAGTAGAAAAAGAAAAAGCTAATAAGTATATAGAAGAAGATCAACACGTAATTAAGGAAAATGAAATACATGTATTTAATAATATAGTTCAAAAAAAATCTGAAACCAAGTACTTTGAGATAGCTAAATGGCCTCATATAGATGATGAAACGAATATAGTTATTGGAACTATGGGGGGTTCAATAGAAACAACTAATGAAGTAGAACTTATAAAAGAAGCTAAAGAGAATCAAGAAATATTCTTACAAATAGTTAATAATGTAGAGGATATTATATTTATAAGGGAAGAAGATAAGATCATTTATATAAATAAAGCATTTGAAAAAATACATGGTATAAAAGCAGAAGAATTAAATTTATATGAAGATATAAATGGATGGGTTAATCATTGGGATGAAGTTGAAATTGAAAAAGAGTTTAAACCATATGAATATAATAAAACGGACACAATGTTTTTAAAAGTAACTAAAGATAAAGAAGATAGATGGTTTTATGGTAGGTATTGCCCAATTTTAGATGAAGATGAAAAGGTTTTAAGAAAAGTATGCATAGTATCTGATATAACTAATGCTAAAAAACTTGAATTACAAATGGAAAAGTTAAGAATGGACTTTTTTGCAAACTTATCTCATGAACTTAGAACTCCTTTAAATTTAATACTTAGTTCATATCAAGTTCTTAAATTAAGAATGAATAAGTTAAACTCTGAAGAGTTTGAATATTTTGATAGATATTTAAATATTATTAAGCAAAATAGCTATAGGTTATTAAAATTAATAAACAACTTAATAGATTCAACTAAACTAGATTCAGGTAGCTTTACACACAATCCTAAAAATAGAGATATTGTAAGATGTGTAGAGGATATATGAATGTCTGTTTCTGAATTTATTGAAAGTAATAACTTAAATTTAGTTTTTGATACAAATGTTGAAGAAAAAATAATATCTTTTGACCAAGATAACATAGAAAGAATAATGTTAAACTTGCTTTCAAATGTAATTAAATTTAATAAAGATAATGGGATTATATCTGTTGAAATAAGTTGTGAAGATAATATCAAAATAATGGTTAAAGACAATGGAATAGGAATACCTTGTGATAAATTGGAGGCAGTTTTTGGAAGATTTGAACAAGTAAGAAGTAAGATGAATAATAATAGAGAAGGAAGTGGAATAGGTCTTTCTTTAGTTAAATCCTTAGTTAATATGCACGATGGAGATATATGTGTAAAAAGTAAATTAGGAGAGGGTTCTGAGTTTATAATTACATTGCCAGATGTTTTAATTGAGGGTGAAGAATCTGATGTATCAGAGTTTAATAATAATTTTAAAAATATAACTAAGATGAGCGTAGAGTTTTCAGATATATATTTATAAATAAAAGGATAGATTTTTAAATAATCTATCCTTTTATTTTATTAAATATTTGAAATATAGAATTTTTATTCACAAAATTAATTAAATGAGAATATAATTTATTAAAATAAAGTAAAAAATTTTATATACACTCTTAAAATATAATTAATGAAGTGTAGGCATCTATGAGACCTTATTCTCATGGATGCTTTTTAATATAAAGTAAAATTAGGGGGACTATTTATGAGAAATTCTAATATAAAAAGCGACAAAGATATAGCAATGAGAGTCTCGACTAACAGTATTATATTCAATGCCATCTTATCAGGATTTAAATTATTTGCAGGTATTATATCAAATTCTAGTGCTATGGTATCAGATGCAGTACATTCTGCTTCAGATGTTTTTAGCACAATTATTGTTATGATTGGAGTTAATATTTCTAGTAAGGAAGCTGATGAAGAACATCAATATGGTCATGATAGGTTTGAATGTGTAGCAGGTATGATACTTGCTTGCATACTTTTTGCTACAGGGATAGGTATAGGTATAGTTGGTATAAAAAAAATATTTGGACCTACCAGTGAAAATTTACAAATACCAGGATTTTTGGCATTACTAGCAGCTATAATATCAATTATTGTAAAGGAAGGAATGTATTGGTATACACGCTTTTATGCAAAGAAGATAAATTCTAGTGCTCTTATGGCAGATGCATGGCATCATAGGTCAGATGCAATGTCTTCCGTAGGTAGCTTTATTGGTATATTTGGAGCGAGAATTGGATTTCCTATGCTTGATCCTATTGCAAGTTTAGTTATATGTTTATTTATAATAAAAGCATCTTATGATATTTTTAAAGATAGTATGGATAAGATGATAGATAAATCATGTGATACTGATATTATAAATAAAATGAAAGATGTAGTTAAAAGTCAAGATGGGGTTTGTGATATAGATGATATGAAAACTAGAATGTTTGGTTCTAAGATTTATTTAGATGTAGAGATTTCTGTTAATGGAAGTATATCCTTAGAAGAGGCTCATAAAATAGCACAAGCTGTTCATGATAAGATTGAAGGAGAATTTCCTCTAGTAAAACATTGTATGGTGCATGTAAATCCAGCTGGATTTAAAAATATGGATTAATAATGAAGGGCTATCTTATTTAAGGTAGTCCTTCATTTAGCTATTATAACCTTAACTTCAGAGTTACGATATTTTTCAATTATAGAAATATCAGTATTGCTATCAGTAATTATTAGGTCTATATCACAAGAATTGCCAAAAGATGCAGTAGATATATTTTCAAATTTAGTATAGTCTAATAGAGCAATACACTTTTTAGAACGTTTTAACATTTGTTTTTTTAATTCAACTTCATAAAGATTAAAATCAGTTAACCCCTCATCTAAAGTAAAACCATGAGATGATACAAAAGATATATCAGCATTTATTTTATCTAATAAATCACATCCAAGTAAACCTTCAGTACAAGCTGAATTTTTTGTAACAATTCCACCTATAAAAATAACTGTAATATTGGGTAAATCTTTTAAAGCCATCATTGTATAAATTCCATTTGTAATTACCGTTAATCTTTTAAATTTTACTAACTTTTTAGCTAAAGCTAATGCAGTTGAGCTTGCATCAAGAATAATACATTGGTCATCTTGTATTAATTTTAAAGCTTCATTAGCAATAATTTCTTTTTCGAAATTATTTTGTTTATTTCTTTTATCAATATCTATTGTATAGTGTTTTTCTAATATTGCAGCTCCACCATGGAATTTTTTTAATAATTTTTCTTTTTCTAAAAAATTCAAATCATTTCTTATAGTACCTGCAGATACATTTAATTCTTTACAAAAGTCATTAGTAGTCATTCTAATATTTTTATTCAATAAGTTAATTATTTGAATATGACGTTGTAGCATTAGCATAATTTCACTCCTTATAGTTATTTATATATGATAAATATGGTTATTTTTATATCAATTATTAATTAAAATGTATCACATAAAAGGTTGAAAAACAATCAAATAACAAAAAATAAAAAATAAATAACAATGAAATAAAAATAAAACGAAAATAAAAAATAAAAAACGCAAGAAAACACTTGCTAATTTATAATAAAGATATTAGTATATAAATATAAAAACAAGTAAATGAAAATAACATTGCAGGGGGAGTATAGAATAATGGAATTAAATAATCAATTTAGACCAATAACAGCTATAACAATGGGAGATCCAGCAGGTATTGGACCAGAGATAGTTGTTAAAACTATGCTAGACAAGGATTTATATAATGAATGTAAACCTTTTATTATAGGGAGTATTAAAATTTTAGAAAGAGCAATGAAAGTATTAGGTGTTACTTTAAATATTAATAAAATAACGTCTCCATCAGAAGCAAAATATGAATACGGAACAATGGATGTATTAGAAACAGGAGATTATGATTGTGACTCAATTGAATATGGGAAAATACAAAAACTAGCAGGTCAAATGAGTATTGATTACATAATGAAGTCTATAGAATTAGGAAAAAAAGGAGAAGTTCATGCAGTATCAACTGCTCCAATACACAAATCAGCAATAAAATTAGTAGGAGTAAAGCAAGCAGGTCATACAGAGATATATCAAGATGAAACAAATTCTCCATACGCTCTTACAATGTTTTCAGTTCATAAATTAAGAGTATTCTTTGTTAGCCGTCATATGTCATTAAAAGATGCATGTGATTTTGCTTCAAAAGAAGAAGTTCTAAATAATATCAAAAATATATATAAAGAATTAAAAAAATTAAATATGAAAAATCCGTTAATAGCAGTTGCAGCATTAAATCCACATGGTGGAGACAATGGACTATTTGGTAGAGAAGAAATAGAACAGTTAATACCAGCTTGTGAAGCTGCTAAGGAATTAGGTATAAATGTTACAGGGCCAGTTCCAGCAGACTCGGTATTCAACTTAGGTAAACAAGGAAGATATGATGCAATCCTTTCTTTATATCACGACCAAGGACATATTGCTTGTAAAATTTTAGATTTTGAAAAATCTATAACATTAACATTTGGATTACCATTTATAAGAAGTTCAGTAGACCATGGAACTGCATTTGATATAGCAGGAAAAGGTATTGCTGGTGCTGTTAGTATGATTGAATCAACTAAAGTGGTTTCTCAATATGCAAAGATGATGTATGGAAATAGTGAAAAGAAGGGAGAGGAAGTAACTTGCCAATTATAGGGGCTGTAGCAGACGATTTAACTGGAGCTACTACAGTAGGTGTATTACTTTCCAAGTCAGGAGCAAAAACAGCAGCATTTTTTAATGAAGTTGCTGCACAGGAATGTGAGAATGTGAATGAATACACAGGGATAATTGTAAGTAGTAACAGTAGACCATTACCATCAGATGAAGCTTATGAAAAAGTTACTAAGGCAACAAAAGCTTTAAAGAAAATGGGAATAAAGCAATTTTCAAAAAGAATAGATACAACTCTTCGTGGAGGAATAGGTGTAGAAATAGATGCAATGTTAGATGAAATAGGAGATGACTATGTAGCAATAGTAGTACCTTCTATGCCAAAATCTAATAGGGTATTAGTAGGTGGATTTTCTGTTATAAATGGAGTTGCTTTAACAAAGACTCCAGCAGCAAATGATGTTAGAACTCCTGTAAAGGAAAATTATATACCAAGACTTTTACAAGATCAAAGTAAGAGAAAAGTTGGATTTGTTGGATTAGATTATGTTTTAGGTGGAAAAGAAAGTGTAAAATTATCACTTATATACTCAAAGGATGAGGGCAATAGAATAATAGTTGTAGATGCTATAGATGATGAAGATGTAGATACAATAGCAAGTGCAGTAGTTGAATTGGGGTGGAATGTACTTGCAGTTGACCCTGGACCATTTACAGAAAGATTAGCTTATCATAATGGATATATGTCAAATAAAGTTTGGGAAAACGTTAATATAAAAGAGGATTACACAGAAGAAAAAACTGTATTAATAGCAGCTGGTAGTGCTACTCCAGTAACTAAAAAACAAATGGAAGTTTTATGTAGTGATGAAAGGAATGTAAGAATACATGTTAATCCAAGAGCCTTAATAAATGGAGGAGTAGAAGCTGAGTTAGAAGTTAAAAAGGCTATTGATAAAGTTGTAGAACTTGTAAGTAAAAAAAATCAACCAAGGTCAATATTATTAGAGACAGCTCTTAGTGGAAAATTACTAAATCTGGATAAAGAAGATGAGAAACATGGATATGAGTATGGTTCTTGTGCAGAAAGAATAAACTCTTCATTAGGATATATAATATGGTCATCTTTAGATAAATTAGGAAGAGATAAGTTTGCAGGATTATATATGACTGGCGGGGATACAATGGTAAGTGTATGTCGTCAATTAGGTGTTGAATGTATAGAGCTTATAGACTATGTAATACCACAAGCTGATGTTGGAAAGTTAGTAGGGTCAAAATATAATAAAATGCCTGTTATAGGTAAAGGTGGATTAACAGGAAGTGAAAATACTGCGGTTGATATAGTCAATCGATTATTCAAAGAATCTAAAAAAGAAAGTAAGGTGTATAAAGATGAGAAGGAAGATAGTTGCTTCAAGTTGGAAAATGCACATTAATTCTATAGTTGATGGAAAAAACTTAGCTAAAGATATATGTGATAAAGTAGGAAAAGTTGAAGATGTAGATATATTTATATTACCGACATTTCCTATGATACATACAGTAAGCGAAGAATTTAAAGGAAGTAATATAAAATATGGAGCTCAAAATGTTTGTTTTGCAGAAAAAGGTGCATATACAGGAGAAGTCCCAGCGAATGTATTAAAAGAAATTGGCTGTACTTATGTTGAATTAGGTCATGCAGAACGTAAAGCTATGTTTTCTGAAAGCGATATCTTAGTAAATAGAAAAGTTAAGATTTGTGAAAAGTATGATTTAATACCTGTAGTTTGTATAGGAGAAACTAAAGAAGATTTAGATAACAATATTGGAAAACAAACTTTAAAAACACAAGTTGAATGGGCTTTAGAAGGTTTAAGTGATGATTTTAGAAAAAAGGTAATCCTAGCTTATGAGCCAGTTTGGGCTATAGGTCAGCCTAAGGCTGCACGTCCTGAATATGTAAATGAAACTCACAAATATATTCGTAAAATTATTGAACAAGAGTATGGAAAAGAAGTAGCAAATTCAATAAGAGTTATATATGGAGGTTCTGTAAGTCCAGAAACTGCACCAGATTTAGTAAAATATGAAGATATTGATGGATTATTTATAGGTAGATTTGGGTTAAAGGGAGAGAACTTTAAAGCTATGGTAGATAGTGCTTTAAATGTAGTTAAAAAAGCTTTATAAAGTTTAAATTAAAAGGGGGAA
Source organism: Romboutsia sp. Marseille-P6047 (assembly GCF_900604535.1). NCBI lineage: Bacteria > Bacillati > Bacillota > Clostridia > Peptostreptococcales > Peptostreptococcaceae > Romboutsia > Romboutsia sp. Marseille-P6047. The sequence goes on from NZ_UWOT01000002.1 coordinate 280,822, forward strand.
ATAAAGATGAAATTAGCTATAGGATGCGATGAAGCAGCATTTGATTTAAAAGAAAGTGTAAAAGAATTATTAATAGGAAAAGGGATTGAAGTTGAAGATTTTGGAACATATACATCTGATGAAAAAGTATTATATCCAGATGTAGCTATAAAGGTTGCAGAATCTATACAAAAAGGAAATAACGAAAGAGGTATACTTGTTTGTGGAACGGGAATAGGTATGGCAATAACTGCAAATAAAGTACAAGGGATAAGAGCTGCAGTATGTCACGATCCATATTCAACAGAACGTGCTAGAAAAAGTAATAATGCACAAATAATGTGTATGGGAGCTAGAGTTGTAGCTCCAGAGCTTGCAAAATACCTAGTTGAAATATGGTTAACTTGTGAATTTGCAGGTGGAGGTTCTCAAGATAAAGTAGATAGAATTTGTGAATATGAAAAGAATACAAAAACTGCAATGAATATATAAATAAAGTCATATATAGGTCAATGTAAAACATTGACCTATATAATAAGTTAACTTAAAAAATGTATATGAAATAATAGTTATATAATAAATAAAAATAAGGAGATTGATTATACATGAAAATTATATCGAAGATGCAAAAGATTCCTGGTGGGCTTGTAATTATTCCTTTATTAATCGCAGTTTTTATAAATACTGTATTTCCTCAGTTTTTTGAAATAGGTGGATTTACAACTGGTTTATTTAAAAATGGCCAACCAGCAATGATGGGATTATTCTTAATTATATGTGGTTCTGCTATAAACATAAAGCAAGTTGGATTACCTCTTTATAAAGGGACAGTATTAACAGGAATGAAGTTTATAGTAGGTGTTTTAATGGGATTAACAGTAGCTAAAATATGCGGTGACAATGGAATACTAGGAATTACTCCTATGGTTATGATAGCTGCAATAACTAATTCAAATAGTTCTTTATATATTTCTTTATCATCTCAGTTTGGAAATGCCACAGATACAGGAGCAGTATCAGTACTTTCATTAAATGATGGTCCATTCTTTACATTAGTTGCATTAGGAGCAACAGGTCTTGCAACTATTCCAATAAATTCATTAATAGCAACAATAATACCTATATTAATAGGTTTTATATGGGGAAATTTAGATAGTGATTTTAAAGATATGTGTAAAAAAGCTCAACCTATAGTTACTTTTTTTATGACTATAGCAATAGGTTCTAATACCAATCTTGCAACAATAGCAACAGCAGGAGCATCTGGAATACTACTTGGATTAATATCAACTGTAACAGGATTTTTATTTTATTTCTTATATAACTTATGTCTTAAAAAAGAAGAAAGAAGTGCAATGGGTGCAGTAATTGGTACAACTGCTCTAAATTCATCAATGACGCCAGCAGCAGTAGCAGAGGCAGATCCATCAATGGCACCATATACAGAAATGGCAACTGCTCAATGTGCAACTGCATCAATAGTTACATTATTCTTATGCCCATTCATAGTTGCGTTTTTAGATAAAAGATTAAAGAAGAAAATGGCTAAAGAAGGCATAATATCAGACACTGAGTTGGAAGGAGTATAAGATATGAAAAATATTTTAGTTGCTCAATCAGGAGGCCCTACATCTGCAATAAATGCTACAGTAGCTGGAATAGTTGAGATGGCTAAGATTTCTGGAAATATAAATAAAATATATGGAGCCAAGAATGGTATTCAAGGAGTTATAGAAGAAAGTTTTATAGAACTAAATGAAATATTAAAAGATACTAGTGATGTGGATTTACTTTATAAAACTCCAGCAGCAGCTCTTGGATCTTGTAGATTAAAACTTAATGATATAGATAAATGTGAAAATCAATACGAACAAATAATAAAAGTGTTAAGAAAATACTCTATAGCCTACTTTATATACATAGGTGGGAATGACTCAATGGATACAGTAGAAAAATTAAGTAGATACTGTAGAGTAAAAAATATAGATGATATAAATATAATTGGGGCACCAAAAACGATAGATAATGACCTAGTTGAAACTGATCATTGTCCAGGATTTGGATCAGCAGCTAAGTATATAGCAACAACTTTTTCTGAATTAGAAAGAGATTGTTCTGTTTATAATACACAATCAGTTACTATAGTAGAGGTAATGGGAAGAAATGCAGGATGGCTAACTGCTTCATCTGCATTATCAAGATTAAATGGCGGAATTGGACCAAATCTTATATATTTATGTGAAAATGATTTTGATATAAATAAGTTTACTAATGATGTAAAGGAAAAGTTAAAAGATAATAACTCAGTTATAGTAGCAATAAGTGAAGGTATAAAAAATTCAAATGGTCAATATATATCTGATGAAGTACAATCTGGTGTTAAAGATGTATTTGGTCATAATTATATAGCTGGTGCAGGAAGAGTTCTTGAGGAAATAGTAAGAAATGAAATAGGCTGCAAAGTAAGGTCTATAGAATTAAATTTAATGCAAAGATGTGCAGGACATATAGGAAGTAAAACTGATTTAGATGAGTCTAAAGCTCTAGGCATGAAGGAATTTCAATGTGCTAATGAAGGAAATTCAGGAGTAATGGTAGGCATTAAAAGGATAAGTTCTAATCCATATAAAATCGAATTTGTTACTACTGATATTAAGAATGTTGCAAATCTAGAAAAGAAAGTTCCCTTAAGCTGGATAAATTCAAATGGAAATGATGTTAAAAAAGAAATGATAGATTATTTAAAACCTTTAATACAAGGTGAAGTAAGTATAAATTATAAAAATGGTATACCTGAATATATGAACTTATACTAAGGTGTAAAAGGAGGAGATTAATATGAAGTTTTTCTTAGATACAGCTAATGTTGATGATATAAAAAAGGTAAATGATATGGGAGTAATTTGTGGAGTTACTACAAATCCATCTCTTGTGGCTAAAGAAGGAAGAGATTTTAATGAAGTTATAAAAGAAATAACTGAAATAGTTGATGGAGCTATAAGTGGAGAAGTTATAAGTGAAGATGTTGAAAATATGATAAAAGAAGGACGAGAAATAGCTAAAATACATCCTAATATGGTTGTAAAAATACCTATGACAGAAGAAGGTCTTAAAGCAACTAATATTCTTTCTAAAGAAGGTATAAAAACAAATGTAACATTAATATTCTCAGCACCACAAGCCTTGCTTGCTGCAAGAGCTGGTGCAACGTATGTAAGTCCTTTCTTAGGAAGAATCGATGATATATCAATGAATGGTATGGATTTAATAAAAAGTATATCTAAAATATTTAAAGTGCATGATATACAAACAGAAATTATAGCAGCAAGTGTAAGAACTCCTATACACGTTATAGAAGCAGCACAAGCAGGAGCTGACATAGCAACAGTTCCAGCTAAATTAATGTATCAAATGTTAAAACATCCTTTAACAGATCAAGGTTTAGAAAAGTTTAAAAAAGATTGGGAAGATGCTTTTAATAAATAAAGTATTAACTATTAGGGGGAATAAAGATGAATTCTAATTTAAATGAAAAGTGTATAAATGCAATAAGAATACTCTCTGCAGATGCTATACAAAAAGCAAACTCAGGTCATCCAGGATTACCTTTAGGTTCAGCTGCAATGGCATTTACATTATGGTCAAAAATGAATCATAATGGAAAAAATCCAAAATGGCAAAATAGAGATAGATTTATTTTATCAGCAGGGCATGGTTCTATGTTAGAATACTCATTATTACATTTATTCGGATATAAAGTAAGTATAGATGATATAAAAAACTTTAGACAAACAGGAAGTATAACAGCAGGTCATCCTGAATATAATCATACTCCAGGTGTTGAGATAACTACAGGACCTTTAGGACAAGGTATATGTAATGCTGTAGGTATGGCTATTGCAGAAGAATATTTAGCTAATAAATTTAATAAAGAAAAGTATAATATAGTTGATCATTATACTTACTCAATAGTAGGTGATGGTTGTTTAATGGAAGGTATATCAGGAGAGGCAAGTTCATTAGCAGGAACATTAGGGCTTTGAAAACTTATAGTTTTATATGATTCTAATAAAATCTCTATAGAAGGAAGTACTGATATAGCATTTACAGAAGATGTTGCTAAGAGATACGAAAGTTATAACTGGCAAGTTATTAAAGTTTCTGATGGTAATGATATAGAAGCTATAAACAATGCTATAGATGAAGCTAAAGCAGAAACTTCAAAACCTTCTATGATAATAGTAAGTACTAAGATAGGATATGGTTGTCCTGCAAAAGAAGGAAAAGCATCTGCTCATGGAGAGCCACTAGGAATAGATAATATAAAAGCTTTTAGAGAAAATCTTAATTGGCCAAGTGAAGTTCCTTTTGAAGTTCCAAGCGAAGTATATGAAAATATGGATAAATACATAAAATCTGGAGAAGAAAAAGAAGCTAATTGGAATTCATTATTACAATCTTATAAAAATGAATATCCAGAATTAGCTAAAGAATATGATTTATGGTTTAATAAAGATATAAATGAAAAAGCTTTATTAGAAAATGAAGAATTCTGGAGTTTTGATAAAGAAATGGCAACTAGAGAATCTTCGGGAATATTAATAAATAGATTAAAAGATTTAGTACCAAATCTTATAGGTGGTTCAGCTGATTTAGCTCCATCTAATAAAACTTATATGAAGGATAAAGGTGATTTTTCAAAAGAATATAAAAGTGGATCAAACCTTCATTTTGGAGTTAGAGAACATGCAATGGCAGCTATTTGTAATGGAATGTATGCTCATGGCGGATTAAGAGTATTTTGTGCTACATTCTTTGTATTTAGTGATTATATGAAAGCTTCAATGAGACTTTCTTCACTAATGAATTTACCTATATCATATGTATTAACTCATGATAGTATAGGTGTTGGAGAAGATGGACCAACTCACCAACCAATAGAACAATTAGCAGCTCTTAGAAGTATGCCTAATATGACTGTATTTAGACCGGCAGATTCAAAAGAAACTGCAGCAGGATGGTATTATTCTATTTCTAATAAAACTACACCAACTTCACTAGTATTAACTAGACAAAAATTACCTTTATACGAAGGTGATGGAAAAAGAGCATTAAAAGGTGGATATATACTAAGGGATTCTAAAAAAGACAACCCAGATATAATACTTATAGCTTCTGGTTCTGAAGTAGAACTTATATATAGAGCATATGATAAACTTAAAGAACAAGGTATAGATTCAAGAGTTGTAAGTATGCCATCATTTGAGTTATTTGATGCTCAAAGTAAAGAATATAAAGAAAGTGTACTTCCAAATAAAGTAAGATCAAGATTAGGAGTAGAAGCGTTATCTTCATTTGGATGGCATAAATATATAGGACTTGATGGAGATATATTATCACTAGATCATTTTGGAGAATCAGGAAATGCAAATGATTTATTTGAAAAATTTGGATTCACTGTAGATAATGTAGTAGAAAAAGCAATTAAAGTAGTAGAAAATAATAAAGAATTAGTTTTTTAAATAAAATATAAAAAAGGGTTACCTTAAAAATTAGGTAGCCCTTTTTATTATTCACAAACTGTAATATTTATACCAGAATTACGGTATTTTTCTAAAGCTTTATTATCAGCTTTATTATCAGTTATTATTAAGTCTAATTCATTAGATTTACAAAAAGATGCTGTTGAAACATTTTCAAACTTAGAAAAATCTAATAAAGCAATTGATTTTTTAGATCTTTTTAACATTTGTTTTTTTAACTCAACTTCATAAATATTAAAGTCAGTTAATCCTTCATTTAAGGTAAATCCATGAGCAGATACAAAAGATATATCAGCATTTATCTTACTTAATAAATCAACTCCTAGTAGACCTTCAGTACATCCAGAGTTTTTAGTAACTATACCACCTATAAATATAACTGTAATATTAGGTACATCCTTTAAAGCTAACATAGCGTAAATTCCGTTTGTAACTACAGTTAGTCTGTCAAATATATGTAATTTTTTAGCAAGTGCTAATGATGTAGAACTTGCATCTAATAAAATGCATTGATCGTTTTTTATTAAATTTAGAGCTTCATTAGCTATATTCTCTTTTTCTATATTGTTTATTTTATCTCTTTTATGAAATTCAAGATTATTTGATTGATCTGGTAAAGTAGCACCACCATGAAATTTCTTTATTAGCTGTTCTTTTTCTAAAAAGTTAAGGTCATTTCTAATAGTAGCTGCAGAAACATTTAATTGTTCACAAAGCTCATTAGTAGTCATTCTAGTATTCTTATATAGTAATTCCATTATTTGATTATGTCGTTCTAGAGTTAGCATAAGGTATCACCTCCATATTTTATATAAATTATCATTTTTCACTATTATAATTTACTAAAAATATATCATATAAAAAATAAAAAAACAATTTAAAAATAAAAATAAAATGAAAAGAAAGATAAATAACAAAAAAAGAAAAGAAAAGATAATAAATATTAAAAAATGGTTGCGAAATAATAATTAGGGTACTACCATATAATTATAAACGTAAACGAAATTAATTATAAAAAATAAAAAACAAAAACAAATAAAAGGGAAACTGAAAAAATAAATTTGGTTCAGGGAGAGATTATTATGAATACAAACATTAAAGATGTGGAATGTTTTTTATTAGATATGGATGGAACGATATACTTGGGAAATGATTTGATTGATGGAGCAAAGGAATTCTTAGAAGAATTAGAAAAACAAAATAAAAGATATATATTTATGACAAATAACTCCTCAAAATCAAAAATAACTTATGTAGAAAAGTTAAGAAGATTAGGAATAAATTGCCAAGTAGAAAACATATTTACATCAGGGGAAGCTACAGCAATATACTTAAAGGAAGAAAGTAAAAATCCAAAAGTATTTTTATTAGGAACAAAAGATTTAGAAGAAGAGTTTATAAAACATGGAATAACCTTAGTTAATGATAGTTATGAAAAGCCTGATTATGTAGTATTGGGATTTGACACAACTCTTACATATGAAAAAATATGGAAAGCATGCGATTATTTAAGAGAAGGGGTTACATATATAGCAACTCACCCAGATTTAAACTGTCCCCTTGAAGGTGGAAAATATATGCCAGATACTGGCTCAATGATAAAGCTAATAGAAGCTTCAACAGGAAAGTTACCTTATATAATAGGAAAACCAAACAAAGGTATAGTAGAAGCTATAAGTAAAAAATTTAATATAGAAAAGTCTACAATGGCTATGGTAGGAGATAGATTATATACAGATGTAATGTTAGGAATAAATTCAGATATAACATCTGTATTAGTATTGTCAGGGGAAGCTACTATGGGAGACTTAGAAATGTCGGATATAAATCCAACTTATGTATTTAATTCAGTAAAAGATATTTATCGTAATATAAAAGAAGTTGATGTATTAGCATAGAATAATAAAAAAGTGGGGGAAAATAAATGAATAATAATATTTCCATAGAAAATTTACTAAAAGGAATACAAAATTGTAGCTGTAAAAGAGATCATAATGTTTCTATAGAAGATGTAATAATAGAAGATAATGCAATTGATAAGCTAGAAAGTTTATTAAATAAGTACGGATATAAAAATTTATTTTTAGTATATGATAATAACACTTATAAAGTATGTAATGAGAAAATAAATAAGGCTTTAGAAAATAAAGGATTTAATATAAATTCAATGGTTTATGTTAGAGACCATGAATTAACTCCAGATGAAAGATCTTTAGCAGAACTTATGGTGAATTTTAATCCAGGTAATGAGTTTATAATAGCAGTTGGATCTGGAGTAATAAATGATATATGTAAATATGCAAGTTATAAATTAAATAAGCCATATATGGTTATTGCAACGGCTCCTTCAATGGATGGGTATGCATCAAATGTATCTGCACTTACTTTAAACAATTTAAAAGTAACATATCCAGCTAACCTTCCGAAGGCTATAGTGGCAGATATAGAAATATTAAAAAATGCTCCATACAGAATGATACTTGCTGGATTTGGAGATATAATGGGTAAATTCTCTGCTTTAAAAGATTGGAGATTAGGTCAAATAGTAAATAATGAGTATGTATGTGAGGAAGTATATGACTTAGTTAATTACTCAATAAATAATGTATTAAAAGAGGCGGAAAATATAAAAAATAGAAACACTTCAGGAATAAAAAGCTTAATGGATAGCTTAGTTCTTACAGGAATTGGAATGGCATTCGTAGGAAATTCAAGACCAGCTTCAGGTTCAGAACATCACTTATCACATTATATAGAAATTCAATCATTATTAGGAAACTTTGATATACCATCACATGGAGAAAAAGTAGCATGTGGTACAGTTCTTACTCAAAGATTAAGAGAAAGATTAGTAAATACAAATAAAGAATTAGAAGAAAGTAAAGAATATAAATTTAGTTTAGATGAATGGAAAAAAGATATATTAAGTAAATATAAAGAAGCATCAAATGAAATATTTAGCTTATGTGAAAAAAATGATACATTATCAGAATCTAAGAGATTAGAAAGGGTAAATTCAATACATAAAAATAAACAAAAAATAGTAGAACTACTTTCTAGCGGTCCATCATCTAAAGAAATAATTGATATATATGATTCTATAGGATTAGATTATGATTATTCATTTATAAGTCATGAAATGTTACAAGATGCAGTTTTATATGCCAAAGAAATAAGAGATAGATATACTATAAGTCACTTATTATGGGACTTAAGATTATTAGATGAGTATAGTAAAGTTATACCAAATGAATATTACAAAGAAAAAGCATTATCTAAATAAAAATATTAAGGGGCTAGCAAGATAAATATAAGCCCTTTAATAATAGATATTTAGAAGACGTTATCTTATAAATATTAATATAAAAATATATTCAAGGGGGAAGTTTTTTAATGAAGTATGTTATAGGAATAGACTATGGAACGCAATCAGGGAGAGCTGTAGTTGTTAATTGCGAAAATGGAACTGTAGTAGGAGAATCAGTGTATAACTATTCAGATGGGGTTATAGATAAGGTTCTTCCAACAACTAAAGAAGAATTACCAGTTGACTGGGCATTACAAAATCCAAATGACTATTTAGAAGTTTTATTTAAGGCAGTTCCAGAAGCTGTAAAAGATTCAAATGTACACAAAGATGATATAATTGGTATAGGTATAGACTTTACAGCTTGTACAGTATTACCTATAAATGAAAAAGGTGAAGCACTTTGTAATCTTGATAAATATAAAAATAATCCTCATGCTTGGACTAAATTATGGAAGCATCATGGTGGTCAACCAGAAGCTAATATAATAAATGATCTAGCAAAAGAAATGGGAGAAGGATTTTATAAGAGAATAGGTAAAATATCTTCAGAATTATTATTACCTAAAATATTTGAATTAGTTAACGATGATCCAGATCTTTATGATGAAGTTTATGCATTTATAGAAGGAACTGATTGGGTAACGATGCAAATGACAGGAAGATTAGTAAGAAGTAATGGAACTTTAGGATATAAGGCATTATGGAATAAAAAAGAAGGATATCCAACTAAAGAATTTATGGCTAAGTTAAATCCAAAGTTAGAAAACTTCTATGAAGAAAAATTATTTGGTGAAGTAAGGACTTTAGGAGAAAAAGCAGGAGAATTACTACCAGAAATGGCTAAAAAGATGGGACTTAATCCAGGGATAGCAATATCTTGTGGTAACATAGATGCACATGTTTCAGCTCCAGGATGTGGAGTTGTAGATAGTGGAAAAATGTTAATGATAATGGGAACTTCAACATGTGATATTGTAATATCAGAAGAAGAAAAACCAGTTCCAGGAATATTTGGATTAGTTGAAGATGGGGTTGTTCCAGGATTATATGGATATGAAGCAGGTCAAACTGCAGTTGGAGATATATTTGAATGGTTTGTAAATAACTGTGTACCAGAAAATTATTATAAAGAAGCTAAAGAAAGAAATATAGGAATACATCAATTATTAGAAGAAAAAGCATCTAAATTAAAGCCAGGTGAAAGTGGTCTTGTAGCACTAGATTGGTTTAATGGAAATAGATCTATACTTGTAAATGCAGATTTAACAGGAATGATATTAGGAATGACTCTTCATACTAAGCCAGAGGAAATATACAGAGCATTAATAGAAGCAACTGCATATGGTCAAAGAGTTATAATAGAATCATTTATAGAACATGGAGTGCCAATAAATGAATTATATGCTTGTGGTGGATTATCACAAAAGAATAATATGTTAATGCAAATATATGCTGATATAACTAATATACCAATAAAAGTATCTGCAGAATTACAAACTACATCATTAGGATCTTCTATGTTTGCAGCAGTAGCAGCAGGTAAAGATGCAGGCGGATATGATAATATAGTTCAAGCAGCAAATAATATGGCAAGATTAAAAGATGAAGTATATGTTCCAATTGAAGAAAATGTAGAGATTTATGAAAGATTATATAAAGAATATAAAATCTTACATGATTATTTTGGAACTGGGATAAATGATGCTATGATAAGATTAAAAAATATTAAAAAAGAAGTTAAAGAAAATACTGTAAGTGTACTTGCTTAAATTTTTAGGGGGATTAATAATGCTTGAGAACTTAAAAAAAGAAGTTTTTGAAGCTAATTTAGAATTAGTAAAACATAATTTAGTCATATTTACCTGGGGTAATGTAAGTGGAATTGATAGAGAAAAAAATTTAATAGTTATAAAACCAAGTGGAGTTAGTTATGATAGGATGACAGTAGATGATATGGTTGTTGTAGATTTTGACGGCCATGTAGTTGAAGGAAATTTAAAACCATCATCAGATACAGATACACATATTGAGCTTTATAAAAAGTATGAGGAAATAGGTGGAGTAGTTCACACTCATTCAACTTTTGCAACTGGATGGGCTCAAGCTAAACTTGGTATCCTACCATTAGGAACTACTCATAGCGATTATTTTTATGGAGAGATACCTTGTACTAGAGAGTTAAGTAAAAATGAAGTAGAATATAATTATGAAAAAAATACTGGATTAGTTATACTTGAAGAACTTAAGAAAAGAAATATAGAACCCCTTAGCATACCAGGTATATTAGTTGCTAGCCATGGTCCATTTGCGTGGGGGAAAGACTCTAAAAATGCAGTTCATAATGCAGTAGTATTAGAAGAGGTTTCTAAAATGAATTTTATATCAAAGAGTTTAAATCCAAGTATTAGTAATATAAATGATTACGTTCTAGATAAGCACTATCTTCGTAAACACGGAGAAAACGCTTACTACGGTCAGTAATTATAAATATATTTAAATTAAAGGGGGACTAAAATAATGGCTATCTTAAGAACAGCTATAGGTGGTACTATAGCAGGCTTGTTTGCAGGAGGAGTATGGGGAGCATTTTCAGCACAACCATATGGGATAATAGGAGGTTGGTTTGCAGCATTAGTTATAATTGGCTTAATGTGGTTTATGAATCATTATGTTGGACTTATACATAATTCAGCAGAAGGATCTTTTGTTGATATGGCAACAGCAATAGGAACTACTTGTATAGTAAGGGATTTAATTATGAATGGAGTAGTTGAATTACCATCTTCAATACCAACATTTATATGTTTAGCAATAGGAGGAATAATAGGTGGAGCATTAGCTTATGTTGTTCAAAAAAGTATGGAAAAAGATAGTGAAGAATCTCTAAATGCTTAAATAATAAAATATATTATAAAAATATAGTGGGGGTATTATAATGACTATACAATTTATGTTTACTACAATATTAGGAGGAATTGTATTTGCTTTTTTATGTAACTTTGTTTGGGGTAAATTAGTTGATAATTTTGGACCAATAGGAGGATGGGTTGCAGCAGGTACACTTGTTGGAACTACTTGGGCCTTAAATCATGGAATAAATTTAGTGCATCAAGGTGGAGGAATATGGATGGATATGGCAATTGCTGCATGTTTTGGAGGCCTTACATTCTCAACAATGAATGGTGGTAGTTTAAAAAAATGTGTTCCAACAATATTTGGAACTATAATAGGTGGCATAATAGCAGGAACAGCTTTATCAATTATCTTATAAATTAAAGATTAAATATAATTAATAAATTTAGGGGGAAAAATGAGAAGATTATTTAATGATCCATATGATATAGTTGAAGAAATGTTAGAAGGATATGAAAAAGCGCATAAAGATACAGTTCATCTTTTAGAAAATGATAAAAGAGTAGTAGTTTATAATGAAGCACCTAAAAAAGATAAAGTCGGAATAGTAATAGGTGGAGGAAGTGGTCACGAACCTTTATTTTTAGGATATGTTGGGGAAAATTTTGCTGATGCAGCAGTAATAGGAAATATAAATACATCTCCATCACCAGAGCCTTGTTACAATGCAGTTAAAGCTGTTGATAGTGGAAAAGGTTGCTTATATATGTATGGTAACTATGCAGGGGATGTAATGAACTTTGATATGGGTGCAGAAATGGCACAAGATGATGGTATAAGAGTTGAAACAGTTCTTGTAACTGATGATTGTGTATCTTCTAAAGATATAGAAAATAGACGTGGTGTTGCAGGAGATTTATTTGTATTTAAAACAGCATCCGCAGCAGCTGCTATGGGAAAAGATTTAGATGAAGTTAAATATATAGCTCAAAAAACAAATGCTAATTGCAGATCAATGGGTGTTGCAATGTCTTCATCTACATTACCTGTTACTGGAAACACTATCTTTGAAATGGAAGAAGGAGATATGGAAATAGGAATGGGTATACATGGTGAACCGGGAATAAAAAGAGAAAAATTACGCCCAGCTGATGAAGTAATGACTGAAATTATGGATAATATATTACCAGACTTACCATATGAAAATGGAGATGAAGTCTATGTTTTAGTTAATGGTTTAGGTGGAACACCACTTATGGATTTACATGTATGCTATAGAAAAGTACATGATATATTAGAAGAAAAAGGTATAAAAGTATATAAATCTTTAGTAGGAACATACGCATCATCTATGGATATGTGTGGAATGTCTGTAACTTTATTAAAGTTAGATGATGAATTAAAAGAAGCTATGGATTATCTATGTGATACTCCGTATTTTACAATAAAATAATATTATAAGGGAAAATGTTTTTGTAAAATGTAAATAAGGGGAGTTAGGTATTATGACTAATATTAGTTTAGATAAAAACTATTTTATAAAAGTAATAAAAGATTTAGTTCAAATGGCTGAAGAAAAAAATGAATATTTTACAAAGTTAGACTCTGAAATAGGAGATGGAGATCATGGCATAAACTTAAATATAGGATTTAGAGAAGTTTCTAAACAGCTTTCAACATGGGAAGACTTAGATATAACTTCTTTATTTAAAAAAGTTGGAATGAGTTTACTTTCAAAAGTAGGAGGTTCTTCTGGACCTTTGTATGGAAGTTTCTTTATGAAATTTGGCGTACCAGCAGCTAATAAAAATGAAGTTGATTTTAATGAATTTTATCAAATGTTTAAAATGGGTATAGAGGCGATAGAATCAAGGGGTAAGGCTGTTGTTGGGGAAAAAACAATGGTTGATGCGCTAAGACCAGCTTTAGATGAATTTACAAAATCAATAGAAGAAGGATTGGAAGTAGAAGAGTGCTTTGAAAATTTTGTGAAATCTGCAAATGAAGGAGCAAAGTCTACTATTGATATAGTTGCAACAAAAGGAAGAGCAATGAGGCTAGGAGAAAGAGCTATAGGACATATGGACCCAGGTGCAGCTTCAGCATGTTATATACTAGATGTATTTAATAAAAATTTAAAATCTTATTTAGAAATATCAACAATATAATAATAGAAAAAAATAAGAGGTATGCTATAGAGCATACCTCTTATTTTTTATGTTATTACATAGAAATATAAAATAAAAATATATGAACTTATTATAAAAAAGATTATAAAATAATATTTTAAAAATAAAAAAATAGAAACTGATCGAAATTTATACTATAATATAAATTAGAATGATAATCAAAGGGAGAGTTTAATAATGGAGCTTATTAGCGTATTAGACTTACTTAGTATAGTTCAAGGTATTATGAAATTAATAAAACCAGAGATAGTTGAACATGGAAAAGAAGTTGCATATATATCTTATAAAATAGGTGAAAAACTAGGGTATAGTAAAAAGCAACTTTACTATTTAATAATAACAGGAGAAATACATGATTTAGGGGCATATAAAACAGAAAATATTGATTGTATTGACAGGTTTAGATATAAAGATAGTAACAGACATTCATATTATGGTTATGTGCTTCTTAAACATAGTAAGGGGCTTAGTAATTGTGCTAGTACTATTTTATATCATCATTGTTCTTATAAAAATTTTAATGATAAAATTATTAAAGATATACCAGTTCCAGATGATGCTTTTTTAATATCTTTAGGAGATAAAATATCTCTAATCTGCAATAATGAGGATTATAATAAGGAAGAAATAATAAATAAAATAAAAAGTATTAATAAAGAAGATTTTAATCCAGTTCATTTTGAAATATTAATGGATTTAATATCAAATGAAAATCTTATTGATAATATAATAAGTGGGGAATATAAAAAAGAAATAAATCAAGTAGTTAATAACTCATATATAAAAGTAGAACAAGCAACTGAATATCTAACCTTAATACCACTTGGTGTAGATTTATATAGTTATGAAACAGCACTACATACTATAAGTGTAGCTTTCTTAGCAAAAAAGGTAAGTAAGAGCTTGGGACTTAAAGATGAGGATATTATGAAAATAGAAATATCTTCATATCTTCATGATTTAGGTAAGGTTGGTATACCAAAGTATATATTAGAAAAAGAAGGTCCCCTAACCTTTGAAGAATTTGAATTGATGAAAAGGCATGTGTTATTTACAAGACAGCTTTTAGAAGAAGCTAATATAGATAAAGATATAATATCTATGGCATGCAATCATCATGAAAAGTTAGATGGTAGTGGATATCCAATAGGAATAGATTCAAGTGAACTATCTATAGGAGATAGAATTATCTCAGTATGTGATATATTTTGTGCTCTTACTGAAAAAAGACATTATAAGGATGCATTCTCAAAAGAAAAAATATACAATATAATTTCCCAAATGGCTGATAACGGCCTTATAGATAAAAATATTTGTAATCATGTTATGAATGATTATGATAATTTAAATTCATATTTAAATAATTTAATAAGTGGATTTGAAAATGCAATTGACAGCATAAAAAAAGAGTACAACAGTATATTAAAATATGGAGAAGAAAATAATATAAAAATATATTAAAAATATATTTTTATTTAAATAAACTATTTAGTGGAGGTAAAACTATGGCAACAATGTATTGTCCTAAATGTATAATAGAAGTTATGGACTTAATAGATCATGAAGAAGGAAATGATTTTGAAATAATAAATGAAGGTAGTGAAAATGAAATAAGAGAAGATTATCACTACGTTCTTGATACATACAAATGTCCTGAATGTGGATTTGAAGTAGAAGATTATATGGAAGACGAAGAAGAGTAAAGTTTTGTTGCAGGGAGATGTGTATATAAATTACAATTCATGCAGCTAAAAGATGCTGCTAATGTATTGTAATTTATATACTACATCTCCTACTGCTTACAAAGTTGACTGGAAAGATATAGAGAATAGAAGAGATATATAATAACTGAATTTAATAAAAAAGAACCGCTTTGCGGTTCTTTTTTTTATACTGCGAATTCGTCAGATAAGTTGTCTAAAGAAGAGTTTTCTTTGCTTGATCTTGCTTTGAATTCTAGGAATATTATTGTTAATATTATTAAAACTATACTTAGAGTACCTAAGAATCTTAAGTTAGTGTTTATACTAGTTCCTCCAGAGATTGTACTTCTGAATGCTGATACTGCATGAGTAAATGGAAGATAGCTTGTTATCTTAGCTACGAAATCTCCAGATAATTCTACAGGGTAAGTACCAGTAGAACCTGATAATTGTATAACCATTAATACTAGTGTTATAAATTGACCAACTTTTCCAAATACTATACTAATTAAGTATATTATACTCATAAATGTAATTGAAGTTATAGCTGCTACTAATATAGTTTTATTTAAGTCAACAGGACTAAATCCATCGAAGTAGTGTAGTGCTGTTAACATTACCATTGAAGCTATTATAGCAACTGGATACATTATACTTGCTTTGCCTAACCATAATCTAAATCCTGATTTTGTTTTTGAAATTCCTTGAGTTAATGGATACATCGTACAGAATGCCATACATCCAACCCAAAGTCCAACAACCATCATATATGCTGCCATTGCATGCCCATTATCTGCTACTTTAGTTATTTGAGTTTCGTTGCTGCTTACAGGTGCTGAGAACATTTCTGATGTATTATCACTTACATTAGAAAGTTTATCATTTAAAGTATCTGCTCCGTCAGCTAAACTTGATTGTAAAGTATCAGTTCCTTCAGATGCAGTTTTTAACCCATCTTTTAAAGTTAATGAACCTGCATATAATTCTTTAACACCAGATGATATTTTATTAGAACCATCTGAAAGTGATGCTACACCTTGTTTTAAAGCAGAGTTATTAGCAACAAGTTTGCCAGCTCCTGCATTCAATTCATTAGCACCAGAACTTAAAGTGTTTAATCCATCTGAAAGAGTCTTAGTAGATGTTTTTAATGTAGCAAACATTTCTTCATATGAAGAAAGATTTGAATTTACTTGATCAACAACTGCTAATGCTCCCTTTTGTGCTGCTCCTCCTGCAATTTGACTTATAGTACTTGAAACTGTTGGTGAAATTGCATTAGTAATAGAATCAGCAGTAATATTAGATGATACACCGTTTAAAGTATTAGATATAATTCCAACAACTAAAGTTTGTGCTTGCTCTTTAGTATATCCTACTGATTGAAGAGCATTAATCATTTGAATTATATTACCATCGCTAAGTACTTTAGCAGAAACTGCAGATATAGTATCTTTAGATGTTAAAGTAGAGCTTACATTATTACTAACAGCACTACCTATACCTGAAGATAATTTGCTAGCATAACCAGAAGTACTAGAAGCTGCAGTACTCATTAATGTGTTTTGTTGTTCCTCACTTAAAGAAATATTAGGAATAGATATATTAGCAACTGCCGAGTTTAATTTATTAGCACCTTCTGCTAATTGAGATGCTCCACTAGCTAATTTTTTAGATGCATCGTTTATAGACTCAACTCCGCTTAAGTATGTATTAAGCCCTTGTGATAATGTTGTTGTACCATCAGTGAAAGTTAACATACTATCAGATAATGTACCTAATCCATTACTTATCTTAGTACCACCATCTTCTAATTTAACTAATCCATCTTTAAGCTCTAAAGAACCATCAGCTGCTTCTTGTAATCCATCACCTAAAGTTTCAAATTGATCGAAAACTACATTTGCATAAGACTCAGTTACAGTCTCAGATATAGTTTTTTGAATCTTAGATAATGCACTTTGGCTCATTTTACTAGCAATATAATTTTTACCTGGGTTTGTAGCATATTCTAATACCATTTTCTCAGGATTTTTATCTAGTAAAGTAATAGCATTTTCTGAAAAGTTTTTAGGTATTGTAATTACCATATAGTAAGTACCATTCTCTAATCCTTTCATAGCTGTATCTTCATCAACAAAATTAAATGCTAATGAGTCATTATCCTTTAAACTATCAACTAATTTTTCTCCTACATTTATTTTCTTATCTTCGTAATTAGTAGGTTTATCATTATTTACTATAGCAACAGGAAGATTACTAACCTTACCATATGGATCCCACATAGAACTTAAAAATAAAGTTGAATATATTGTAGGTATTGTTACTATAGCTATAAGTGCTACAATTAGGAATTTGTTGTTAATTAGATTTTTCCATTCTTTTTTTAGCATACTTACACACCTTTCTCAATATTTAGTTTTTAATTTTAAATTATAAACAACATGGTGTTGTTTTTCGTTATAATATGAATTATAATTTTATACGAAGTACTATTCAATCATTAAAAAAAACAAAAATGTATGATAACCGACATTTTTATTGATGAATGTTGGATATGTACACGAAAGGAACAATATTAATGGATGAAATCATGGATACAAAAAAAGATCGTAGAATTAGAAAATCAAAGGAATCATTAAAAAATAGCTTAATAGAACTGATGAGTAAAAAGTCAGTAAATAATATTACAGTAAAAGAACTAGTTTCTACTGCTGATTTAAACAGATCAACATTCTATAATTATTACTCTGATATACCGGATATGTTATCTAAGCTAGAAGATGAACTTTATAAAGAATTTCTATATACAATACAAATACATCTTACTAAAGAGCCAAGAATAGCTGATATTTCATATAATGTTCATGGATTTATTGAAGATATGTGTAATGTAATAAAAAATAATTATGAGTTTTGTAAGTGCATTTTTAGTAAAAATGGAGATATCAATTTTTTATTTAAGTTAGAAGAACTAGTTGAAAATAATATAAAAGATCAACTTAGGGAAAGATGTGAAGGTAGAATAAATAATCTAGCATACGTATATTCTTTCTTTAAAAGTGGATATATAGGTATTCTAAAGAACTGGATGAAAGGTGGTTGTATAGAATCATCAGAAGAAATTGCAGATTTAACTTATAGCCTAGTTAAAAGTGTAGTAGAAACTTGTAAGATATAGTTAAAAAATTCGACAATTTCGGAGTTTGATTTACATTATTTTATATATTTATCTAAATTTATTTATGTTATAATTAAAATGTGTTTATAAAATAAATTTAGATAATTATAGAGGTTGATAAAAAATGATAAATAACAAGATTAAGGTTGTTTGTGATGGCATTGCAAATATGCCAAGAGAGTTAGCCAGGCAATATAATATAGAAATAGTTCCTTTAACTATTAATATTGATGGAAAAGAGTACAAAGATGTTGATATAACAGATGAAGAATTCTATGTTATGATGAGAGAAGCTAAGGATATGCCGAAGACTTCTCAGGCTACTTATATTGACTTTAAAGAAATATTTGATAGACTTGTATCTGATGGAAGTACTGTTTTATATATAGCAGGTTCTTCTAAATCATCAGGTACGTATCAATCTGCAGTTCTTGCTAGTAAAGATGTATATGGTGAGATTCATATATTTGATAGTATGAGTATTAGTTTTGGATGTGGAATGTTAGTTTTGAGTGCAGCTAGAATGATAGAAGATGGTTCTAGTTTAGACGAAGTTTTAAATGAATTAGAAAAGTTAAGGGATAGAGTTTTCGTATCTATGTCTATGAACTCATTAGAGTATCTTAGAAAAGGTGGAAGAATATCTAATGGTAAGGCCTTAGTAGGTAATATGTTAAGTCTAAGACCAATGCTTACTGTAAAGGATGGATTAATATTCCAAGAAGGTCAAGTTAGAGGTAATAAGAAAATAATACCTACGATAATAAAGAGAACTAAAGAAGTATGTGGTGAGGACTTTAGCGATAAAGTTGTAGCTATAGGTTGTGGAGACAATTTAGAAGAAAGAGAACAATTAAAAGAAGCGGTTTTAAGAGAATTAAACCCAAAAGAATTAATTGAGATAACTATAAATCCTCCAATGTGTTCACACTCAGGGCCTGGTTTTATAGGACTTACATGCTTTAAATAAAATATAAATTAATTCGTAGAGGGAGTTTAGGATATGAATAATATAAAAATAATATGTGATACTATGAATGATGTGCCACAAGATATAGTTGATAAGTATGACATAGATGTACTGCCTGCAACTATAATATTTAATGAAAAAGAATATAAAGCAGGTGTAGATTTAAATGGTGATGAATTCTATAAGATGTTAAGAGAATCTAAAGAAATACCTAAGACTTCACAAATAACATACGCTACATTTAGTGAAGTATTTAATAAATATATAAATGAAGGAAAAACTGTACTATATTTAGCAGGATCATCAGTAAGTTCTGGAACATATCAATCTGCAATGCTTGCTAAAAGTGATATAGAAGGACCTCTTTATATATTTGATACTTATAGTTTATGTATAGGTGGAGGTATGCTTGCTAAGGAAGCTGCTATAATGGCTAATGAAGGAAAGTCTGTAGAAGAAATAATTGAAAAATTAGAAGAATTAAAAGAGAAGGTTCAAGTTTACTTCTCAGTTGATGCATTAGATCATTTACATAAAGGTGGAAGAATATCTGGTGCAAAGGCTGCTGTAGGAACTTTACTTAATATAAAGCCAATTTTAAAAATAGAAGATGGTTTAGTTAAGCAAAAGTCTCAAGTAAGAGGAAGTAAAAAGATTATGTCAGGTCTTATGGAAAAATTAAGTGAAGAAGTTTCAGGAGATTTTTCTGATATAGATGTTTATGTTGCATATAATGATGACTTAGACCTTAGAGATCAATTTATTGAAAGAGTTAAGGAAAAGTTAAATCCTAGAAATGTTTATTCAATTCAAATAGGGTCATGTGTTGCTTGTCACTCTGGTCCTGATGTTTTAGGTATAGCTTGTTTAAGTAAATAAAAAGAATGATAAGAGGATATGCTCAAATAAATGGTTATTTAAATTTATTTTGAGCATATCTTTTTATATGTGCATTTTATATTAAGCCATAGATATATACGTTAACTTAGAAATTAGTAACTAATTACAATTTATGACATATTATATTATAGGTAGTATAAATACCTATACATCTAAATATTATATAAAGGAGATGCTCTATAATATGAAAGATAAAGCAAAAAAAAGTGTTAAAAAAGTTACTAAACCTGTTACTGATGTAGGTAAAGAATTAGTAAATGGTGTAGGAAATGTAGGTAAAGAAGTAATTGATACTGTAGGAAATGTAGGTAAAGATGCTATTAAAGGTGTAGGTGGAGTAGTTAAAGAAACTTATAAAACTGGTAAAAATGTAGGCAAAGCAGTTAAAGATAATGTTAGTAAAAAATAAATAACTATAAATTTAGATGCGACAATATAGAGTCGCATTTAATTTTTATAAACCTCAATTAATATAGGAAAATGATTTTAGTAAAGCGTAATGATAAATAATGTTGTATAATAAAAGTATACAGATATAGGAGAGATATTTGATGATATATTTATGTAAATACATACTGTATTTTTTTTTATATGCTTTCTTTGGATGGTGTTGTGAGTGTATTTATTGCTCATTTGGAGATAAGAAAGTGGTTAATAGAGGATTTCTTAATGGTCCTATATGTCCAATATATGGATTTGGAGCATTATTTATAATTTTTTTATTAAATGATTATATAGGAGACTGGGCCATAGTTTTTACAATGGGACTTATAATGACGTCAATTTTAGAATATGTAACAAGTGTTATATTAGAATTTTTATTTCATAGTACTTGGTGGGATTACTCAAATAGAATGTTTAATATTAATGGAAGGGTATGTTTAAAAAATTCTATATTATTTGGAATGATGAGTGTAGTATTAATGGAAATTATTCATCCTATGGTAGTGGGATTTGTAGACGACATAAATATAAATTATTTATATATATTAGTATTTTTATTAATATTATATATAATTATAGACATTTCAATAACTTTAAATTCTTTAAATAAGTTGCGTTATAAGTTAGAAAGATTAGAAGAAGCTTTAGAAGATCTAAAAAAAATAAACATACATGTAAAATCAGAAAAATTTACCGAAGAAAATATACTCAAATCTATTTATAATTTTAGACAAAAAGATGATAAATTAAAGTTTAAAATTAATGATATTTACTCTAAACTAGTCAATATAAAGAAAAAATCAAAAGTTCAAAGAAGGATTTTAAAGGCATTCCCAAATATGAATCACAAGAATAGAAATGAAGGGCTTAAATACTTAAAACAAATGCTAAAAGATAAGACAAAATAATATACTTCTAATATAAGGAGGGTAAACTATGTTTAAGAAAAAAGCATATACTCTAGATGAACTAGACAAAACATTAAAGGAAAAGTATAATGCCAAGTCTTTCTCAGTAGAAGAATTTAAGGACCTTATTAAAGAGATCTCAAATCACCCTGAAAACTCAGTTAGACTTTATATAATAGATGATGAAAAAATTATAGATGAAAATCTAAGTGATTATGAAAGAAGAGAGGTTTTAGATACTATTTATTATTTAAA
This sequence comes from Romboutsia sp. Marseille-P6047, assembly GCF_900604535.1. Classification (NCBI taxonomy): domain Bacteria; kingdom Bacillati; phylum Bacillota; class Clostridia; order Peptostreptococcales; family Peptostreptococcaceae; genus Romboutsia; species Romboutsia sp. Marseille-P6047. The sequence continues at coordinate 303,057 of NZ_UWOT01000002.1, forward strand.
AATGAATGAGATAATAATAGACTACTCTACAGATGAAGGAAGATTGGAAGCTAAAACATTAGATGATATAAAGCGAGGTAAATTAATTAGAATTATAGTAGAAAGTACTGATAATATAACTTTTACCGGTTTTACAATGCAAGGAAGTGCAGAAGGTATTTACAATGAATTAATTGAAATGTTAGGTGATGAAAAATAATATAGAGGTGTCGTTAATTATGGGAATTAACAGTTTAAATGATATTAAGTTTATAGGAGTGGGTGTAAAAGGAATAGACATAGTAAATAAGTTATCTCATGATAATAAAAAATATATAAAGCTCTGTGCAATAGACATAAAAGATACTAATATAGATGAAAAAGTAAGTGAAAGGTTGATAATAAAAAATCTATATAATAAAGATAAGGACTTGTATAAGGTAGATTTTTTTCAAATAACAGACATTATAAATAGAAATAAAGAAATTATATATAAAATAATAGAAAAAGAAAAAATAGTTTTTATTACATGTGATATATGTGACTTAACCTCTGTTCATATACTTATAGAGTTAGGTAAAATGGCCAAGAAAAGCAATATACTTGTAATTCCAATAATTATAAATACTCAAGATAATCAAAATATTAATTATAAGTTTTTTATGAAGAAAGTTAACAATATGATAGGTCCAACTATAAACATTTCAAATAATAAAGTTTTTGGAAATATAAAATATCTAAATGATAAAATTGATGATTATTATATAATTCATTCTATAATAGATTTATTTATAGATAATTTAATGTCTACATGTAGTTTAAATGTTGACTATGAAGATATGAAGTGGATTTTTTCTGGAGAACAAGATGTTGAAATGAGTATAATCAAAATAAATGAAAAAAGCTCGGAAGATGATATGAAAATAAAACTAGTAAAACATAGAATATGTAAAGGAAGTTATGAACATCCAGAAAAAATAATGATAAATGCAACGGCAAATGAAGATTATATGGGCTATGATGAAGCTATTAAACTATTACAAAGAGTTGCACTAGTACTTCAAGAAGGTACAGAAGAAGCTTGCCAGATAACGTTTTCTTTAAAGTTTATTAAAAAGAAAAGTAAATCCTTAGAAGTCTTAACAGTCCAAGCGTAAATTAATAAAACGGTTAAAATAATTAGAATATTCTAATTATTTTAACCGTTTTATTTTAATCTATATATTCTTCTCCGTTAATAACAAGAGAAGAAGGATTATTATTTTCTAATATTATATCAAAATAAATTTCTCCCTCAGAAGGATGCTGAAAATATCCAGTTGCATAAACAGTATTTCCGTTTTTATGCATATCTTCTGTTGTAACTTTATAGTTTATTCCTGCATACTTTTTTACTGTTTGTTCTATTATTGAGGAGTAAGTGGATGCCTTAGATTTAGCAACATTAATATTTTCTGAAGTAAAAGTATTCTGAGATTTAGATGAATCATTGTTATTAAGCAGAATTTTATCTGCGATAAATAATAAACCTATAAAAAGTATTACGCAAAGAATAACTTTAGTATACTTGTTTTTATTGAAATACTCTTTTACTTTATTGAATTTCTTTACTCCTTTTTTTCTTCTGCTAGGATACTGAAGAACTTTATGTGAGTTATCGTGTTCTTTATAAAATCGTAAATAATCTTTTTTACTGTTATGGATTTTATTTAGATTTTTTAGTTCTTCTTTTTTACTTTTAAAATGAATTGTATTTTTATTGATGTTAGAAGATTTCAAACTGTTACCCCCTTTTAAACTCCCCTTAAGTTTTTATTAATTTCTATATAAATAATCATACTATAAAGTATTTGAAATACCAATATTATATAATAATCATAATTATGCAATATAATACAAGAAAATTTATGAAAGTTTAAAAAAATACAATTACAAACAGGATAAAAGTATAAAAATGTAAATTTAAGAAAAAATAAAATAATATTTAATCAAGTGATAACTCTTTTTCTTTAAGAGGATATAAAGATCTATCTAAAATGCCTTGCAAATAAGCTATTAATACACCATAATTTACTATTGGAACATTTAGCTCTTTTGCTTTTTCTATTCTACTCATCATAGCAGTTCTATTCATCATGCAGCCACCACAATGTATTATAAGAGAATACTTATTTACATCATCTGTAAATGTTACTCCAGAAGTAAATTCAAAATTAAGATCTTTTTTTGTTTTTTCTTTTAACCATTTAGGGATCTTATAAGTTCCAATATCATCGCTTTGTCTATGATGAGTACATCCTTCTGCAATAAGTATTTTATCTCCATCTTTTAAATTATCTATAGCATGAGCACCTTTAACTAACTCATAAAGATCTCCTTTTTGTCTTGCGAACAGTATGGAAAATGAAGTTAATGGAATATCTTTTGGAGTATCTTTTGAAACTCTTTCAAAAGCTTGAGAATCTGTTATAACTAAGGTTGGTTTTTGATTTAGATTAGCTAAGGTTTCTTTTAAAGTAGTTTCCTTAGTTATAATAGGCATAGCACCACTATCTAGTATGTCTCTTATGACTTGTTGTTGAGGAAGTATAAGCCTTCCTTTTGGAGCAGCTTTATCTATAGGTATAACTAAGACTATGAAGTCATTTTCATTTATTAAATCACCAACTAATCTAAACTCAGTACTTTCTTCTTTGGTATTAGATATTATACATTCTTTTAACTTATCTATACCAACATTGTTAATAGTAGATACGCACACTATAGGACATTTGGCTAGTTTTTTACTTTCTTCTAAGACATTATTTTCATTGTTTAGCATATCTATCTTATTTAAAACTAAGATATGTGGTATTTTTTTATCTTTAAATTTTTCAATTAAAGATAAATCTTCTTCTCCTATGCCTATAGTAGAGTCTACTACTAATAAGGCAACATCAGTTTTATCCAAAACATCTAAGGATTTATTTACTCTAAGTTCACCTAATTCTCCTATATCATCAAGTCCAGCAGTATCAATAAGAACACAAGGTCCGATAGGTAGAATTTCCATAGGTCTAAAGACTGGATCAGTAGTAGTTCCTGCAACATTTGATACTATTGCAGCGTTTTGATTTGTTATTGCATTAATTACACTTGACTTACCTGCATTTCTTTTTCCAAATAATCCAATATGTACTCTAACGGATTGAGGTGTTGAATTTAAACTCATATTTATTACCCCCTTTTATATAAAAATTTAATTTTGACTTTATATATTAAGATATTAATCCTGGTAAATTTTGATAATATCTTAAATGGTAGTATTTAATATACTTAAAATCTACAATAAATAAAAAATAAAATTAAAAAAATTAATTTTACGTATTGAAAACGAACAGCTGTTCGTATATAATAAAAACAGAACGAATGTTCGACAAAATAAAATAAAAAAATATTTATAAATTTTGTAATAAAGTAATTGATACATAAATATATATAGACTATAAAGAATTAAATTTAAGGAGTGGGATATACAAATGAGAACAGTTAAAAATATTCAAGATATAACAGTTGCTAACTTAAAAAATGGAGAAGTTACTTTAATTCAATTAGAAGAGATATATAATAAATTTGGATTTATATTTGAAGCAAGTGAAGGAAGATTTATTAAGATAAAAAGAGAGATACGCCATTAATAATAATTTATATATAGATATATAAACCTAGCTTTATACATAATGTAGATAAGCTAGGTTTTTTTAGGAGTGATAAGTTATGAAAATAGTGTCTTACAATATACACAAAGGTAGCGATATAAAAAAAATACCTACTTTAAAAGAGATTATCAAATATTTAAAAAATCTAGAGTGTGACATTATATGCTTACAGGAAGTTTTATATCATCAATTTGTAAAGATAAAATCAGATTTAGAAATTGATGGAGTGTTTGCAGCTAATGTAAACAATAAAACTATGAAGTATGGTGTATGTACTTTTTCTAAGTATAAAATTAAAGGTAGCAATAATTTTTTATTAACTAGTAAAAAGGAACAAAGAGGAGCACTAGCTATAACTATAGATATTAGTGATGAAGAAAATATTAATATAATTAATACACATTTAGGGTTAGATAAAGAGGAAAGAAATATACAGATATTAGAGATACTTAGTTTAAAAAATAGATTTATAGGTTCGAGCATAATATGTGGTGATTTTAATGAAAAAAATATATATTTAAATTCATATTATGATAGTGCTGTTTATTTAAAAAAACATGGTGAAGAAACTCTTCCTAAATATAATGTTAGAATAGACTATATATTTGTAGATAAAAGATACACTCCAAAAAGTTATATTGTAGATAAAATAAATTTATCAGATCATTATCCAATAATTTGTACAATTTAGAAAAGGGTAACAATAAAGTTACATATTCCACCTAAATATTGTTAAAGTTATTTAAATTATATTAAAATGTACTTAGTTATATACTATATTTTGTAGTAAGTGGGGGTGGAGTGATGAATAGTGAAGTTATTGTTGAAGAAAGTATAGCCAGACATAATAATGCTAAATTGAAAATATACATTACAATAGGTATATTAGTAGCTATAATTGGAGGCTATATGATATATTCATTTAACAATAATTACATGTATAATGGAAAAATAGCTAATAACATTTTTGTAGAGGGTGTAAATATCTCATTAATGACAAAAGAAGAAGCAATAGCTTTAGTTAATGAAAAATATAAGCCAGAGAGTTTATCTTTAACTTATAATAATGAAAGTTTTGATGTAGTACCTGAGGATATAAACCTTAAGTATAATATTGAAGAAGTTGTAAATAATGCATATAACTATACTAAAACGGACTCATATTTTGAAAATGTAAAAAGATTATTTCAACTAGATAAATCAAAGCAAGAATACACATTAACAAGTTCTTTTGATGAAGCTAAGTTAAGTGAAGTTATAGATAGTATAGCTAGTAAGGTTAATGTACCTGTAAAAAATGCTAAGTTATACATATCAGGTGGTAGTTTTAATGTTACTCCATCATTAATAGGTAAGGAGTTTGATGTAGCTGCAAATAAAGAAGCTATATATGAAGCTATTAATAGTAGAAAATATGGACAAGTTAGCTTAAAGGTAAACGATGTACAGCCAAATATAACTACAGCAATGGCTCAAAGTGTAGATACATTATTAGCAGAGCATAGTACAACATTTAGTTCTAGTCACTCAGGTAGAGCCGGTAACATTAGAGTTTCTGCTCAAAGAATAAGTGATGTACTTCTTATGCCTGGTGAAACATATTCTTATAATGAACAAACTGGTATAAGAACATTAGCTAATGGTTTTTATAATGCTCCAGTAATAATAGGTGGGGATCTTAAAGATGCACCAGGTGGTGGAGTATGTCAGACATCTACTACTTTGTACAATGCAGTTTTATATTCTGGACTAACTATAGAGCAAGTTAAGAATCACTCAATAACTTCAAACTATGCTCCAAGAGGTAAGGATGCAATGGTGAATGATAGTGGAAGTGATTTAAAGTTCTCTAATCCATATGACCATCCTATATATGTAAAAAGTTATGTAAGTGGTGGAACTGTTACTTGTCAAATTTATGGAAATTCACAAGATAAGAAAAATATAGAAATAAAGTTAGAAAACTTTAATATGGGTGCTAAAACATATAGAGTATTTAAAGATTCTAATGGTAAACAATTAAAAACAGAATACATAGCAACAAGCGTATATAAAAAATAAAAATATAAAAGGTTGATGATAAAATTAATAATGAGTCATCAACCTTTTTATTTTTACAAATAAATAAAAACTTTGTAAATTAAATGGTAAAACATGTAACAAAATTGCTATAATAGATTTATATGGAGTTTTAAGATTTATTTGGAGGAAAAGATAATGCAATTTGTAGGAAATAGGTATGATATTTTAAATTATAATGGAGAAATAGAAGTGGGGAAACTATATGAGGCTAGAGATACCTATTATAATAATTTAGTTTATTTAAAGCTTATAAATAATGTAGAGACATTAAGTAAGGGATTCATTCCTGATTTGATAGATGAGGCGACAGTTTTAAATCAAATAGACTCCGATCATATTAGTAATTTATTACATATAGATATACATTGTTCTGAATATGATGTATATTATTATATAGTTAGTGAACACTTCAGGGGACAAACACTAAAAAGTTTTATTTACAATAATATATTAGATAAAATTACTATAGCTAATATAGCTATGAAGCTAATAAAATCTTTAGAAATAGCAAATAGAAATAATTTATATCATGGAAGTCTTAACCCAAATAATATATTAATTGATGAAGATCAAAATATAAAAATATTTGATTTTGGTATGACTAAGGCAAATAAAGGAGTACACTTACGATTAGATAAAGAATTAAGTTATTTATGTCCTCATCAGCTAAACATAGATTACACAGATAAAGAGAGTGATTTCTTTTCATTAGGTATAATCTTATTTGAAATGATGTTTAGAGAACTTCCTTTTGGAAATGATTATAATGATAAAGAAATGCTAAAGAGTGTTGATAAAGGTGTGAAATGGAGTCTTTTATATTACGATGAAGACTTAGAGGAAATTATAAGGATAACTAAGAAATTATTAAGTAGAGATGAAAAATATAATTCAGCTCAAGAAGTATTAGTTGAATTAAGTGATATAGTATATAAAAGTACCCAATTGGAAGATGTTAATGAGGAGTTTGAAGAGGAAGAGGAAATAGAGATTTATACAAGTAATCACATAAATAAAAAGCTACTTATGAGTGTAGCTACAATATTATTAGTGATTATGTTAGTTATAGGATTTATATAAGTCTAATTTAAGTAAGGAGAAGATAAATGAAGGTTAACTGGAATGAAAAGTACACAACAATTTCTGTATATGCATTTATAGTTGTTTGCTGTAGTATAGTATTTTATCTTATAAGTTCTCAACTTAAAGTATTTACAGGTAAAATAGGTGAAGTTATAGGTATTTTACAACCATTTATTATAGGATTTGTAATTGCCTACTTATTAAATTTTATATTAAAATTTTATGAAGAAAAGATAGAAAACATTGATGGATTTAAAAGTATGAGTAAGAAAGTTAGAAGAAGTACTTGTTTACTTTTAACTTATATAACTGCTTTTTTAATTATATACTTATTTATGAACTTCGTTGTACCTCAGGTAATAGAAAGTATAGTTGGATTAGTTAATAATATACCATCATATTTAAATAATCTTACAGTATTACTTGAAGATATAATGAAAAATTTAAACTTAGAGCCTAAGTACTTTGATATTGCAAATGAAAAATTAACTGAAATTGTTAACTATATAATACAATTTGCAACAGATTTATTACCTATATTAGGAAATTGGGTTGTTAATATAGCATCAAGTATTTGGAATATAATACTAGGATTAATAGTATCATCTTACTTATTAATAGATAAAGAAAGATTCTATGGAGTAGGAAAGAAAATAGTATATGCTATATCTTCAGAAAGGGTAGCTAATAGAGTTTTTGAATTGGTAAGTAGAAGTAATTATACCTTTGGTAGGTTTTTAAGTGGAAAAATAATAGATTCAGCTATAATAGGAGTTTTAACATTTATTGTGTTAAATATCTTTAAAATGCCTTATTCAACATTAATATCAGTTATAATAGGTATAACTAATATAATACCATTTTTTGGACCATTCTTTGGTGCAATACCATCAGCTATAATAATACTATTTGTTTCACCTATAAAGGCTGTATGGTTTTTATTAATAATATTAGTAATACAGCAAATAGATGGGAATATAATAGGTCCTAAAATATTAGGAGATTCAATTGGAATATCTGCATTCTGGATATTATTTGCATTATTAGTAGCAGGTAAGTTCTTTGGAATTGTAGGTATGGTAATAGGAGTACCTTTATTTGCTATAATTTATTCTATAATAAAAGAAGTTATAGAAGGCAAATTAAGACGTAAAGGATTACCAGAGGATACAGAAGAATATATGTAAACAGAAAAGATTGTCTCAAAGTAACTATTAAAATGTTAAAAATTGAGGCAATCTATTTTTAATTAAGAGGAGGAATAAAAGTGAAGATAACATACATTCATCATAGTTGCTTTAGTGTAGAATTAGATAAAGTTACATTACTATTTGATTATTTTAAAGGGGATTTACCTAAATTTGATAAAGATAAAAAATTATACGTATTTTCAAGTCATCAGCATCATGATCACTTTAATTCAATTATATTCGATTTAGAAAAAGAGTATAAAAATATTAAATATATTCTTTCTAATGATATAAACTGTAGAAAATCAGAAAACACAGTTTTTGTAGGTCCAAATGAAGATATAGAAGTAGATAGATTAAGAATAAGAACATTAGAGTCTACAGATTTAGGAGTTGCATTTATTATTACGTTAGATGGAAAAACTCTATATCATGCGGGTGACTTAAATTGGTGGCACTGGGAAGGGGAAAATACTGATGCTCAAAATAAGGATGCAGGAGATAGGTTCAAACATGAAATGAAAAAATTAAAGGATAAAAAAGTAGATGTTGCATTTTTACCTCTTGATTCTAGACAAGGAGAGCAATTCTATTTAGGATTTAATGAATTTATGAATATGACGGATACTAAATATGCTTTTCCAATGCATTTTTGGAGAACATATAGCATTATAGATAAGTTAAAAGAAATGGATATGGCAAGTTCATATAAAGATAGAGTTGTTAAAATAAATAAAGAAAATGAAGTATTTGAAATAGAACTATAGCATAACTTAGAAGTTATAATAATAGAATCTCTATAGAAAGCAAATATTTATATGGAGGGCTATTATGAAAAAAAGGATTATTTATATTTTTACTACTATTGTAATTCTTATGTTTAGTATTGTTGCTTTTGCAGAAGATACAACTACATCATCAAATTTATTTTCATGTGATAGTAACATAGCTGTAAATAAAGATGTAGATGGTGATGTTTATACATTTGGAAATAGTATAAGTATAGGCAATATTATAGGCGGAGATATTATAAGTGCAGGTAGAGACATTAATATACAATCAAGTGAAGTAAAAGGAAATATAAGAACTGCAAGTCAGACAGTAAATATAGATGTAGGTAGAACTAAAAATATAACTGTAGCAGGTGAAAGTATTAATATAGGGGATAAGACTAATGCCAATGCAATATATTTAGCAGCAAGTGATATAAGTTTTAAAGGTGAAACTAATGACTTTTATGCAAGTGCACAAACTATAGTAATAGATGGTACTGTGAATGGAAATTTAAATGTGGATTGTGAAAATATAACTTTTACAGAAAATGCAGTGGTTAAAGGTAATATTAAGGTTAAATCATCTAATGAACCAAATTTAAATTCAAAAATGTCTATGTCAGATATAGACTATGAAAAAATTACAACTAATAATGAAGAAGAAGGTATATTTACTAAATCAAATATAGTAGATTTTTTGATAAGCTTAGTTGCAGCTATAATAACTGGATTAATTTTATATGTATTACTTAATAAGTCATTGTTTGGATTTGATAGAAAATTAAGTAAATCTTATAAATATTTATTAATAGGATTAGCTGTACTTATTATAATGCCAATACTATCATTACTTCTTATTATTAGCGTTATATGTGTACCCGTTGGTATAATAATCTTAATTTTATATGGAATAATAATATACTTATGCCCAGTTATTTTAGGTATAATTTTAGGCCAATTAATTTTATCAAAACAAAATCCAATACTTCAAGTTTTATTAGGTATATTAATAATTAAAGTTTTATTACTAATACCGTATATAAGCTTTATTATATGGTTTTTAAGTGTATTATTTATATTAGGTTTAATTACTATGAAGCTATATAGCTATATATGTAAAAAATAAAATAGCAACATTTAGTTGCTATTTTATAAAGGAGGTCTTTAATGAACTGGGATCAGCTGTTGAGAATACATGCTAAGTATTAAAGAGCTTTAATAGGCTATATCAGTATTATGTGTAAAAAGAGATTTACTATTCTAATATATAAGGATATACAACAATGAATAAATATTTTAATAACCTCCAAACTAATTACTGATATAGTAAGTTGTCTGGAGGTTTTTTGTGTGAATGAATGTAAGTGGACATCTGTTCATAATCAAGGATTAAAATGTTGTAGAAAAGCAGATGCATCTGGATATTGTATATTTCATAAAGAAAATAAAAATAGAGAGGAAAATTCATTATTTATATATTTGATAATGAAAGAAAAGATAAGTGACTTTAGAGGATTTGTATTTGAAGATGATTTTATTATAAGAGACGTAATTAAATATGATTATTTAAAACTAAACTTTGACGAAGCAATATTTAAGAAAAAGGTATTTTTAAATAAGTATAATTTTAAAAAAAACCTTACTTTAAATTATACTGATTTTAGAGGGTATACAACTTTTGAAAGTTCAATTTTCCAAGAAAATTTAGAACTTAATAAAACTAAGTTTAATAAAAAATACATAGCCAATAAAGCCTTTGAAAAGGTACATTTTAACGGACAAGCATTTGTAATAACAAGTGTAAAAAACTTACCTCGATTAGAAGGTATAATTTTTAGTCCATGTACAAAATTAGTATTAAGGTATGTTAAATATTCAAAAGCACATGCTTTATATGGAAAAATAAATTATAGAATAGCTAGAACGCAAGCTAATATAATTGGTGATAATGAAAGAATAGGATACTATTATTATAATGAAAGAAATTATGCCAGTAAAATAATGAAAAGCAGTGACTATCCTAAGTATAGTGAATATTTAAATGAAAAATTTTTTGATAATTTATCTAAATATACAATAGGATATGGAGAAAAACCACGGAGGCTATTAGTAACCACTGTAATTGTAATTAGCATGTTTACTTTTTTATATATGTTTTGTGGGGTTAAAAACTCTAAGGGGATATTTATAGGTATAGACTTAAATAATATAAAAAACTATTCAATAAAAGACGTGTTGGATATATATTTAGATTTATGGTATTTTAGCACGGTAACATTTACCACATTAGGTTATGGAGATTTAACAGTTAGTACATTCTTTGGAAAAATACTAGTCTGTATAGAAGCTTTTGCAGGTGTAACAATAGGTTCTACATGGGCATCATTGGTAATAAAAAGGATGATAAGGTAAGTTAGTAAATAATTACTGATATAAATTTTACTTATAAGGCAAAAAATAAGATAGACTTATTAAATCTGAGAAGGTGAGATCTTTGAAAAAGGGAGCACAAAAATTACTAATACTTATAATCATCTTGACATTTGTAACTCCTACAAACGTTTATGCTTTAGATAAGATAGATAAGTATTCAAAATCATCAATCTTAATAGACCAAGATACAGGCAGAGTTTTATATGAAAAAGAACCTGATGCAAAAAGACCTTTAGCTAGTTTAAGTAAAATGATGACTTTTTTAATTGCAATAGAGGCTATAGAAAATAAAGAAGTAAATGCAAATGATATAGTCAAAATTGATAAAAATATAGCTAAAGTAAGAGGCTCAAGCTATCACTTAAAAGAAGGAGAAGAAGTTCCTTTAATTGAGCTTATGAAAGGTCTTATGATAGTATCTGGTAATGATGCATCTATTGGTATAGCAAGACACATTTGTAAAGATGAAAAAGCATTCGTTCAAAGAATGAACAAAAGAGCAAAAGAACTTGGCATGGTAAATACTTACTTTGTAAATCCTAATGGACTACCTATATATAGTTTGAGTGATCCAAAAGCTCAACCAATGCAAAATATATCAACAGCAAGAGATATATCAATTTTAGCAAAATATATGTTTGATCATTATGAAAAACAAGTAACATCAATTACTGATATGTCAACTTACTCAAATCCTAAAAGAGGATTTGTAAAAAATAACACAAATGCATTACTTAGAATAATACCTGAAGTAGATGGAATAAAAACTGGGTATACAGGAAATGCTGGATATTGTTTAGCATTTTCAATGAAAATAAATAAAAATGAAGATAATGAAAGAGACAGAAGAGTTATAGGTGTAGTTCTTGGTGCTAATCATAAAGACAAAAGAATTTCAGCTGCAATATCAATGTTAGATTATGCTAAGAATGATTTTAAAAGTGAAACTTTACTACAAAAAGGAACTTTAATTGGGAAAAGATATATAAAGAAAATAAATGACCTTGAAGTAACTTTAGTAGCAGAAGATGAAGTATATGCAGTAATAAACAAAGAAGAAAATTTAAAATCTCAAGTTACATTTAAAGAAATAACTTATCCTATTAAAAAAGGTGATGTGCTAGGTGTAATAAAATACTACACAAATAATGGAGACATATTAGGTAGTGTAAATATAGTTAGTGCAAATGATGTAGATAATGTATCTTTCATCAATAAAATTAAAATATTATTCTTTGAGTAAATAAATACAAATTTGGATATAATTCAAAGGATAAATACAAAAATATATGATAATAAAATGTTGTATTTTATAAAACCCTATGTTATACTACTAGAGGTGAAAAAATAAAATATAATTAATCACACACGGTGATGGGATCCTTAAAAGGTGCCCAATGAGGTTTTTTAGGGAGTTGATCACACCGGAGGTATAAAACCAAGGAGGTAAAGCAATGTCAGTAATATCAATGAAACAATTATTAGAAGCTGGTGTTCACTTCGGACATCAAACTAGAAGATGGAACCCTAAAATGGCTAAATTCATCTTCACAGAAAGAAACGGAATCTATATAATAGATTTACAAAAAACAGTTAAGAAAGTAGAAGAAGCTTACAGATTCACTAAAGAAATAGCTGAAACTGGAAAGCCAATCTTATTCGTAGGAACTAAGAAGCAAGCTCAAGAAGCTATAAAAGAAGAAGCTGAAAGATGTGGAATGTTCTACGTTAACGAAAGATGGTTAGGTGGAATGTTAACAAACCACAAAACTATACAAACTAGAATAAACAAATTAAGAGAATTAGAAAGAATGGAAAACGAAGGTGTATTCAACGTTCTTCCTAAGAAAGAAGTTATAAAATTAAGAGCTGAAAAAGAAAAATTAGAAAAATATTTAAATGGTATAAAAGATATGCCTGAATTACCAGGAGCTATATTCGTAGTAGACCCAAGAAAAGAAAATATAGCTATACAAGAAGCTCATAGATTAGGAATCCCAGTAATAGGTATAGTAGATACTAACTGTGATCCAGATGAATTAGATTACGCAATACCAGGAAATGACGATGCTATAAGAGCTGTTAAGTTAATAACTGGAGCTATGGCTACTGCTATAATAGAAGGTAGACAAGCAATAGCTGACGAAGCTGAAGAAGTATCTGAAGATCAAGAATAATTAAAAACTAAATGGTAAGGGTCATTCCCTTACCATTAATAATATATAGGAGGAATTTAAAATGGCTATAACTGCACAAATGGTTAAAGAGTTAAGAGAAAACACTGGCGCTGGAATGATGGACTGTAAAAAAGCTTTACAAGAAGCTGAAGGAAACATGGAAAGAGCTGTTGATATATTAAGAGAAAAAGGTTTATCTAAAGCTGCTAAGAAAGCAGATAGAGTTGCTGCTGAAGGTTTAGTTGCAATAGAAATGAACGCTGACAATACTGCTGCTGTAGTAGTAGAAGTAAACTCAGAAACAGACTTCGTTGCTAAAAACGAAGATTTCAAAGTATTCGTTAAGGATGCTGCTGAAATGGCTTTAGCTTCAGAAGCTAAAGATGTTGCTGCTTTATTAGCAGAAACTCACAAAGAAGGTAAAGCATTACAAGATGTTTTAAATGATAGAGTTGCTAAAATAGGTGAAAAATTAGACTTAAGAAGATTTGAAAAAGTAACTACTGAAGGACAAATAGCAGGTTACATACATGGTGGAGGAAAGATAGGAGTTCTTGTTGAACTTTTAACTTCTGCTAAGAACGATGAATTAATAGCTATGGGAAGAGATATAGCTATGCAAGTTGCTGCAATGAATCCAAAATATGTTTCTAGAAACGATGTTGATCCTGAGTACATAGCTCACGAAACAGAAATATTAACTCAACAAGCTTTAAACGAAGGAAAGCCAGCTAACATAGTTGAAAAAATGATAAAAGGTAGACTTGAAAAGCAATTAAAAGAAGTTTGTCTTTTAGAACAACCTTTCGTTAAAAACGGAGACTTAACAGTTAAGCAATTAGTTGCTGAAACTGCTAAAAAACTTGGAACTGAAATAGAAGTAGGAAGAGTTGTAAGATTCGAAGTTGGTGAAGGTATAGAAAAGAAAGAAGAAAACTTTGCAGAAGAAGTTGCTAAGCAACTTAAGTAATTAACCAAAAGAGAGCACTTACGTGTTCTCTTTTTTAGAAATGTAAGAAAATTTGTAAAATACATATAATAAAATAGGAACAATTTAGAGGAGGATTTCTGATGAACAAACCAATGTACAAAAGAGTATTGTTAAAGCTTAGTGGAGAAGCTTTATCAGGGGCAAAAGGCTTTGGTATTAACAACGAAGTTGTAAATGATATAGCTACTGGAATCAAAAAGTTAAGAGAAATAGATGTAGAAGTAGCTGTAGTTGTAGGTGGTGGTAACTTCTGGAGAGGAAGAACTTCTGAAGGAATGGACAGAACTACTGCAGACTATATAGGTATGCTTGCAACTGTAATGAACTCTATGGCGCTTCAAGATGCTCTTGAAAACATAGGTGTTGAAACAAGAGTGCAAACTGCTATAGAAATGAGACAAATAGCAGAACCTTATATAAGAAGAAGAGCCGTGAGACACTTAGAAAAAGATAGAGTTGTTATATTTGGTGCAGGAACAGGAAATCCATATTTCTCAACTGATACAACAGCAGCACTTCGTGCAGCAGAAATGGAAGCTGAAGTTATATTATTAGCTAAAAATGTAGATGCTGTATATGACAAAGATCCAAAAGTACATTCAGATGCTAAGAAATTTGATGAATTAAGCTATATAGATGTTCTTCAAAAAGGATTAAAAGTAATGGATTCAACAGCAACATCTTTATGTATGGACAATGAAATACCTATAAAGGTATTTGAGCTTTCAACAGAGAATATATTAAAGGCAGTAATGGGCGAGAAAATAGGTACAATAGTAAAATAATAGATAATACTTTAAGGAGGCAATTAATATGAAAGCAGTACACGCTGAGTTAAAAACAAAAATGGACAAAACAATAGAAGCACTTAAGTTTGAATTTACAACTATAAGAGCTGGAAAAGCAAACCCTCAAATGTTAGATAAAATAAGAGTTGACTACTATGGAACTCCAACACCAATAAATCAAATAGGAGCTATATCTGTTCCAGAACCAAGAACTTTAATGATAAGCCCTTGGGATAAGTCTGCTATGAGTGAAATAGAAAAAGCTATAAGAAACTCTGACTTAGGACTTAACCCAACTAGTGATGGTGAAGTTATAAGAATAAATGTACCAGCATTAACAGAAGAAAGAAGAAGAGAATTAGCTAAGAAAGCTCATAAAGTAGCTGAAGAATTCAAAGTTAGACTTAGAAACGAAAGAAGAGATGCTAACGATAAATTCAAGAAAATGGAAAAAGAAGGCGAAATAACAGCTGACGAATTAAAGAAAGCTCAAGAAGACGTTCAAAAAACTACTGATAAATATGTTAAAGATATAGATACATTATTAGCTGCTAAAGAAGCAGATATAATGGCTGTTTAATAAAGTGAATAAATATTACGAACTTTTAGGCCTTCATTTAGATGATGTAAAAAAGTTTTTTGAAAGAGAAAATATTAATTATACTATAAAAAGTATTCAAGGAAATAAAGATAAGGATAAACTTATTATTCCTAAGGTTATAAAAATAACTGAATTAGAAGATGGTGTAGAATTAATAGTCACATACTTTTCTGACTCCTTAAAATAAGGAGTCAGAATAATATTGGAGTTATATATGAATAGTGAATTAATTTATGATATCGACTTAGAAAATGTACCTACTCATATAGCTATAATTATGGATGGTAATGGACGATGGGCTAAAAAAAGATTTCTTCCAAGGACAGCTGGACATAAAGCAGGAGTAGAGACTATAAGAGAAGTTGTAAAAGAATGTTCAAAACTTGGAATAAAGTATTTAACACTATATGCCTTCTCAACAGAAAACTGGAAAAGACCTAAATTAGAAGTAGACACTCTTATGAACTTGTTAGTTTTTTACCTAAAAAGTGAAATAAAAGAACTACATAAAAATAATGTTAAAATTGCAACTGTAGGTGATATAAGTAAATTACCTGAAGTATGTATTAGAGAACTAGATAATGCTAAAGAGTTAACAAAAGATAATACTGGAGTAACTTTAAATTTAGCATTAAACTATGGAAGTAGAAATGATATAACAAATGCAGTTTTAGATATAGTAAAAGATTGTAAATCTGATAAAATAAATATAGATAGTATAAATGAAGATACTATAAAAAACTATTTAAGTACAAAGTCTACTCCGGACCCAGATTTACTTATCAGAACTAGTGGAGAGCAAAGATTAAGTAATTTCTTATTATGGGAATTAGCTTATTCTGAATTTTACTTCACTGACATACACTGGCCTGACTTTAATAGGCACGAATTACAAAAGGCAATATATGTTTATCAAAGTAGGGATAGAAGGTTTGGAGGACTTAAGTAAGGAGATTAATTAACATGCTTACAAGAATCATTGCTGCATTAGCTTTAGTCCCACTACTTGGAATATTAATATATGGAGGGATTCCTTTATATATTACTGAGATAGTATTAATTTCTATTGCATTACATGAGTTTTATAAGGCCTTTAATCAAAAAAATATAAAGCCAATATACTGGTTAGGATATGTTTTTGCTGTATATATAGGTATAAAGAATTACCTTAAGCTACCAGTATCATATACCCTTACTTTAGGTTTTATACTATTTTTAATTGGAATTATTTACATGTTAAGCTTGAGACATGACATAATAGATATAGCAATTACAACTTTAGGAATAATGTATGTAGGCATATTTATGGATTTTATAGTTTTAACTAATAATAATTTTGAATTAGGGAAAATTTATGTATGGCTTATATTTATAATATCTTTTGCAACTGATACATTTGCATACTTCAGTGGTTATTTATTTGGAAAACACAAATTAATACCTAAAATAAGTCCTAAAAAGACTATTGAAGGTTCAATTGGTGGAATCGTAGGAAGTATAGTTTGCTGCGTAGTATTTGGATATATATTCAAATTAGATTTAATTCATATGGCCATAATAGGAAGTATAGGAAGTATAGTTGCACAATTAGGAGATTTATTTGCATCTGCTATAAAAAGATATGTAGGAATAAAAGATTATGGAAAATTAATACCAGGTCATGGTGGTATATTAGATAGATTTGATAGTGTTATATTGGTTGCACCATTTGTATATAATGCGATAAATCTTTTTGTTAAGTAGCTTCAGTGTAAACTGAAGCTTTAATTATTTTTAACTTTAATATGAAATTTTAGTGAATAATGTAAATAATATATTTAACAATGATATAATACAAAGAGGACATAAATATAACATAGTATTAAAATCTTGTTAGAAAGGAATAATTTAAGATGAAGAAAATATCGATATTAGGGTCGACGGGTTCTATAGGAACACAGACTTTAGATGTAGTTAGAAAAAATCCAGATAAATTTCAAGTAATTGCAATATCAGCAAACAGTAGTGTAGATTTATTATTAGAACAAATAATAGAATTTAAGCCTAAATTTGTAGCTGTTTATAATGAGGATAGTGCAAATAAATTAAAGACAATGATACCTAAAGAAATTGATATAGAAGTTTTAAGTGGTATGGAAGGTTTAGAAAGAATTTCATCATTAGATGAAATAGATGTATTATTGACGGCTATTGTTGGTATGATAGGACTTGTTCCAACTTTATGCGCAATAAGAAATGGTAAAGATATAGCCCTTGCAAATAAGGAGACATTAGTTACAGCAGGAAAATTAGTTATGAGTGAAGCTAAAAAGCATAATGTAAAAATATTACCTGTAGATAGTGAACACAGTGCTATTTTCCAAAGTTTAAATGGAGAAAAATATAAAAATATAGATAAGATTATTTTAACTGCTTCAGGTGGACCATTTAGAGGAAAAATTAAGGATGAACTTTTAAATGTAACTAAAAATGAAGCATTAAAGCATCCAAACTGGAGCATGGGTAGAAAGATAAGTATAGATTCTTCTACTTTAATGAATAAAGGATTAGAAGTGATAGAAGCTAAATGGCTATTTGATGTAGATTATAAGGATATAGATGTTGTTGTACATCCTCAAAGTATAATTCACTCAATGGTACAATTCAATGATAGCTCAATTATAGCTCAAATGGGTTGTCCAGATATGAGGCTTCCAATTCAATATGCCCTTACATATCCAGATAGAATGTTAAATGATTTTGAAAGACTAGATTTTACAAAGTTCTCAACATTTACTTTTGAAAAGCCAGATTTAGAAACTTTCCCATGTCTAAAGCTAGCATATGATTGCTTGAAAATGGGAGGTACATATTGTGCAGTACTTAATGCTGCAAATGAAGTTTTAGTAAATGAATTCTTAGAGGATAAAATTGGGTTTTATGACATACCATATTACATAGAGGAAACTCTAAAGGCACATAAGTCGATCGAAGACCCTACATTAGATGAAATCTTAGAGATAGATAAATGGGCTAGAGAATTCGTAAAAAATTGTATAAAGTAGGATGGTGAATTTATGACAATAATAGTTGCCATATTATTATTTGGTTTAATTGTATTTATACATGAATTAGGTCATTTTCTTTTTGCTAAAATCAATGGAGTAAAAGTACATGAATTTGCAATAGGTATGGGACCTAAATTATTTAGTATTAAAAAAGATACAGAGTATTCAATTAGACTTCTTCCATTAGGTGGATTTGTAAGTATGGAAGGTGAAGATGAAGAATCAAAAAGTCCAAGATCATTTGGAGAAAAAAGCATACTTCAAAGGGCTAGTATAATATTTGCTGGACCATTTTTTAATATAGTGTTTACTATAATATTATTTATACCTATATTTATGTTTATAGGAGCTCAAACAACAACATTAGGAAATGTTATTGAAAATGGGCCTGCATATGATGCAGGAGTAAAAAGTGGAGATTTTATAGAAGCTATAGATGGTAAAAAGGTAGATACATGGCAAGATATAATATTAAGCTTAAATAATTCTGATGGTAGTGAAGTTAAGCTATCTATAGATAGGAATGGAGAAGATAAAGAAATAACTGTAACTCCAGAAAAAAATGATGAGGGTAGATATGTAATTGGAATAGAAACAAAAGTAGAGAGAAGTATTTTTTCATCTATAAAAAATGCATTTGTTACAACTTGGGATATGACAAAGCAAATGGTTATATTCTTAGGTCAATTAGTTACAGGAACTGTTCCTGGAGGTGTTAGTAATTCAGTTACAGGACCTTTAGGAGTTATTAATATAGTTTCAGAAGCTGCTAAAGTGGGTATTATAAATGTAATGTATATAGGTGCAGTAATAAGCTTAAACTTAGGTATAATTAACCTAGTACCACTTCCTGCATTAGATGGTGGTAGATTATTAATGTTACTTATAGAAGCTATAAGAGGTGGAAGAAAAATAGATCCTAATAAGGAAGCTATGATAAACATAGTAGGCTTAAGTGCTTTAATGTTATTTATGGTATTTATAACTTATAAGGATATACTAAGGCTATTTTAGTCATCATATAGGTAGAAGGTGAAAACATGTACAAAAGAAGGTTAAGTAGAGAAGTTAGCGTAGGTAATGTAAAAATAGGTGGTAACAATCCTATAAGTGTTCAATCTATGACTACTACTGATACAAGAGATGCTAATGCAACTATAGAACAAATAAAAAGATTAGAATCTGTAGGTTGTGATATAGTTAGAGTTGCAGTTCCAGATATGGAAGCGGCTAAGAACATTGGAAAAATAAAATCAGGAGTGAATATTCCTGTAATTGCAGATATACATTTTGATCATAGACTTGCCCTAGAAGCTATAGAACAAGGTGTTGATGGAGTTAGAATAAATCCAGGGAATATTGGAAGTATAGACAAGGTTAAAGCTGTAGTTGAAAAATGTAAAGAAAGAAACTTAAAAATAAGAATTGGTGTCAATGGCGGATCTTTAGAAAAAGAACTTTTAGAAAAATATGGTTCGGCAACTGCTGAGGCACTTGTAGAGAGTGCATTAGGCCATGTAAAGATACTAGAAGATTTAGATTTCCATAATATAGTTATATCTCTTAAATCATCAGATATATATAAAACATTAGATGCATATGAACTTATATCTGAGAAAGTAGATTATCCACTACATATAGGTATAACTGAATCTGGTAGTATTAAAAAAGGAACTATAAAGTCTTCTATAGGTGTAGGAGCTCTTCTTTTAAAAGGAATAGGAGATACTATGAGAATATCTCTTACAGGTGATCCTACAGAAGAAGTTATAGTTGCTAAAGAGATACTAAGAAGTTTAGATTTATTAAATGATAAAATAAAAGTAGTATCTTGCCCTACTTGTGGAAGATGTAATATTGATTTAATAAGTACGGTTAATGAAGTTGAAGAAAAAATAAATAATATGGATAAAAACATAACTGTTGCTATAATGGGATGTGCAGTTAATGGTCCAGGAGAAGCTAGAGAAGCTGATATAGGTATTGCTGGTGGAAAAGGTGAGGGTCTTTTATTTAAAAAAGGTGAAATAGTTAGAAAGATAAAAGGTGATAGATTAGTAGAAGAATTATTAGAGGAAATTGAAAAGTATTAAATTTTAAACAGTATTAAATTGGTTTAGGATATATAAATTAATTTAATACTGTTTTTTTACTGTATTCAATGACTTAAATTTAACAAAGTTGATAATGGCAACTAACTATAAAGTATATTAGATATTATTAAATTGTTTTGAAAAAATACAATAATACCAATGAATAAATATAAAATTATACGAAAAATAAGGCGGGAAAAAGATTGCTTTATGAAATGTATAACTTTTTACAATAAATTACTTTAAAATACAAAAAGTGATAAAAATAATAAAAAATGATTGCAAATGTTTTCTTTTGTAGTTATAATAAGCATAGAGGTTAGTTTTTTAACAAACGCACTTATGAATTATTTGATTTTATTACAAAATGGGAGGAATTATTATGATTACATTTTTATCTTGTCTAGCTATATTAATAGTTGGATACTTTACTTACGGTACATTTGTAGCAAAAACTGTTGGATTCGATGATACAAAAGAAACTCCAGCATTAAGACTACAAGATGGTGTTGACTATATGCCAATGCCTTGGTACAAAGTTTTTTTAATACAATTTTTAAATATAGCAGGTACAGGTCCAATATTTGGGGCAATAATGGGGGCTTTATTTGGTCCAGTTGCATTCTTATGGATAACATTTGGGACTTTATTTGCAGGAGGAGTTCATGACTTCTTATCTGGTGTTATATCAATGAAACATGATGGAACTTCTGTTTCAGAAGTTGTTGGTATATACTTAGGGGATACAATGAAGAATATAATGAGAGTATTCTCAGTTGTACTTCTTATATTAGTTGGTACAGTATTTGTTACATCTCCAGCTGGATTATTATCTAATATAACAGGAATGAACAATACTATATGGGTTGCACTTATAATAGTATACTACATAGTGGCGACAGTTTTACCCGTTGATAAAGTAATAGGTAAGATATATCCAATATTTGGAGCAGCATTATTATTAATGGCAGTTGGATTATGTGGTGCAATGTTTATAGGACATTTCAATGGAAGTATGGAAATGGCTGAAATGACATTACAAAACTTACATCCAAATGGAGATAGTGTATTCCCATTCTTATTTACTACTATAGCATGTGGTGCATTATCAGGATTCCATGCTACTCAATCACCTATGATGGCTAGATGTGTAAATAGAGAAAGTGAAAATAAGAGAATATTCTATGGAGCAATGGTTGTAGAAGGTATAGTTGCATTAATATGGTGTGCTGTAACAATAGCATTCTTTGGAGATTCTTTAAGCATACAAGCTGCTTTAACTGAGTTTGGTGGACAATCAGGTGTTGTTAATGTAGTTTCAAAAGAATTATTAGGACCAGTTGGTGCAATACTTGCAGTACTTGGTGTTGTTGCTTGTCCAATAACAAGTGGAGATACAGCATTTAGAAGTGCTAGACTTACAATAGCAGATGCTTTTAAAATAAAGCAAGAAGGTATAAAAAATAGATTTATATTAGCTATACCACTATTTGTAGTATGTATAGCATTAACTCAAATAGATTTCAACATAATATGGAGATATTTTGCTTGGTCTAACCAAACTCTAGCAACAATATTCCTATGGACAGGTGCAGTATTCTTACTTATAAATAAGAAGAATCCTTGGATAGCAGCATTACCAGCAATATTCATGAGTTATGTTGTAATATCTTATATACTACAAGCTAAAGAAGGTTTCAGATTAAATGGAACAATATCAGATGTAGTAGGTATAATAGGTGCCATATTATTAGCAGTATGGTTTATGCTAAAAGTTAAAAAAGTAAGATCAGAGCAAGCTAAAGAAGCTGCTTAATATATGAAAATATCCTATAAGGTAAAGTCCTTATAGGATATTTTTATATATATCAATATAAATGTTAAGTTGATTTATATAGTAAACTTAGGCTATAATTAATTCGCATAGATTATAGTAGCTATAAAAAGGAGTTAAATATATAATGAGTAATAAAACACAAAATAGGGATTCACAAAGAAAGCTAAAAGGATGGGTTAAATTAACTTTAGGGGTTATTGGAATAGTATTAATTATTATTTTGTTTAATAAAATAGACTATCTTATAAAAAGTGGAATTAGTTTATTTAATGATGATAGAACGGTTGTTGTAATAGATATTGGTCATGGTGGTAAAGACCAAGGAACTCAAAGTTCAAATGGAAAAATATTAGAAAAAGATATAGTTCTAAGTATTGGAAATAAAGTACTTAAGAAATTAGAAAAAGATAAAGATATAAAGATTTTAGCTACAAGAACAACTGATGAATTTATATCTTTAAAAGATAGAAATAAATTTGAAGTAGATAATAACGCACAGTTATTCATATCAATACATGCAAATGCAGCTCCAAAGTCATCAAATGTAGATGGTATAGAGACTTTTTATTGGGATAAGGAAAATGAAGACTCATATAATTTAGCAAAAGTAGTACATGATAAATTGATTCAATATACTAATGCAAATGATAGAAGCATAAAGCCTGGTAATTACCAAGTCATAAGAGATGCTAGCTGTCCATCTATACTTATAGAAACAGGATTTTTAACTAACTACTTAGAATCAATTAACTTATCTAATGATAAGTATCAAGATAAAATAGCTAATGCAATAGTTGAGGGGATAAAGGAATATTTACAACTTAATAGCTCTGAAGATAAACAAGGTTAAGATTATATTTTCTTAACCTTATTACAATTTTTAGGATTTTTATTTAGAAATAATGAATATAGATATAAGTGTAAAGATAATCTAAATAAAAGTAGGGGGCGAGTATATGTGTAAATTAAAAAATAAATTACAATCAAGCAAGTCAATGCTATTAAATGCTCAAAAAGAAGGATATGCGGTACCAGCATTTAATATACATAACCTGGAAACTATTGAAACTGTATTAGATGCAGCGAGAGATTTAAAATCGCCAGTTATATTAGCTGCTACACCTTCAACAGTAAAATATGCTGGAGAAGAGTACCTATTAGCTATCATAGAAAAAGCAAAAGAAATAAATGACATACCACTTACATTTCATTTAGATCACCATGAAAATGTAGAAGATATAAAAAGAATAATTTCACTTGGGTGTAAATCAGTTATGATAGATGCATCGAAGTATCCATTTGAAGAAAATGTATCTATAGTAAAAGATGTTGTTGATTTTGCACATGAATATGGTGCAACTGTTGAAGCTGAACTTGGTAAATTAGGAGGGAAAGAAGATGATTTAGTTGTTGATGAGAGAGATTCCTTTTTTACAGACCCTAATGAAGCAGTAGAATTTGTAAAATTAACTAACGTAGATTCATTAGCAGTTGCTATAGGAACAGCCCATGGCCTATATAAGAGAGAGCCTAAACTAGATTTTGAAAGGTTGGATAAAATAAGAAATTTAGTTCATATTCCTCTAGTACTTCATGGAGCATCAGGCGTTCCAACTCAAGCCGTAAAAATGGCTACTAGTCTTGGAATATGTAAAGTTAATATAGCTACAGAGCTTAAAATTCCTTTTTCTAATGCTATAAAAGAGTATTTTAAAGAGCATCCAGATGCAACAGATCCAAGACAATATCTAGTACCAGCTAAAAAAGCAATGTATGATGTAGTTGTAAATAAAATAAAAATGTGCAATAGCCAAAGTAAAGCATTAAGTTATAATGATAGTATATATTAAAATTTATAAATTTATGAATTAAGTAAGTGTTTATTGGCAAAATAAATAAAGGTAAAGATATAGTAACTGTGTATAAATAAAAATCCTCTATATGATTATCAATATAATATTGATAATTTATATAGAGGATTTTTGGTTACAAATTTGTAACTAAAATATTTAAAAATACCGTTATTGACAAATAGAGGAATTTAAAATATGCTATTTAATATTAAATTTTAATCAATAATAATAACATTTTTAACTAATAATATATCTAAAAATAAAAATATCTATTAAAAAGTAAAAAACTAATTATAAAATTAAAATTGACAAAATAAAAAGATAAAGGGGACTGAGTATGAATAAAAAACTAATTATATCAAAAAGTTTAGTATTTATATTTGTAGTAGCCTTTGTAGTTGGATTTAAAAGTATATTTGGAGATGAAAATACACTAATAGGAATAACTACAATAACTGCTACACTAATGTTTTTAAGTAAAGATTTAACCATATCACCTATAAGGAATTCTATTAGATTAATTTTACTTAATTTATTTATAGGTATATGTGCAATGATTGCATTATCAAATATATGGTTAGGTATTGTGATTAATTTTATAGCTTTATTTACAGTGAGTTATACACTTTGCTATAATCTAGAAACACCAATGTATTTTCCATTTACTCTACAATATTTATTTTTATTATCAGCTCCAGTAAACATAGATCAAATACCCAAAAGATTATTAGCTCTTATATTTGGAGCATTATTTATAATGTTAGCTCAAATAATAGCTAATAAAAATAAGATGTCTAAAAGTGGAAATAAAATATTAATAAGTGTTTGTAATGCAATAACATCAAAGATTGAAAGTATGAAAGGCCAATCTAAAGAAAATACAGATATAGATATAGAGTCTAATATAAATGCATTTAGAAAGATGGTTTATGATAAAAGAGAAGTTGAATTTTATCTAACAGAAGAAGGTAGAATAAAACTTAATTTATCTGTGGCGTTAGAAAGTATATATACAATGCTTAAAGTAATTGATAAATCAGATGATGTATTGTATATAATTAATAACTTAGAACAACTAATCTTAGACACAAAAGATGTTTTAGAAGGCAAAGATATTAAAACTGATTTAGAAAAAGATATATATGAATTCTTAAGTGAATGTGAAAAAAGAAATATAAGTGACTTACTTACACTACAACTTTTAGATAGTACTATACTTTTAAAAGATACATTA
Organism: Romboutsia sp. Marseille-P6047; assembly: GCF_900604535.1. Taxonomy (NCBI): domain Bacteria; kingdom Bacillati; phylum Bacillota; class Clostridia; order Peptostreptococcales; family Peptostreptococcaceae; genus Romboutsia; species Romboutsia sp. Marseille-P6047. The sequence goes on from NZ_UWOT01000002.1 coordinate 328,916, forward strand.
CAAGAATTAAAGAATTTAAAAAAGGAAAACTATAACTTAGTTAAATCAATAGGAGACATTAAAAATAACGGAAAAATTAAATACATGTCTAAAAATCATAAATCTCTTAAATTCTGTTATGCAATGCGTGTAGCAATAACAATTACATTTGGAGCATTTATAACAGATTTATTTAATTTATCAGAAGGTCGATGGATAATGTTTACAATGTTATCTATTATTAATCCAATATATGAGATATCTAAAGGCAAAATAAAAGATAGAATATTATCTACAATAATAGGAAGTATAATTGTATTTATATTATTTAATATATTTAAAGATACTACATCAAGAAGTTTAATATTAATGTTAACTGGCTATATAAGTGGATATTTGAAAGAATATAAGCATAGTACAATATGTGTAACTGTATCTGCAATTGGTTCTGCAGCAATTTTAGGAGATATAGGATCATTAACACTAAATAGATTAATATTTGTTGCATTAGGTGCATTAATTGCGATAATAGCTAATAAAGTGATATTTCCATATAAACTAAAGGATTCAAATGATGAGTTACAAGCAATATATAAAGGTGCGGTATCAGATATGCTTAGAGAAATTAAAAATGTTGCAGGAGGTATTAAGCAACCTCATGGTATAAAGAACTTACTTATAATTACATCTTTAGTAGAAGAAAAGTTAAAAGTTAATAATCAAATACTAGGTATTAATTCTTATGATAAATTAATAAAAGAAGAAAGATTTTTAGTTACAAATATATATGAGCTATATATTTGGATTATAAGAGAAAAAGTTAATCCAAAATATGTAAAGTATATTTTAGATGAAATAAATCAATTAATTGAGTATAAAAATGAACCAATCGAAAATACAATAGAAGAAATAAAAGCAAATATAAGAGAAATAAAAGATTTAAGAACTAAAATAACATTAAGCAGTATAGTTATTATTTTAAAAGAATTAAGAAAAATATCAGATATAAAAATAGCAATTTAAAAATAAAAAGCTTAAGGTATTCATGCCTTAAGCTTTTTATATTAAAAGTGTAAGTGTTCCAAGTGTTATAATTATCAGTCCTATAAAAGATTTTTTTGTCAGCTTTTCTTTTAAGAATATATAAGAAAAAGCTACAGTAATTAAAATACTTAATTTATCTATTGGAACAACTATACTTGCTTCTCCATCTTGTAATGCTTTATAGTAGCACAGCCAAGACATACCAGTTGTTATACCTGATAAGCAAATAAATATCCAACTTTTTTTATCTATATTTTTTATTTCCCCTTGCTTTTTAGTTATAAACACAACAATCCATGCCATTATTAAAACTACAATAGTTCTAATAGCAGTTCCTAGATTAGACTCAATTCCAATAATACCTATTTTACCTAGTATTGATGTTAAACTAGCAAAAACAGCTGAAAGAATAGCATAAAACATCCATTTATTATTAGTTTTAGTATTATCATCAATATCTATTTCCTTTTTAGTAATCATCATATAAGTACCAATAGCAATACATATCATACCAATAATTTTAGTAAAAGAAAGAGATTCACCAAGAATTATAAATGCTAAAATCATAGTTAACACTGTACTTGACTTATCAATAGGTGTAACCTTATTAACATTTCCTAGTTGAAGGGCTTTAAAATAACATAACCAAGAGCCTCCTGTTGCAAGACCAGAGAATATTAAGAATAATAGAGTTTTATAGCTAATATTAGGTATTGTATCAAAAGATCCTACGACAAATACCATTAACCATGAAAAAATTAAAATAATAATAGTTCTAATTGCAGTTGCTAAATTTGAATCAGTATTCTTTATTCCTATCTTTGCAAGAATAGCAGTAACACCAGCAAATAAAGCTGAACCAAATGCGAATATTAACCACATTTATGTATAGTCCTCCCATAAGTATATTAATGAATATTAAAATCAATTGAAATTAATTAGTATATTCAACTTATTTAGTTTAGTATATTTTTAATAATATATCAATCAATTTTATAAAACTTTGTGAATAAGTTATATTAAAAATATATTTATATAAATAAAGAAGATATAGTATTGTCATACTATATATAGTATGTTTTTATTTAAAAAATATATTAATACACAAGATAAAGTATACAAGTTAATATAAAAATAGCTAAAATATATTAAGAATGGGAGTTACAAAGTTATGAAGAAAATCATAAAAAGAGATGGTACAACTGAACCATTCAATAAAGTAAAAGTAATGAATGCTATTTATAAGTCAACTATAAATAGCAAAGAAGGAGAAGATAAAGAATTACCCAAAATGGTTGCTGATAAAATAGAAGAAATAGTAAATTCAAGGGAAGAAGAAATAAGCGTAGAAGATATACAAGATAATGTAGAGCTTTTATTAATGGAATCTAATAGAAAAGATGTTGCAAAAAAGTATATATTATATAGAGATAAAAGAGCTGATATAAGAAAATCAAAATGGCATATGGATGAATTACAAAAATCAATTTGGACTAACAAATATCAATATAATAATGAATCTTTTGATGAGTGGATAGATAGAGTTTCAGGAAATAACAGAAAGATAGCTAAGTTAATAAGAGAAAGAAAATTTCTATTTGCAGGAAGAATTCTAGCAAATAGAGGTTTACCTAAGGATGGAATTAAAGTAACTTACTCAAATTGTTATGTTTTAAGTCCACCAGAGGATAACTTAGAATCAATATTTGATACAGCTAAAAAGCTAGCAAGAACATTTAGTTATGGTGGTGGAGTTGGATTTGATATATCTAAATTAAGACCAAGTGGAGCATTAGTTCACAATTCTGCAAAAACAACTACAGGAGCAGTTAGCTTTATGGATTTATACTCAATGACAACTGGATTAATTGGTCAAAGAGGAAGAAGAGGAGCTTTAATGATATCTATGGATATAAATCATCCAGATATAGAATCTTTTATAGATGTAAAAACAGATTTAGAAAAAGTAACTAAAGCTAATATATCTGTTAGAATAAATGATAAGTTTATGGAAGCTGTAGAGAAGAAGGAAAAATATAAATGTAAGTTTGTAGTAGAAGAAACTAAAGAAGTAATAGAAAAAGAAGTGGATGCTTATAAGTTATTTATGAAGCTTATAACTAATAATTGGGACTTTGCAGAACCTGGAATACTTTTTTGGGACAACATTGAAAGATATCATTTATTAAGTGAAGATGAAAAGTTTAAATATGCTGGAGTTAATCCTTGTGCAGAAGAGCCACTACCACCTGGAGGAAGTTGCTTATTAGGTTCTATAAATTTATCTGAATTTGTAGTAGAACCATTCACAGAAAATGCAATTTTTGATAAAGAAAAATTTAAAGATACTGTATCTGATTGTATAATTGGACTTAATGAAGTATTGGATGAAGGACTAAACTTACATCCATTAGATGAACAAAAAGAAAGTGTTAGAGAATATAGACAAATTGGTTTAGGCGTTATGGGTATAGCTGATATGCTTATAAAACTAAATATAAGATATGGATCAGAAGAATCTATTAAATTATGTGAAGAATTAGCTAAAATAATGTTAAATAGTGCTATTAAGCAATCTGCATTATTAGCAAAAGAATTAGGAAGCTATGAAAAATATAATAAAGAAGCTATATTTAAATCTGATTTCTTTATTAATAATATAGATGATGATGTTAAAGAGTTAATAAAAAAATATGGATTAAGAAATTCACAAATATTGACAATACCACCAACGGGTTCTATATCTACAATGTTAGGAATAAGTGGAGGAATAGAGCCGATGTTTAATACTTCATATATAAGAAAAACTGAAAGCTTACATGATGAAGATGTATTTTATAAGGTATATACACCTATTGTTAAAGAATATATGGATATAAACGATATTTTAGACGATAATGATTTACCTAATATTTTTGAAACTGCTATGACATTAAAACCTGATGAAAGAATAAAGATGCAGGCAGCATGGCAAAAGTATATTGATGCATCAATATCATCTACAATTAACCTGCCTTATGAAGCTACTGTTGAAGATGTGTATAATATATATATGTTAGCATGGAAAAATAAACTTAAAGGTATTACTATTTATAGAGATGGTTGCAAAAGAAGTGGAATTTTATTAAATGATAAGGCTGATAAAAAGGCAAAAAAAGAAGATAAGCATGATGAAGGAATAGTTACATTAGAAGATGGTGTTGAAGAATTTATTTGTCCGGAATGTGGAAATAAAACAGTTATTCCTACAGGAGGATGTGCGATTTGTTTACAGTGTGGGTATAGTAAGTGTAATTAAGTAGTATAAATAAAAGATAGTTAGGATATATATATATATTATATATATCCTAACTATCTTAATTATTAAATACTATCTTTTATTGATGGTAAAAAATATATTTTTATAATGTATTCAGAATAGTTCCACTTCTTTCCTGGGAAATATTATCTCCTCTACTATCATCTAATATAAATCCTGCATTGTTGATTTTTTCTTCTATTAGTCTTTTAGATTCTGCTGCCTCATCTCCTGTACCAACCTTATTATTATAAAGAGAGTATTTTTTACGAAGTTTTTTGGGAGACAAATTAGGCATTATAACGTTTGCACCAGCTTTTAAACCCAACTCTCTACCTATATTGCTTATTGTACCAAGTGCTGTTGTAGCTGGTAATAAAACTTTTGGTAATAATAGCCTTGTTATTGCGAGCATTAATAGCGTCTTATCTAAACTACCAGCTTTTTCATTTTTAAATGGAGTGTCATGATGAGGGATAAATGGACCTATACCAACCATATGAGGATCTAATTCTTTTAGATATCTTAAATCTTTTGCTAAATTTTCAGTTGTTTGGAATGGAGATTCTACCATGAATCCTGCCCCAACTTGAAATCCAATTTCTTTTAAATTTAAAAGGCATTTTTTTCTATCATATAAGTTTAAATTTTCTGGATGTAATTTAGAATAGTGTTTTTCACAGGCTGTCTCATGTCTAAGTAAATATCTATCAGCTCCTGCATCAAATAATTTTTTGTAAGAATCATAACTTCTTTCTCCCAAAGATAAAGTTATGGCACAATCATTATAATTTTCCTTTATCAGTTTTATAATATTAATCAACTTATCATCTGTAAAAAAAGGATCTTCTCCACCTTGAAGTACGAAGGTTTTGAATCCAAGTTTATATCCAATTTTACAGCATTCTAGTATATCATCTAAAGAAAGTCTATATCTATCTATATTCTTATTAGAACAACGTATACCGCAGTAATAACAGTCATTTTTACAGTAATTAGTAAATTCTATAAGTCCTCTTAAAAAAATTTTGTTTCCATAATAGTGATCTCTTACTTGACTTGCTTTTTTAAATAAATATTCTTTATCTTCTGAGCTAATACTATCAATTAAATAAATTAATTCATCTTCTGATAAGTTATGAGTCTCACATAATTTATGTATTAATGCCATAATGTACAATTTACTTTACTCCTTTCAGACTTAGGATTTGTTTTCTTTAAAATAAATTGTAGTACTTAATTTCTTAAATTGCTATATAATTATATTAGTATAAATAAAAGTTTATAGTTTAAATTTATTATTTTGTAAAATATAGTAATTTCTTATAAAATTAAGTAGAAACCGTTATACTACATAAATAAATGAATGTAAATCTTATACTGTGTTAAAAAAGTTTTAATATATAGAATTTTAATAATAAAAAATAAAAAAACTATTTATTGACATAAAGTGAAGTATGAATTACTATTAGTAATAAGAAAATACAGAAAATTCAAAAACGCATTGAAGGGAAGAGTAATTATAAAATTAAGTCAAAGCGAGCTGGTTATGGTGAGAGTCCAGTACAAGATTTATAACGAAGAACATCCCAGAGCTACTAACCGAAATCTTTAATTAAGAGAGTAGACTTAGTCGGAGCCAAACCGTTATCATATTGGTAGTGTATGAATTGTACGCTAATAGAGTTGAACTTTTATTAAAGTTAAATTGGGTGGTACCGCGGAAGACAGCCTTTCGTCCCTTTTATATAGGGATGAAGGGCTTTTTTAATATCAAGAATTAATAACAAAAAGGAGTGTTGTAGTATGTGTTTAATAGTACCCCAAAAATATGAAACTAGCTTAGGAGTAATAGAAACTCAGCAAGCAATAAAAGATTTAAAGGACTTTTTTGAAAACAGATTAGGGGAAATGTTAAAATTAACAAGGGTTTCATCACCGTTATTTGTTTTACCAGAAACAGGAGTAAATGATAACCTAAACGGAATAGAAAAACCAGTAAGCTTTACAGTGCCTCATTTAAATAAAAATGCGGAAATAGTACATTCACTAGCTAAGTGGAAAAGAATGGCTCTTAAAAAGTATGGTTTTTCAGTAGGAAAAGGTCTATATACTGATATGAATGCTATAAGAAAAGATGAAGAATTAGATAATCTACACTCTTTATATGTAGATCAATGGGATTGGGAACTTATAATAAATAAGGAAGATAGAAGTATAGAAACACTAAAGAAGGTTGTAAAAGATATATATCAAGTATTTAAAGAAACTGAAGAGCATGTACATGCTATATATCCAGAAGTAAGATGTGATTTACCAGAGGAGATAACTTTTATAACATCACAAGAATTATTGGATATGTATCCAAATTTAACACCTAAAGAAAGAGAAGATGCAATAGTTAGAGAAAAGAAAGCAGTATTTTTAATGCAAATAGGCAAAGTTTTAAGTAACGGTCAAAAACATGATGGAAGAAGTCCAGACTATGATGACTGGGAATTAAACGGAGATATATTATTCTATAACCCAGTATTAGATAATGCTATAGAACTTTCTTCTATGGGGATAAGAGTAGATGAAGAAAGCTTAGAAAGACAATTAGAAGTATCTGGATGTGAGGATAGAAAAGAATTAGAATTCCATAAAGCCTTATTAAACGGAGAGTTACCTTATACTATAGGTGGAGGAATTGGTCAGTCTAGAATATGTATGTATTTTTTAAACAAGGCACACATAGGTGAGGTTCAAGTTGGAATTTGGCCAGAGAAAATGATTAAAGAGTGCAAAGAAGCAGGAGTATATTTATTATAAATTTATATAATAGGTAGTTTTTAAAACTAGTGTAGTTAATAAAATAAATTCCAAGTCATATAGATTAAAATAATCTTAAAATGGCTTGGAATTTATTTTGTTTAACTAAAATAAATTTCTTATAATAAAAAGTAATTTTATATACTAATTAACAAGATAGGACTTAAATTCATAAAATATCTATATAACTACTAATGCAGGGAGGGATATAGATGAAGCCAGAATATGGAGATGTAATATGTGTAAATCATGGTATTTATAATCATTTTGGTATATATGTAGATGAAAATCATGTCATCCATTATGCTGGTAAAGATGAAGATTTTTTTTTGAGAAAAATGCACATAGATGAAACTTCTATGGATAAATTTTTGGGAAATTCAAATAGATATTATGTATACAAATTTTCAGAAGATAGTTCTAAATCAGTGAAAAGAATAAGAGCTAATGGTTTAAATAGAGGTTATAAAGAAAGTGCATATGCAATGTATATGTTATTAAAATTAAAAAATAAGATAAAATATAAAATTTATTCTCCTGATGAAACAGTAAAAAGAGCTAGAAGTAGAATTGGAGAGCGTAGGTTTAATTTAGGATTTAATAATTGTGAATATTTTGCAGTTTGGTGTAAAACTGGAGTTAGTCAATCATATCAAGTTAATTTAGTGTTAGATGCAATATTTATTAAGAGTAAAATAGATATATATTAATAGAATATATTTAAAATATCTAGTTTATAATGAGTACTTTATAAAAGTTAAAGCAAAATAATGGTATAATGTAAAGTAGAGCATATAAGAAGTATTATTAATATAAGGGGGAGTATATTTGAATGCACAGGAATTACAGAAAATAAAATATAAAAAAATGGTAGAAGAACCCGTTGAAAAATTAGTTATAAAAATGGCAATTCCTACGATAATAACTATGTTAATTACATCATTTTATAATATTGCAGATACTTTTTTTGTAAGCCTTATAAATAGTAGTGCAACAGCAGCTGTAGGAGTTATATTTTCATTAATGTCAATGTTTCAAGCAATAGGATTTTGTTTTGGTCATGGTTCGGGAAATTATATTTCAAGAAAATTAGGTGCTAAGGAAAATGAAGCTGCGATAAAAATGGCATCGACAGGATTTTTCTCAGCATTTTTTATTGGCGTTATAATAACTATAATAGGCATAATGTTTTTAGACCCTCTTGCTAAAGTATTAGGAGCAACAGACTCTATATTACCTTATGCAAAAAATTATATGGGCATAATTTTAATTGGTGCTCCATTTATGATTTCTTCATTTGTATTAAATAATCAGCTTAGATTACAAGGAAATGCATCTTATGCTATGATTGGTATAGCAACAGGTGCAGTTTTGAATGTTATATTAGACCCTATTCTTATATTTAAGCTTAATATGGGAATTAAAGGTGCGGCTTTAGCTACTGTAATCAGTCAAATTATTAGCTTTAGTTTACTAATTAAGCTTTGTGATTATGGAGGAACTATACCAATAAGATTTAAAAATTTTGAGCCAAACTTAAATAAATATAAAGAAATATTACATGGAGGAGTACCATCATTATGTAGACAAGGAATAACAAGTTTTGCTACTATATTTCTTAATATTAGAGCAGGATTATATGGTGATGGAGCAGTAGCTGCAATGTCTGTAGTTATGCGTATTACAACATTTGCAAGCTCTGCTTTAATTGGATTTGGTCAAGGGTTTCAGCCTGTTTGTGGATTTAACTATGGAGCTAAAAATTATAAACGTGTAGAAAATGCTTTTTGGTTTTGTGTAAAAGTATCTACAATAGTTTTAAGCATATTAGGTGTACTTGGTATTATATTTGCACCAAGTATAGTATCATTATTTACTAAAGATGATTCTAGTTTAATCGAAATAGGTGTTACAGCACTTCGTATGCATTGTATTGCATTTCCATTCTTAGGATGGATAATACTATGTAATATGTTACTTCAAAATATAGGAAAGTATGTAAAGGCAAGTATATTAGCTATGGCAAGACAAGGATTATGCTTTATACCTATGATAATAATACTACCTAGGATATTTGGAGTTACAGGTATTCAGATTAGCCAGTTAATAGCTGACTTATTAACATTTATAATAGCTCTACCTATGGGTATGAGTACATTAAAAGAATTTAAATTAATGAGCAAAAAAGATGATAAAAATTTGATATAATATAAATAGACTACTTATAGAAAATATAAGTTAATTTATAAAACTATAAACTAACTTATAATAAAAAAATTAGAGCGGGTTAAAATTATATAACACAGGTGCTTATATAATAAATATAAATTATGAACGTAGAAGCTGTCTTAAAATAAAAGACAGCTTCTAACTTGTTTTATAAAGTTATAAATAGAATAAAAGAAAACAGGTGAGATTATGGACTTTAAAATAGTAAATGACATACTAATTGATAACACGGATAAAACTAGATTAAGTAGAGGTACGGAATACTATAAAGATGGATATGTAGAAGAAGTAAAATATACAAATGAAGATAAAGTTTTGACTATTGAAGGTAGAGTAGCTTCAGAATTTCAAAATAGAGTTTATAATAGCTCAATAGTAATCGATTTAAAGAACAAAAGAGTCGCATCAGGTAGTTGTAATTGCCAAGATTGTATGAGTAGAAGTACATCTACTAATTTAGCTATATGCAAGCACATAGTAGCAATGACTATGTATGTAGTAAACTTATTAAAATCAGATGTAATAAGCAGTTTAAAGCAGACAACTTTTACAGTAAAAAATAAAAGCAAGGTTCATAGAAATAAAAATTTTATAAATAAAGAATTGTTAAATTACTTTAAAAGCAATTCTAAAGAGGAAGTTAATTTAGATATTAAACTAGAAATGGTAGGACCAAATACTATTTGTGCAGACTTTAAAATAGGTATTGATAAAATGTATGTACTTAAAAACTTAAGAGAGTTTGCTTTTGCAAGAGCTAATTCTAACAGTCTAGTGTATGGAGTTGATTTTGCTTATAATCCTATAGACAATTATTTTTCAGAAGAAGATGAAAAAGTAGTTGATATGATAGAAGAATATGGTTTAGGCCTTTCATATATTGCACCACAAAGAGAGCTTAGATATATGACATTATCAGGACCAAAAGTTAGAAGATTAATAGAAGCTTTAGAACATAGAGAATTTGATTTTAAATTTAGAAATATGTATTATACTCCAAGAGTAATAAGAGGAGAATTACCTATAAATATAGATTTAGAAATGGATGATGATAATATATTACTTAAAAATGAAGGGCCACTTCCAATTCCTATATCTCAAAAAGGAGATGTAGTTTTTTATAAAGGTGATATATACTTACTTAATTCTGAAAATGGTATATATTACAATAAATTATATAGTGTACTAGATGAGTTTAAGGAAATATCATTTACTAAAAGTGAAGTTAATGAGGTACTAAGTAATGTTATTCCAAAACTTAAAAAAATATGCAGTAATGTAAAAATCGATGAGAAGATAGAAAAAAACACTTCCGGAGAGTTAGAAGTTAAATTTTACTTTGACTTAGAAGATAGTAAAATAACTTGTGACCTTAAGTTTGAATATGAAGGCGAATCTGAAGGTAAATTTGTAATAAGAGATACTGTAAAAGAACAAGAAGCTATATATAGATTATATAGTAATTACTTTGAAAATTATAAAAATAAATATGTATTTAAAGGAAATGATGCACAATTATATGACTTTTTAAGTAAGGAAATAAATAGATTAAAAAATATAGGTGAAGTATACTATTCTGAAAAACTAAAAGAAAGAAAAATATATAATTCAGCTAATATTAAAGTAGGACTTGGAGAAGAAGTAAATCATTATTTAGAATTTAATTTTGAAATTGAAGGTGTAGATGAAAGCGAATATAAAAAAATAATAGACGCATTTAAAATTAATAAAAGATTTTACAAATTAGGAAATGGAAATTTTGTAAACTTAGAAGAAGCCGAAACTAAAGAAATGTTTAAGCTTATGGAAAGTTTAGGATTTACTGATAACTATAAAAATATGAAAATTCACACAAGTAAATCTTTATTTATAAATGATTTACTTACTGAAAAAAAGCTTCCTCATATAGATGGTATAGAAAAAACTAAAGAATTAGTAGATAAGTTTAAAAATCTTAAAAATTTATCTGTAGAAGTTCCAAGTAATTTAAATGCAAACCTTAGAGATTATCAGATTGATGCCTTAAGTTGGTTTGAAACTTTAGATTATTGTGGTTTTGGTGGTATTTTAGCAGATGAAATGGGATTAGGAAAAACTATACAAACAATAGCATTCTTATTATCTAAAGAAAATAAAAAGAGCTTAGTAGTAACTCCTACTTCACTTATACATAACTGGAAAAGTGAATTTGAAAAATTTGCACCAAGTATGAAAGTAGGAATAGCTCATGGTATAAAAAAAGAACGAGAAAAAGTAGTAGAGAGTATTAATGATTATGATGTAATATTAACTACTTATGGTTCCCTTAGAAATGATTTAGATAAATATGAAAATATAAACTTTGACTATTGTATTATAGATGAAGCTCAAAATATAAAAAATCCAACAGCTATGAGTACGGATGCAGTAAAATCTATAAAAGCTAATAATAGATTTGCCCTTACAGGAACTCCAATAGAAAATAATTTAATGGAGTTATGGTCTATCTTTGATTTTATAATGCCTGGATATTTATATAATTTAACTAAATTTAATGCAGTTTTTATAAGAGATGAAGGTCATATAGAAAATCTAAAAAGAATGATAAGGCCATTTATACTAAGAAGAACTAAAAAACAAGTTATAAAAGAACTTCCAGATAAAATAGAAAGACAATTTTTAGTTGAAATGGGTAAAGAACAAAGAAAAGTATATGGAGTATATGTAGAAGATATACAAAAAAAACTTAAAGAAAAGAAGAATATAAAAGATAAAATAACCGTATTTTCTTATTTAACAAAATTAAGACAACTTTGTTTAGACCCAAGTGTAATAATACAAGATTATAAAGGTAAAAGTGCCAAAACTGATGCATGTTTTGAAATTATAAAAGAATATACAGAAGAAAATAATAAGATATTAGTATTCTCACAATTTACAAGTGTACTTAAAAATATAGGAAAGAAATTATCTCAAAATAATATAAGCTATAGTTATTTAGATGGACAAACTAAGGCGATAGATAGAATAAAACTTGTAAATGAATTTAATGAAGGAAATGATAAAAAGGTATTTTTAATTTCTCTAAAAGCAGGAGGAACTGGTCTTAATTTAACTTCTGCAAATACAGTTATTCATTTTGATCCTTGGTGGAATCCATCAGTTGAAAATCAAGCAAGTGATAGAGCTCATAGATTTGGTCAAAAAGACGTTGTTGAAGTTATAAAGCTTATAGCCAAAGGAACTATAGAAGAAAAAATAGTTGAACTTCAAGAAAAGAAAAAGGAATTAATTGATGATATGATAGATGGAAATTTATCTGATGGAAGTGTATTAAAGAGTTTATCAGATGAGGATATACTCGATTTATTAAAGTAAAGAGGTAAATTTATGACAGATATTTTTATAGTAGAAGATGATAATGCTCTAAGTAGAGAAATCAGTTTAACCTTAAGTAAATGGGGATATAGTGTATGTGAAGTTAGAAATTTTGAAAATATAACTGATGAAGTTTTAGAAAAAAATCCAAAGCTTGTATTAATGGATATAAACTTACCTTGTTATGATGGATTTTATTGGTGCTTACAAATAAGAAACTTTTTAAAAGTTCCAATAATATTTATATCATCAAGAGATAACGATATGGATATTATAATGTCAATAAATATGGGAGGAGATGACTATATAACAAAGCCATTTTCACCCCAGATTTTAGTTGCAAAAATACAAGCAATACTTAGAAGAACATATTCTTATAACAGTGATATAAAAAATGAAATAATAAAATTTAAGGATGTAATATTAAATATTGTTGAAGGTAAAATTTATTATAAAAATAAAAATACAGATTTAACTAAAAATGAGTTGAAAATTATGAAGATACTTATGGAAAATCAGGAAAAAATAGTTAGTAGGGAAGAAATAATAGAAAATCTTTGGGATAGTGAAGAATTTATAAGTGAAAACACTTTAACAGTTAATATAAATAGACTTAGAAAAAAATTAGAAAGTATAGGCTTAGAAGAATTTATACTTACTAAAAAAGGACATGGATATATTATAAAATGAGATTTATAAATTATTTGAAAAATACAAAGGTAATTTTTATATTAATAATCTTAATAATGATAATAGTAAATTTAATTATAATTTTAGATCCTAATTTATCTAAAAGCACTGATAGCTTAATATATATGAATTTACTAGTTTCATTAACATCTATTATATTTTTATATTTAGATTATTTAAATTATAAAAAAAGAGTTAATAATTTTATTAATGCAGTAAGTGATTTTAATATAGAAAATTATGAACTGAAAGAAAGCTATGAATATAAAAGAGTTAAGAATATAATAGATAAAAATGAAGATGAAGTAAAATCTTTAAAAAAAGAATTAGAAGAAATAAATGATTATATGACTAATTGGATACATGAAGTGAAAATACCAATATCAGTTCTTGAGATAATTGGAAAGAGAGTAAGTGAAATAGAATATGGAAAAGATTTATCTAAACAAATAAAAGCTGAAGTTACTAGAATAGATAAATTAGTAGAACAAGCTATGTATTCAAGTAGAGCAGGAAATTATAATTCAGATTTTTTTATAAATGAAGTTAATTTAGAAAATATAGTTAAAGAGGTAATTAAGAAAAATAAATACCAATTTATATATAATAAAATAGAGTTAAATGTTTTAGACTTAAATAAAGTTATACTAACTGATAAAAAATGGATTACTCATATAATAGAATTAATAATTGATAATGCTATTAAATATAGTGAGAGTTATGGGAAAATAGAAATTTATACAATTGAAAATAAAAAAGGATTGGAACTGCATATAAAGGACTATGGAATAGGAATAGCACCACAAGATATTGATAGAGTATTTGACAAAGGTTTTACAGGTGTAAATGGAAGAAAAAGGACTAAATCTACAGGTATAGGACTTTATATAGCTAAGAATATATTAACAAAGTTAAGTCATGATATAAATATAATATCTAAACAAAATGAGTTTACTGATGTAATTATAACATTTTATAATTTATCTGATTACTTTAATACTATTGAATAATATTAATATTTACGGTAAACATCAATTTACATAAATTACGTAATATAAGATTTATTTTATAAGAAGAATAGGAGAATTAAAATTATGGTAAAAAATTTTGCTCATCGTGGATTTAGTGGAAAATACCCAGAAAATACTCTTTTAGCTTTTGAAAAAGCTATTGAGGTTGGTGTAGATGGAATGGAATTTGATGTTCAGCTAACAAAAGATGGAGAAGTTGTCATAATACATGATGAGACTATAGATCGTACTTCTGATGGTACTGGTAGAGTATGTGATTATACATATGATGAATTATTAAAATATGACTTTTCATGGAAGTACAGAGCACAGTTTGGAAAAATAAAATTACCTCTATTAAGAGAATATTTCGAACTAGTAAAGGATACTAACATAATATCCAATATAGAGTTAAAAAATAGTGTATATGACTATGAAAAACTAGAAGAGAAAGTATATGAACTAATAATTGAATATAACTTAAAAGATAAAGTTATTATATCATCATTTAATCATGAAAGTATTATAAGAATGAAAAATATAGATGATAGTATTAAATGTGGATTTTTATCTGATTGCTGGATGATGGAGCCAGGTAAATATACTAAAAATTATAATGTAGAATGCTACCATCCATCAGCATATTATCTTACTAAAGAAAAAGTAAATAAAATACAAAATGAAGGTATAGAAGTTAATGTTTGGTTAGGTAAAGAGAAAGTTAGTTATAAAAAATTAATAGAAATGGGAATAGACTCATTAATATCTGATGATCCTGATGTGATAAAAAAACTTGTAAATAGATAGTTATTTTATACTTAAAAAGGGTAATAGGGAGTAGAGAAAATGAAAGATAGACATAAGCCATTTGTACAAGAAGTAAAGAATTCAGATACTATGATAATATTTATACATGGTATAGTAGAAAGTCCATATCAATTTAGAAATCTTGCTCAAATTGCAATGGATAATAATATATCTGTTTGTGGAGTACTCCTTGCTGGTCATGGAAAAAGTGGAAAAGATTTTGTAAAAAGTAATTTAAATATGTGGAGAACTTCAATTGAAAGGGAAATTGAAAAGTATAAAACTAAATATAAAAATATAATACTAGTAGGACATTCAATGGGGGCATTATTATCTATTGAATTCTATTTAAAGTACAAGCAAAATATAAAATATATTGTTGCAATAGCAACACCGTTATGTATAAGAGTAAAATTTAATATTATAAGAAGCTGTATAAAAATAGCTCTAGGAATAATTCCTAAAGGTGATCTTTTAACAAGATATGCGTATGAAGCTATTAGTGTAAATGAAACAAATTTATTTAATTATATAAAATGGGCACCAAGATACATAGATTTATTTAAGCTAATAATAAAAGTTAGATTAAATTTAAATAATATAGATATACCAATGCTAATATTTCACTCTATGAACGATGAACTTGTAAGTTTAAAAAGTATAAAAATATATAAAAAGAGTTTTAAATACAATAATAAGTTAAATAATAAAAGTATTATAAAATTAGAAAGCTCAGGTCATTTCTATTATGATTATGATGATTTAGAAGTTTTAGAAAGTGAATTTAAATCATTTATATGATGAAATAAAAAAGTATCTTAAAATAAAAATTTTAAGATACTTTTTTATTATATAGATTCTATATATTTTACATTATTTTTATTAATAGAAACTGCACTACCGAGATCTCTTCCAGATAGTGTCAAGAATCCCGCATCTTCGTTTTTATTAAATTTATCCATCCATTCAATTAAAGATGAAAAATTTCGAATACTATCTTTTTCAATTATTCTCGTGAATCCGTTATTATAAGTTATTTTTATTTTATTTATATTTTTCAAAACAATCACACTCCTAGAAGAATTATACCCATATTTTCAATTTATTTAAACATATTACTCTTTATAAGACTAAAAAAGAAAAATATACAAATAATAACTTAAATAAATTATTTATACACAAGGAGGTAAAAATGAAAAGATTAAGCATTTTAGGTATAATATTTACTTTAATGTTAAACTTCAATATGACTGGATGTGCAAAAAGAAATAGTGAAGAAGTTGAAAAAACAACAAATGAAAGTATTCAAAACACACAATCAGAAACTGAAAAAGCAAATGAATTAAGTAAAGATGAGTACAAGGATTTATTAACTAAGAATTATGAAAAATATTTAGAACCTATAGATATAAAGGATGAAAGTGTAGATGATTTACTAGATAATAACAGTAACTTAAATAATGAAGAGTTAATAAAGAATTATGAAAATTTATTATCAGATAGTAAAAATAATATAGAATCATTTAAGAAATCTATAACAGGATTAAAAATAATTGATTCTAAATTACAAGAATTAAATAGTGATTTAATATCATACTCAGATAAAGCAATTGAAATAATAATAAAAAAACAAGATGATTTAAATTTAAAGAAAGAAGATTTATTAAAAGTGATAAAAACTCATTAATAAATTATTTAGATAGAGAATTAGATGACATAGATAATAATGATAATATTGATGATGTTTTAGATAAAATAGAAGATTTATTAGGTATAGATTTAAGTAAATAATTAAAAATAATAAGGAGTACTACATAAAACTAAGGAGGAAGTAAAATGGAATTAAAAAAATTATTAGCACTAGGATTAGCGTTAGGTTTATCAGTAGGATCAGTTGGTTGTACTAATAAAAAGGGTGAAACTACAACAGATAATAACACTAATACAACACAAAATAGCACTACAACACAAGATAATGGGTATTTAAATACAGAGTATGCAAATACTTACTCTGGTCTTTACACTAATAATATATCTCCTTTAAATAATTATGCAATGTATAGTAGTGTAGATGAAGTAAATAACGCTTATAAAACTAAAGAATACCCTGGTAATGAAAAATATTTATCAGAAGTAAAAGCAGCGTATCAAGATAGTAAAGAAAAATTACAAGCTTTTGTTAATGGATTAAAAAATGATGCAAAAACTGATGATGCAAAATTAAAAGAAGCAAATCAAGAGCTTATAGATGAAGGTGAAGATTTAATAGAAGAAATAGATGAAAAAATAAGTAGATTAGATACAATTCCTAAAGATGCATACAATAAGAGCCAAGATGAATTTATTAAATTAGTTGATGATACAACTAAAGTTGAAAATGATGTTAGATCTGAGTTTGATAAAATGATAAAAGATATGAATAATATGTTAGGAATAGATACTACATCTAATAATGGAAAAAACAAATAGTCTAAAAAGTGTGCAAAATAAAAATATTCAGAAAATATATTGACATATGGAAAAAAAAACTATAATATATAAATCATAGAAGTACAAAATAAAATAATTCCTTATCAAGAGAGGTGGAGGGACTGGCCCGATGAAACCCAGCAACCAGTATATTTTATATACAAGGTGCTAAATCCTGCAATTCATAAGAATTGAAAGATGAGTATAAACTGCTTACAAAAGCCTGAGTTTATACTCAGGCTTTTTAAATTTAAAGCGTTAATTGAATTATATTTGGGAGGAGTAAATATGATAAGCATTAAAAATGTAAACAAATATTATGGTGATACTAAGGTTTTGAATAATGTTAATATGGAAATTAAAAATGGGGAAATTTTTGGAATTATTGGCCATAGTGGAGCTGGAAAGTCAACGCTGCTTAGATGTATAAATGGCTTAGAGGACTATCAAGAAGGTTGCGTACTTGTAGGAGAGAAAGAAGTCAAATCATTAAAAGGAGAGGGACTTAGATTACTTAGAAAAGATTTAGGAATGATATTTCAACACTTTTCACTATTAGAAAGAAAGACGGTATTTGAAAATGTAGCCTTACCATTAGAATGTTTTAAATATTCTAAGAAAGAAAAAGAAGAAAGAGTAAAGGAATTATTAGACCTAGTAGGTTTAAGTGATAAAAGTAATATTAAACCAAGAAACTTAAGTGGAGGTCAAAAGCAAAGAGTAGCAATAGCAAGAGCATTAGCATTAAATCCAAAGGTTCTTCTTTGTGATGAAGCAACTTCAGCATTAGACCCAAATACTACAAAATCAATACTTAGTTTATTACAAGATATAAATAAAAAGTTTGGAATAACAATTATTATGGTAACTCACCAAATGGAAGTTATAAAGCAAATATGCACAAGAGTAGCAATAATGGAAGATGGTGAAGTTTTAGATATAAATGAAACAGAAGAAGTTTTTTTTAATGATAGTAAAGCACTTAGTAAGTTAATTGGGGAAGAAAATATAATTTTACCAAAAGGAACTAATATAAAAATATTATTCCCTAAAAATGTTTCTAACAGTTGTGTCATAACAAGTATGGCTAGAAATTTAGATATAGATTTCTCAATCGTATTTGGAAGGTTAGAGAAATTCAGAGATGAAATATTAGGGTCATTAATTATAAATGTATCTTCAGAATATGGAGATAGAGTTAAAGCATACTTAGAAAGTGAAGGGCTAAGATGGGAGGAGATAAACAATGAATCAAACTAGTTTAAGTACATTTTTAACAGAAATTTTAGGAGAAGCGTTCTTAGAAACATTATACATGATATTAGTACCAACAATACTTGCAACAATAATTGGATTTATATTAGCAATAACATTAGTTGTAACAAAGCCAAATGGATTAAAGCCTTGTAGTTTAATATATAAAGTATTAGGATTTATAGTTAATATTTTTAGAAGTTTCCCATTTATTATACTTATAGTTGCTTTAATTCCATTTACAAGACTAATAGTTGGCACATCAATAGGAGAAGAAGCTGCAATAGTTCCTATAACTGTTGGTGCAGCTCCATTTATAGCTAGAATAATAGAGAGTGCATTAAATGAAGTTGATTATGGATTAATAGAAGCTGCAAAATCATTTGGAGCTACTAAAACTCAAATAGTATTTAAAGTAATGATAAAAGAAGCAATGCCTTCTATTGTGTCAGGAATAACATTATCAGTAATTTCAATACTAGGATATACTGCAATGGCAGGTGCTGTTGGGGCTGGTGGACTTGGAAATGTAGCGCTTACTTATGGACATCAAAGATTTGATACAGCAGTAATGATTTACACAGTAATAACTCTTATAATAATTGTTCAAATAATACAAAGTTTAGGAAATTTAGCTTATAAAAAACTAAAATAGTATATAATAGGGGGATAAAATTATGAAATTAAAAAAATATTAGGATTAGGTTTGGGATTAGTGATAATGACATCAGTAGTGGGATGCTCCTTAGGTGAGAATAGTAGCAAAAAAGCAGATGCATCAGAAGATAAAACAATAGTTGTAGGTGCATCATCAACTCCTCATGCAGAAATACTAGATGCAATAAAACCTCTAGTAGAAGAAAAAGGATATAAATTAGATGTGAAAATATTTGATGATTACGTATTGCCAAATACAGCTTTATCTGAAGGGGCTTTAGATGCTAACTATTTTCAGCATATTCCATATTTAGAAGAAACAGTAAGCCAAAAAGGATATGATTTAACTTACTCTGTTAAGGTACATCTAGAACCAATGGGAGTGTACTCAAATAAACTAAAATCATTAGGTGAGTTAAAAGATAATTCAAAAATAGCAATACCAAATGACCCTACTAATGGATCAAGAGCTATACAATTATTAGCTGATAATGGATTAATAAAGGTTGATAATAAAGAATTATTAACAGTAAAAGATATATCTGAAAACAATAAAAATATAGAGTTTATAGAAGTAGAAGCAGCTCAACTTCCAAGCGTATTGCAAGATGTAGATGCAGCTGTAATAAATACAAATTATGCATTAAGCGCAAACTTAAATCCAACAGAGGATGCTATAGCAATAGAATCTTCAGATTCACCATATTCAAATGTATTAGCATGCAGAGAAGATAATAAGGAAAGTGAGAAGATAAAAGTTTTATCTGATGCTTTAACTAGCGATAAAGCAAAGAACTTTATTGAAGAAAAATATGAAGGTAGTATAATACCATCATTTTAGTAATTAATTCTTGAACTGGGATATTATTTTATTCCAGTTTTCTTCATACTATTATACATATTTAAAGTCGTGATATACTAAGTTTAAATACATTTATAAAGGAGATGCTACTTTGGATAAACATTTTTTTCAACAAGATGCAATAGAATTAGCTAAAAGTATTTTAGGTATGTATCTGATAAGAGAGTATGATGGAAAACAAATAGTAAGTAAAATTGTAGAAACAGAAAGTTATATGGGAATAAATGATAAAGCAGCTCACGTATATAAGGATAAAAAAACAAATAGGACAAAACCTTTATACTTAGAGGGAGGTCACATATATGTTTATTTAATTTATGGTATGTATTATTGTCTAAATATATCTGCAAATAAAGAAAATATACCCGAATGTGTTTTAATTAGAGCTGTGGAACCTATTGAAAATATAGATGAAATATCAGAAAATAGATATAAAAAAGAATATAAAGACTTAAATACATATCAAAGAAAAAATATTACAAATGGACCAGGAAAGCTTTGTATGGGACTAAAAATAGATAAAAGCTTAAATGAAAAAAGTATATTAGGAGATGAATTATACATAAGTGATTTTTATTATAAAAATAATGAAAAAATTTATGCAGATAATAACTTTGAAATTGAGATAGGAAAAAGAATAAATATAGATTATGCTCAAGAAGCTAAAGATTATCTTTGGAGATTTTATATAAAAAATAATAAATATGTTTCTGTAATTGAAAAAAATAAAACTGTGAGCAAGTAAAGCTCCCAGTTTTATTATAAAAGTTTAGTTGTAATAAATCTTATAACTATAGGTAAAACTGTTAATACAGTTGTTAATCTAGTAAGATGAAGTAAAGCAACAATATGTGTTTGTGCACCAAATGATTCAGACATAATAACCATATCTGTTAAACCACCAGGAGCTGAACTAAATAACGCAGTTGGCAAATCAAGTCCTGTAGTTTTATGTAATATAAGTCCTAAAATTATACTTAAAAAAGTTAATCCAATAACTAAGATTATAGATGGGATTATAAGTTTTTTTAGACCTAAAATAGAATCCATAGTAAAATTAAGTCCAATTATACAGCCAATAACTATTTGTGCAATAGTTTTGAAGTTAGAAGGAACGTAACCTTTACTGATAAAAACGTTATATATACCAACAGAAATCATAGACCCAATCATAGCTCCTGCAGGAATTTTTAACTTAACCCCAATTACTCCTCCAATAGAGCCAATAGCTAAAGTGTATATTATTTTGTCTAATCCAATAGCCGAGCTTAAAATAGCCTTATCCATATATATCCTCCTAGATTATGTCATTAATTTTGATTATACAATACAAGTATTCATTTTGCTACATAAAACACTTTAAGAACACTAAATAATATTGTAATATATATATGGATTATAATTTTTTAAGGAGTGTAAAATGGAAACTGTATTTAAAAAAATAGACGTTACAGACTTAAGACCAATAAGAGAAGTAGTTTTAGATGAAATAAGAAGTGCAATCTTTGAAAATAAAATAAAGCCTGGAGATAGATTAGTAGAAAATGTAATTGCATCTAGCATGGGTATAAGTAGAACGCCTGTAAGAGAAGCTTTAAGACAATTAGAGATAGAAGGATTAGCAGTAAATATTCCAAGAAGAGGTACATTAGTAAAAGGAATTTCAAAGGAAGATGCTATGGAAATTTACGATTTAAGGGAAGTTTTAGAAGGGTTAGCAGTAAGGCTAGCTTGTTTAAACATATCTAGAAGAGAAATAAATCGTTTAAAAGAAATTATAGATATAATGAAAGAAACTATGAATGAAGAAAATTATGATGAATATATGAAAGCACATACTGAATATAATGATATAATTATGTCAGCTAGTAAAAATAAAAGATTATTATCACAAATAGAAAATATATATGAATACTTAAAAAGCTTAAGAAAAGTAGGATTACATGCAATAGAGAAAAGATCGGATATTTTAGAAGAGCATATAAAAATAGTACAAGCAATTGACAAAGGTAATGAATATTTAGCAGAGGAAGAAGCTAGAAAGCATGTTAGAAATGCTAAAAAGAGATTTATTGAATCAACTAAATAATATATAGAGAGTTAACGATATAATTACTTGTTAACTCTATTTTTTTATATATAAAATTTTAAAAATTTATATCTATAAATGATATAATAAAAAGAAATTGGAATAAAATGAAATTTAATATTTTAAGGAGGTTAAATATGAAAAGGATAGGATTTATAGGTGCAGGGAATATGGCATCTGCGATAATTGGAGGTATAATTAATTCTAAATTATTAAATACAGATCAAATAATAGCTTCAGCTTTAAGTGAATCTACATTAGAAAGAATAAAAATAGATTTTGGAATAGAGACTACTAAGGATTCAAAGGAAGTAGTTAAAAATTCAGATATAATTGTAGTTGCTGTTAAACCCAATATTTATGATATAGTACTAGAAGAAGTTAAAGAATTTATAGATGATGAAAAATTAATAGTAACAATAGCTGCAGGAAAAAGTATAGAGTCAGTAGAAGCAGTTATAGGAAGTGATAAAAAAATAATTAGAACTATGCCAAATACACCAGCTTTAGTGAATGAAGGAATGTCTGCTATTTGCCCAAATAAAAATATAACAAAAGAAGATTTAGATTTAGTAATAGAATTGTTTAATTCATTTGGAAAATCTGAAGTAGTTAAAGAATCTTTAATCGATTCAGTAATAGGAGTGAGTGGTTCATCACCTGCATATGTATTTATGTTTATAGAAGCATTAGCTGATGGAGCAGTAAAAGAAGGTATGCCAAGAAATCAAGCGTATAAGTTTGCAGCACAAGCTGTTATGGGTTCTGCAAAGATGGTTTTAGAAAGTGGAAAACATCCAGGTGAATTAAAGGATATGGTTTGTTCTCCAGGTGGAACAACTATAGATGCTGTTGCTGTATTAGAAGAAGAAAATCTGAGAGCATCTGTTATAAAAGCTGTAAGTAAGGCTGCAAAAAAATCAAAAAAAATGAGTAAATAATAAAAGGGGATCATAATGTTTGATAGCGATAAAATAATTGAGATAAAAAATTTAAAAATGAGCTATGGAGAAAAAGAAGTATTAAAAGGTATTAATTTAGATATAAATAAAGGGCAAATTATAGGATATATTGGTCCGAATGGTGCGGGAAAAAGTACTACTATAAAAATAATTTTAGGTATTATAGATGGTTATGACGGAGAAATAAAATTATTTGGAAGAAATATCAAAGAAAAAGAATTTGAATACAAAAACAAAATAGGTTATGTTCCAGAAGTTGTAAAAGTATATGAAAGCTTAACTGCAAGGGAGTATTTGACATTTATAGGTCAACTATACGGACTAGATTATAAAAAGTGTGATGATAAATCTAGAAAGCTTATGAATGTTTTAGGAATAGGAGAAGCATATGAAAGTAGAATATCATCCTACTCAAAAGGTATGAAACAAAAGGTAGCTATAATATCTTCATTATTGCATAATCCAGATATATTATTTCTAGATGAACCATTAAGTGGTTTAGATGCAAATAGTGTTCTTCTTATTAAAGAAATAATAAGCAAATTAAAAGAAGATGGAAAAACTATTTTTTACTCATCTCACATTATGGAAGTTGTAGAAAAGATAAGCGATAGAATAATAGTTTTAAATGATGGAAATATAGCTGCAGATGGTAATTTTGAAGAGATAAAAAGCGCTAGCTTTGATGGATCTTTAGAAGAAATATTTAATAATATAACTGGATTTGATGAGCATGATAACCTATCAACACAGTTTATAGATATTTTAAATGAGGTGTAGAATATGAAAAATTATTTTACACTTAGAATATTAGATTTATTTAAAGGTATTTATACAAAGTTTGGTGTTGATTATAATACTATGAGATTAATTCTTCAAGTAAAGCTTACATTAGATAGTAGAAGGGTTCCTAATACTATAGATAATAGTAAAAATTTAAAAGAAAAAAACTATTTTTATAGTTCATTAATTGTATATGCTATATTAGGTGTTATGTATATACCAATGTTATTTATGAATATTGATATAAGACTAAAAATGACGATGTATTTTTCATGTTTTATGATTTTATTATTAACTATATTAATATCAGATTTTTCAAGTGTTATACTAGATATTGATGATAAAGATATAATCGGAATAAGAGGAATAGATTCAAAAACTTTAAATGCAGCGAAAACCACACATATATTTATATACATATTTACTTTAAGTTTGGCTTTATGTGGATTTAGCATGATTGTATTTTTAAGATTTGGAATTAAAAACTTTTTACTATTTTTATTTAGTATTGCTCTTATAGATATATTAATGATAGTAATAACAGCTATTTTATATTTAATAATTCTTAGGCTATTTAAAGGAGAAAAGCTTAAAGATATGTTAAATACATTCCAAATAGGATTCTTATTACTATTTACAATTGGATATCAATTTATAATTAGAAGCTTTGATTATATGAACATAGACTTTGTATATAATTCATCATGGTGGAATATATTTTTTGTACCAATGTATTTTGCATCTAACTTTAAACTTATACAAGGTAATGATATTGACACTATGACTATAATATTAAGTATATTATCAATAATAGTACCAATAGTATCTTTATTTATATATAAAAGATTAGTACCGGTATTTGAAGAAAGTTTACAAAAGTTAAATGATAATTATTATAAAATTAAAGTAAAAAAAGATCCTTTAAGATTTAAGATTAGCAAATATATTTGCAAAGATAAAGAAGAAAGAGCTATATTTAATTTTGTTTATAATGTATTAGATAAGGATAGAACGTTTAAAACAAAGGTATATCCATCTTTAGCATTAGGAACATTTATGCCTTTAATTATGATATTTACTTCATATGATAATAGTGGTATATTTAATTATTTAAGTGAAATAAAAGGAAGCTATTTATTTTTAAGTGGTTACTTTGCAGTAGTAATAATGCAAAATATAGTATCCATGGTTGGATATTCAAATGAATATGAAGGAGCATGGATATATGAAATACTTCCTATCAAAAATAAAAGAAATATATATACTGGAATGTTTAAAAGTAGTTTAATTAAATTATTTTTACCATCATTTATATTACTAAGTATAATATTTGCTTTTATATTCGGCATATCAGTTATAAAACATATGATAGTACTTCTTTTATCAGGAATACTTGTATCAATGGCAACATTTAAACTAAATGAAAAAAGTCTTCCATTTTCTAAGCCATATAATGTTGCAAATTCATCTAAAAATATGTTTGTAGTTTTTAAAGCTATGTTTATAACTTTAATTTTAGTAGGAATTCATTTTGGTATATGTATTACAAAGCAAAGTATTTTTATTTATGGCTATTCATTCTTATTAGTAGGATTAATCGCATTGCTTTGGAATAAAGTATTTACAGTAAAATAAAAACTTTATATAAAAACATATTGAAAAAAAGACTATTTTAATCATACTATGTAAGTATGTGAGAAATAGTCTTTTTTTTAAAACTTTTTTGTGAAAAATAGAGTCTAATAGGTGAATATAAAATTAAATAATTAGAAGAGGGGATATAATGGAGGAGATAATCTTAGTCAAAAGGGCCATAAAGGGGGACCGAAAGGCATTTGAAGAATTAATACATATATATTCAGATAGATTATATAGAGAAGCTTATATACGATGTAAGCATGAAGATGATGCAAAGGAAATAATTCAAGAAACAATTTATAAAGCTTATAGAAATATAAGCTCACTAAAAGAGCCTAAATATTTTAAAACTTGGATAAGTAGAATTCTTATAAATACTTCTAATGACTATATAAGCAAAATTGGGATGATTGATTTAGAACACGATGAAAGTTCATATATAAAAGAAATAATAGTAGATGATAAAATAGAAACAAAAATAGATTTATATAATGCTATAGATGAATTAGAAGATAAATATAAAGATGCAATAATATTAAGATATATACATGATATGAAAATTGAAGAAGTATCTAAAGTATTAAATAGGCCTATTAATACTATAAAGACCCACCTTAGAAAAGCAATTTTTGATATGAAAAATCTATTAAAGGAGGGATATAGTAATGAGTAAAAACAATAAGATAATAAATGATAAATCAGGCAATGAAATTGAAAATATAAGTTTAGAAGAATTAGATTTAGAAATGAATGAATTTTATATAGATAAAGAAAAAATTAACTCAATTAAAGCACCTAATGATATGAAGATTTGGATAAAGGAATCTATAGATAAAGCTGAGTTAGATATAAAGAAAAGTAAAAATAAAAAAAGATTAGTAGCAAGTGCGGCGAGTATATTTATTATTTTTAGCGTAGGTGTATATAACCCTGCATTAGCTCATAAAATACCTATTTTAGAAATGGCGTTAAGAAATATAAATTCAACTTTGAAAATTGATGAACTAGCATATAGGTTAGGAATAGATAATATAGTTCCCAAAGCTACTTTAGACAAAGATAATAAAATAAAGTTTGTTAAACCTATAAAATATAAAGTAAATAATGTAGATAATATAAGTGAAGATCAAGAAGATGAGATATTAAGTAGTATTAATGATAACTCAGAAAGCCCTAAAAGTGAATATTTAGCAGTTCAGTTTATACATAAAATGTCAAATAGTATAATAAACCCTATAGACAATAAAAAGTATGGAAATATAGAGATAACACCAAAAAGTATAGAACTAGCAATTAGTGGATTAGAATATATTAAAAATAATGAGGCAAGGAATTATTTATATGCAGAACTTAATAAGTGGAAAAAGGGTGAATTTAGAAATGCTGTAGAAGTTCATAACTATGTATGGAATATATTAGATGGACAAGTTGGTAAAGCTATATCTATAAATGAAGAAAGGATAGAAGATATAATTAATAATTACTTTAATAATTAATAAGGGGGAGAACTAAATGAAATTAAAGAGAATTATTTTATTAATAAGCATTATAAGTTTTACGATGATTTTTTTAGTAGGATGTGGCACTAAAGATAAAGTACAAAGCAGTATAAACAATTATGTACAATTACTAAATGAAAAAAAGTATGATGAATTTTATGAAGGATTATCAAAAAAATCTAAAGAATATATTGAAACTGAGTATGGGGGTAAAGAAGGATTTATAAATAAATATACATCAATTTATTCTGCTATGAATGTAAGTAATATTAAAATAGCATTAAAAGAAAGTAAGGAAAATTTACAAGTCCCTATAAGTATTAGCATGGATACATCTGCTGGACAGTTAAAATATGATGATTTAATTATAAAATTAGAAAAAGAAGATAATGAATATAAAATATCTTGGAGTGAGAGTCTTATATTACCTAACATGATTCAAGGAGATAAAATAAGAGTTCAAATATATAACGGAAGTAGAGGAAGAATATTAGATAGAGATGGAAATATACTTGCATACGATGGAGAAGTTAATTATATATATATAAATCCAAAAACTTTTGATAAGAGTAATGTAAGTAATTTAGCTAGTATTTTAGATATTAGCGAAGAATATATACAAAATAAGTTAGATAGTAATTCAAATCCAGACCACCTAATATTTATTGTAAAAGTTTCAAAGTATGATGAAGAAAAGGCAAGTAAAGCACTTGAAATAGAGGGGGTTAATGTACAAGTAGGAATATCAAGAGTCTATGCACAAGGTGAGGCATTTGGTAGTTTACTTGGTTATATTGGAAATATAACAGCTGAAGAATTAGAAAAAAATTCAGATAAAGGTTACACTGCAAGTAGTCAGATAGGTAAAAATGGATTAGAACAAGTATATGAAGAGAAGTTAAGAAGTAAAGATGGAGTACATATTTATATAGAAAGAGGAGAAGAAAAAATTACTGTAGCCAAAACAGATTCTAAAGATGGAGAATATATACAATTGGCCATAGATTCAAAGCTTCAGCAAGAAATATATAATCAAATGGATAATGAAAAAGGTGCATCTATTGCAATGAATTCTACTACAGGAGAAGTATTAGCTATGGTAAGTTCACCTTCATATGATTCAAATACATTGGTAAGTTACAAAACTAAAACTATAGCTAAAGAGTTGGAAGAAAGCAAAAATGCAGAGTTTGATAATAGAGCAAATAATGCGTACTCTCCAGGGTCTACAATGAAGCTTATAACAGCAGCAATTGGTCTTGAAAATAATGTAATAAATCCAAATGAAAAAATGAGCATAAAAGGATTAACTTGGCAAAATTCTTCTTCTTGGGGAAATTATAAAGTAAGTAGAGTAAAAGATATAGATTCAGTTGGTTTATATGAGGCAACAATATATTCTGATAATATATACTTTGCTGATAAAGCTATCAAGTTAGGACGCGAAAAATTTATATCAGGTGCTAAGAAGTTTGGAATAGGAGCAGATATAAAATTTGAATATCCTATGGCTAAATCACAAATTTCTAATAGTGGAAGTATAGAAGATGAAATACTACTAGCAGATACGGGTTATGGTCAAGGAGAAGTACTTACCACTCCTCTTGAAGTAACTATGGCATATAGTTCATTGGCTAATGGTGGAAAAATAATGGCGCCTAGACTAGTTATAAGTGAAAATAGTGAACCTAATATATATAGTGAAGCTATATCAAAAGATTTTTTAGAAGAATTAAAAAAAGATTTTTCTGGAGTAATAAATGATCCTAATGGAAGTGGATATTTATGTAAAATAGATGGAGTTAATCTAGCAGGGAAGACTGGAACTGCAGAAATAAAATCTAGTAAAGATGATAATAATGGGAATGAAAATAGTTGGTTTGTAGCAGTAGATCTAGATAATTCAAAATTATCAATAGCTATGGTAATGGAAGATATGAAGGATAAATCTACATCTTCATATTTAGTTCCAAAAGTAAAAAATGTAATAAAAAGCTACTTAAATAGATAATTTATTAATTTAAAATTAGTATAGTTGATAGAATATAGAAGAAAATATATTTACGAAAATAAATATATAGGAGAATGAAAATGAAAGATTTAAAAATAATATTATCAACTATACTAGTTATGTTTTTTATAGTTTTAAGTAACTCATATGCACAAGAAAAGAATGATTTAAGTGCAAATAATATGTTTACAATAGAAGTTAAGAGTATAAATGAAGAAAGTGAATTCTTTAAAGCAAATATAAAATATCCATTTTTAAAAATTAAAGAAAATTATAATGATAAAAATACTATCAAAGTAATTAATAAAATTAATGAGGATATAGAAAAATACGTATTAAATTTTAAAGAAGAGATAGAAAACAGTCTAAAAAATATGAAAATGAATATACAAATGATCTTTCAAAAGATAAAAATCAACAATATGTAAAATATCAGTATGAAGCGTATTCAGAGTACGATGTTACTTATAATAAAAATAATATTATCTCAATACCTTTAACTACATATAATTTCACAGGAGGAGCTCATGGGATAACTTATTTAAAATCATTTAATTACAATTTACTTACTGGAGATAAAATTTTATTAAGTGATATGTTTAAAAAAGATGTAGATTATAAAAAAGTAATTAATGATTATATAAATTCAGAAATAAATAAAAATAAAGAGTTATACTTTACAGGAAAAGAAGGGTTTAATGGGATATCTGATAATCAAGATTTTTATATTGAAGATGATGGAATTGTGATTTATTTCCAAGTTTATGATATAGCACCATATTATGTTGGAATTCCAAAGTTTAAAATTGACAATAATCAATTTAAAAAATACTTAAATATATAAAAAAGACAGATAATAAAATCTGTCTTTTTTTATTTTAGTTATTTTATTGTTCTGTAGCATGTTCACTATCAGAAGGATTTACTGTATCATTATTGTTTGAGTTATCTACATCTTCAGATGGATTTTCAACTGTACCATTTTGAGTTGATGAAGAATCTGGTTGAACATTTTCATAGGTAGTAGAGTTTTGTTCTAATGAATTAACATCACTATCATTAGATTCTTCTGTAGTAGAAGTATTACTATCCACATTATTAGAATCATTATTATCAAACAATCCTGTAAACCAATTCCAAATTTTTGCAAAGAATCCTTCTACTTGTTCACTTGAAGGTAAGTTTATAGCATCCTTATCTGTAGCATCTATAACTGCATTATCTCCAAGTAGAGTATCGTTAGTATTTTCAAGTATACCTAAATCTTTGTTTCCTTCAAATATACCAGACACCCACTGACCGATACCACTAAACCAATTTTTTATAGAGTCGAAAAATCCTGGTTTTATTTCTCCAGCAGCGATTAAACTATCATTTACGTTATCTTTAACGCTATTTAAAGCATTTTTTATGCTATTATAATCATAATCTTGTTGTGCTATTTTAGCCATTAATTCCTCTATTTGTTTTTGTTGTTCACTTGTTAAAGTTATATTATAGTTATTAGTAATATTATTTATAGTCTCAGCTATTTGAACAGTATCACTAGTGTTGTTCTTTATTATTTCTGTTTTTATATCATTAATAATTCCTGTAGCTTTATCTTGACCAGATTCTCCACCTATTTCATCAGCTAAATCACCAGTTATTATTAATTCTTCTGATGCAATTTCCTTTTTATCTTCATCTAAAGGCTCTCCAGTTGCATCTTCAAAAGCCTTCATTATACCTGTCATCATTCCTGTTCCTGATACAGGGAATGGAGCCGCAGCAACTACGTTAGCATCTTCTATACCAACTGTTGACATTATACTTGCTATCATAGAACTTGTAGCCCAAGTTATATTTGCAGTTTTAACATTGATACCACTACCAGACTTAGTAGGCTCAACATAAGCACAAGAATAAGTTTTTTTACCTAGCTGTGCTTCAGTAGCAACACCTTCAAGATACTTTCTTTCTTCTTGGTTATTTACTTCTACTATTACAACTTCATTTTCATTAACACCAAAATACTTTAACATAGTAGCTCTTTGTTCAGTACTTAAGTTTGCACCTAGAGTAACAACTCTAGTTCCATCAGCAAATGCAAAATTTATGCTTCCTAAAAATAAAGCACCACAAAGTAATAAGGAAGTTATTTTATTTTTTAATTTCATACTCAATCTCCTTTAATTTATCGTACAAACAATGTATACGATTTGTTATCAGAATTTATGTATCCCCCTGTTAATATACTATAAACTATTTTTTTATTCAATGCATTTACAATTTTGTAACTCTAATGACAAAAAAGTTAAGAATTTCTTAATAAATATTAATAAAAATAAAAATATTCTAGTTTATAGACTTATAAATATTATAATTACTAGAATATTTTTGTCAATACTTTTAAATTATCTATATATCTAGATGATGTAAATAGGATTTAGCATGAAAATCATTTAAAAGTGCATCAAATGATTTATTATCTGATTTGTATCCTATTCCTTCTCGACCTATAGATTCATCTATAATTTTATACTGATTACAAGAATTTTTTATTTTATTAAGATCTTTATTTGAAATTATATAGTAAATTTCAAGAATATTTTTGGGTACATGGTATACAAATTTAGGTTTAATAAAAAATCGTGCATCTTTTATATACCCATTATCATACAAAGATTTAATAACCAATCCATTTTTTAAATGTTGAGGATGGTTATCATATTTATAAGTATGAGCAATATGAGTTACACTTTTATATTTTTTTTCAAAACTTAAAGCAGTTTCTTTCATTAAATTAAAGTCCGATGAATTAGAAGGATTTTTATCTGATAAGATTAAGACATTTTCTTTTTTTATGCCTAAAGCCTCAACGGATGATAAAAATTCTTTATTACGTATTTCCCTTTTTTCTTCAATAGTTAAATCTTTATATTTATCATACTTATCAAAAATATAAGATCCCGATCCATTTGAAATAAGCACTATAAAAACATGATTATTGCCTCTTTCATTTATTGCATTTAAAATAGCACTACCAGCCCAAAGAATTTCATCATCTTGATGCTGAGGATAAAAAACAACATAGTCATTAAATTTTTTATTTGAATAAAGAGATATGTAGTTTATAAACAATAAAATAAATATCAAAATAGGTAGCAATATCCATATAAAGTACTTTTTTGATTTAAATTTCATCTTATATCAACTCCTTTTTATAAGAAGATTTATAATATACTATGAAAAAAAGATATATATTTGACAAATAATTATAAAAAAGTATGTCTAAAAATACTCAAAATAGTAAGAAAAATGAGTATAATTGACATACCATATGTATATTATCCACCTAAAGTAACGTCTTGTTTATCGTACCAATTTAACGCATCATAAAAATCTTGTGGCTTAAATGCAGGCCAGTAACTATCTATTATATAAAAATCTGAATATACAGATTGAACTGGTAAAAAACCACTAAGTCTTCTTCTTCCACCCCATCTAATAATTAAATCAATACGTGAAATATCTTTTGAATGAAGATATGGAAGTATACGTTTCTTAGATGTATCGTTACCCTTTAATAAATTTAAGTCCCATTCCCAACCATAATGTATCAAGAAATTAACTTTAATACCTCCATTACCAAATTTCCTTCTAGTAGTAAAAGGAATTAATTCCGTTGGAAATGCACTAGATTCTGTATTTCCAACGACTAGTATTTCACAGTCTTCTTTAGTTAAAAGCATGACAGAATCAATACAAGCCTTTGTAAATGCTAATTTTTGATCTGATGGGCGTTTTGTATTATCAACTGTAAATCCATAAAAAGTTACTTCTTTTACATTTTCTTTTTGACAAAGCTTAAATACCTCAAGACCTGGATTAACTCCATATACATATCCTTTATCCTTACTTAAATTATTTTCTAAAGCCCAACGTCTATTTCCATCGGGTATTATTCCAATATGCTCTGGTACTCTCATAGAACCTCCATAAAATATAAATTATTGTATTATTTTCTCCATATAATTAAAAAAATAAACTCAAAGGTTGTACTTTATAATAAAAAATGAGAATTATATAACTTATTTATGACTAATTTTTAATTAATTTGCATTAATTGACAATAATAAATATGAATGATATGCTTTCTAAAGAATGAGTTTAATATAAAAAGGGGTGGGAATTATGCGTAAATGCATGGATGCTGATAATTTACACAGAAGAATAAAAAAAGTTATTGGTCAATTAAATGCTATAGATAAAATGATTGATAAAGATGTACCTTGTGAGGACATACTAATACAAATAAATGCAGTAAAGAGTGCAGTACATAAGGTGGGGCAAATTGTACTAGAAGGGCACTTAAGTCACTGTGTAAAAGATGGAATAGAACACGGAGATGCAGATAAGGCAATAGATGAATTTGCTAAAGCAATAGAACATTTTGCACGAATGTCATAGATTAAAAAAGTTATCTAATATAATACTTTTAATTAAAAGTTTATAATTAGATAACTTTTTTATTAATAGATAAATTTATTGACAAATATAAATATATAGAACTACTATTTAATCATAAATACATATACCCCTATGGGTATAAAAGGGGATGGGATTATGATTAAATTAAAGTTATTTATGGAAGATGAAGAAAAAAGGAAGGTATTAGTACTTATAATATCGGCAGTATCACTATTTATTAGCTTTTTTGATTTAGTACAAAGCTCTATTGACTTTGCGTGGATATCAATTATGCTTTGTGGTTTACCAATAATAAAGGATGCTATTATAGGATTAATAAAAGAATTTGATATTAAAGCAGACGTACTTGTATCTATTGCACTAATTGCATCAGTAATAATAGGTGAAGTTTTTGTAGCTGGTGAAGTTGCATTAATAATGACATTAGGAGCATTACTAGAAGAACATACGGTAGCAAAAGCTAAAGCAGGTATTGAAAAACTAGTACATTTAACTCCAACAACAGCAAGGGTAATGAGAAATAATAAAGAAGAAATAATATCAGCTAAAGATGTTTTAGTAAATGATATTATAAAGGTACGTCCAGGAGAAACTATACCAGTAGATGGTATAGTAATAGAAGGTGCAACATCTATTGATCAATCCATAATGACAGGGGAGTCAATGCCTGTAGATAAAGGAATATGGGATGAAGTTTTCAGTGGTACGGTAAATCAATTTGGAGCATTTACAATGAAAGCTACAAAGGTTGGAGAAGATAGTTCACTTCAAAAAATGATAAAATTAGTTCAATCTGCAGATTCAGGAAAAGCTAAAATTGTAGGGATAGCAGACAAATGGGCTACATGGATAGTTGTAATTGCATTAATCTCAGCAATATTAACTTGGATTATAACAGGGGAAGTAATTAGGTCTGTTACAATCTTAGTTGTATTTTGCCCATGTTCATTAGTACTAGCAACGCCAACAGCTATTATGGCTGGTATAGGGAATGCGACTAAATATGGTATTTTGATTAGAGAAGGAGATGCACTAGAGAGGTTATCTAGAATAAAAAAAATTACATTTGATAAAACAGGAACGCTAACATATGGAAAACCTAAGATTACGAATATATATTCTTTTGAGGAAAATTTAAGTAATGATGAATTATTAAAGTTAGCTGCAAGTGTAGAAAAGTTATCAGAACATCCAATTGGAAAATCTATAGTAGATTGTTTTAAGAATAAATCAGATTCTAAATTATATGAAGCTACTAACTTTAAAATGGAAATTGGAAAAGGTGTTTGTGCCACTGTAAATAATCAAAAAGTATTTGCTGGAAATAAAAAATTGTTAAATTATAATAAATTAGATTTATCAAATAAAGAAGAAAGTTTAGTAAGTAAGTTTGAAGAAAAAGGAAGCATAATTATATTTATAGCCAATGAAGATGCAATAAAAGGATTTATAGTACTTGAAGATGTACTTCGTGATAGTGCAAGGAATATGATTGAAAAAATAAAAAGATTAGAGGCAGAATGTATATTAATAACTGGTGATAACAATCAAACTGCTAATAATATAGCATCTATGTCAGGAATCAAGACTGTTTACTCTGAGTGTCTGCCAAGTGATAAGCTATCTATTATAGATAATTTACAAAAAGATAACTATAAAGTTTGTATGGTAGGTGATGGTATAAACGATGATCCAGCGTTAAAGAAATCATTTGTAGGTATAGCTATGGGTGGAATTGGAAGTGATATTGCTATTGAGGCAGCGGATATTGCTTTAGCAAGTGATGATATAAAGTGCATTCCTCATTTGCTAGCTTTATCTAAGAAAACAATGAAAACTATAAATATAAATTTAATATTATCAATGTTACTTAACTTTGTAGCTATATTATTAGCTATGACAGGTGTACTAAACCAAATAGTAGGAGCGCTTGTGCACAATATTGGTTCAGTACTAGTAATAATACACTCAGCTTTATTACTGAAGTGGTGTAGCTAATAAAAATTAATTTATCTTAAATATGAATTTACAGATTTAATAATACAAATAATAATTAGAAAAGATAAATTAGGAGGTTATAATGAGTTTATATTTAGGTAAGATACATTATTGGCTATATAACAAAATACTATGGTTTGAAGGGTTGGAAGATGAAATTATAAACTTGGCAAAAGAAGAAGGTATAGATGTAGATAAAAAATTTGAAATATTAATTAAAAACTTTGGAGAAAAATTACCAAATAAGCCATTATAAGAACTTATAGATATGAAGAATATACATGGATGGCTGCAAGATAAAATAACTTGTGCAGAAGAAAGAATGGCATTTTGGATAAGAGAAATTTTAAAAAAAGATAGTGAATCTATTACTAAGATAGAAAAGATATATATAGATCAAGGTCTTAAAGCAGGTAAAGAATGTTTAGAAAATAATATAGATTTATCCAATGCTAAATCTATATTTAAAAAGATTGATGATTACATACTAGATGGAATGCCATGTGATAGAGTAAATGAGATATTAGAATCTAGTGATGATATTGTAAGTTGGAAGAGAAGAATATGTGTACATAAAAAAGTTTGGGAAAATGATGTAGAATTATTTTATCAATTAAGAAGCCTTTGGATAAAGTCGTTTATAAATACTGTTAATAATGAATTTAATTATGTAGAAGAAGATGGTATAAATAAAATAGAGAGAGTTTAATGATATAAACTAAGAAGCTAAACTTAAGTTTTGAAAGAAAGTATAGCCTCTTAGTTTTATTAAATTAAAATCTATATCGATTTATATAAGAATCGAAGCACCAATTGTTTAAAAATGATTTAGCTGAGTTATAGCCAGAATCAAATAAGCGTAATTTTTCATCCTGTGAAATATCAAAGTTTACAGAATCTATACCTAATGTAGGTATATTAACTATTCTAATAGTATCACTTTCTTTATAGTAAATATCTTCGCTAGTATTTAGTGAAGTTTCAACTATATCTAAAGCATAAGATGTAAACCTTGTTCTTTTTTTAGGACAACTTACTTTATCATCAAATAGATTTAAACCAAATGTAGGCCATCTAGGTATTCCTGGAATATCGAATATCCAAACTGGAAAATTACTTAAAAGTCCACCATCAACAATATAATTATTTTGAATACTATCATTAATTATTACAGGTCTAAAAAAGAATGGTATACTAATGCTCATTCTAACTGCTTTTGCAATTTCAAAATCTAAAGGATTTATATTGTATTTAATTAAATCATCTGGAAGTATAACAAGTTTTTTATTTGTTACATCTGCGGCTATAATTTTCAACTTACTTTCACCATCTATATATACATCTCTAAAAGTAGTTTTATTTTTAGCTCTAAATTTTTCGTTTAAAAATTTTTCTACAGGGTCTCCAGAATAAATGCCTTTTCTTATTAAAAGATTAGATAGTGGACCAAGTATAGGTATAGAATTTAATGATTTTTCATGTATAAAAGTTTTTAATTTTAAGTCAAATAAAATATCTGTAAGTTCCCTAGAGGTATATCCAACAGCCAGTAAAGATGCTACAATTGCACCTGCAGAAGTTCCAGCTAGTTTTTTCCAGGAGTAACCTTGATCTTCAAAGTATGAAATAGCTCCAACAAGAGCAATGCCCTTAACTCCACCACCTTTACATACTAAGTCTGCATACATATATAATTCACCACCAAATAAAATAAATATCTTATTACATAATATTACATTATTTGAAAAGTGAACCAACTATATTAAATATAATGAATTTCGGGCAAAATTTATTTAAATCATAATAACAAAGATAAGGTGTATGCAAAATGAAAAAAGTAATTATTATTGGAGCTGGAATTGGTGGATTGTGTACTGCCATAAGATTACTTAATAAGGGGTATAAAGTTACTATACTAGAAAAAGAAAATCGAGTAGGAGGAAAGGTAAATTTAAAAGAAAAAAATGGATTTAAGTTTGACTTAACCGCATCTGTATTAATGACTCCAGATATTTACACTAAAATATTTGAAGAAGTAGGCAAAGATTATAAAGATTATTTTGAATTAATAAATTTAAATTTAATTTATAGAGTTAATTATAATGATAAGTCTTACTTAGATATTTATAGTGACACTAGAAAGATGATTAATTTTTTAGAAGATATCCAAGAAGGTCTGTCTATAGAGTATTTTAATCTTATTATGACATCATTTAAAAAATATTTAATAAGCAAAAAAGGATTTTTAGATGAACCTATGATTGACATAAATGAAACACTTAATTTAAAATCATTACAAAATTTAATTTATATAAATCCAATTTCTAGTGCTAGTAGATACATTTCATCTAAAATAAGTAATAAAAAACTAAGAGAGTATTTTATATTTAAATCAATGTATATTGGAGTAAATCCGTATACTAACTCAAATTTATACACACTAATACCTTCAATATCTAGTATGTATGGACTTTGGTATATAAAAGGAGGTATGTATAAATATATTAGTAGTTTAGAAAGACTTATAAAAGAGCTTAAAGGAGAAATTAAGTTAAATAAAGAGGTTAGTAAAGTTATAATAAAAAATAATAATGTTATAGGTGTAAAATGTGATAATAAAATATATGAATCAGATATAGTCATATGTAATGCCGATTATCCATATGCAATTAAAGATTTATTTGAAGATAATTTTAAGGAGTTTAGATATAATAAAAATAATATAGATAATAAAGACTACTCATGTTCAGTATTTATTATTTATTTGGGATTAAATAAAAAATATGAAAATTTAAAAGTACATAATATATATATAAATGATAACTTTAGAGAAAGTATAGAGGCAGCATTTAAAGGTTATATACCAAAACAACCATCATTGTATATATATTCACCAAGTTCTATAGATGAAAGTATGTGTCCAAAAGGATGTAGCGTTATGAATATTATTGTAAGGGTTCCAAATTTAAAATTTAAAGATATAAAATGGGATAGAAAATTTATACGCGCATTTAGAGATAAAATAATACTTGAAGTTAAAAATATAAAAGGGTTAGAGGATATTGATAAAAATATTGTACATGAAAGCTACCTAACACCATTAGATTTAAAAGATAAATTTAATGCTTACTATGGAAATGCATTTGGTATTAGTCATAAATTAAGCCAAATAGGATATATGAGACCTCATATTAAGTCAAAAACTATAAAAGGATTATATTTTATAGGTTCATCAACTCATCCAGGTAATGGCGTATCAGTAATTATAGATGGAAGTAAGATAGTAAGTGAAGTTATTAATAATGATAATAAGGAGTGAGTTATAATTAAAAGATTTTTAAAATTATTATTAAAAGTATTTTTAGTAATGATAATTATAATGTTAATATTTTTTATTTATACTAAATATATTGAAAATAAATATAAGGATGAAAATAAGAATATAAGCGAAGAAGACCTTAAAGTAATAACAGAAGTTGTTTCATTGGCTAAAGAAAAGATAAAGTTAGAGTATGTATGGGGTGGAAAAGGTGAAGTTATAACTGAAGAAAGACTTAATGAGCTTATATCAGAATATGGTATAGATTACTATCCGTTAAATAAGGAAAGATACATTGGAAAGCAAGGATTTGATTGTTCTGGACTTACATACTGGACATATAAAAAGGCAACTGGTATAAATATAGGATACTCAACTATTCAACAAAAGGATATATTAAAAAGTTATAAAGTAAGTAAATTTGAAATTCAACCTGGAGATTTAATATATACTCCAGGGCATGTAGTAATGTATATTGGTAAAGGACAAGTTATACAATCATCAAATAATATGGCATATCCAATTGGTGGAGTAAAACAGTCACCTTTTTTCATGTATAGTAATGGAGATATATATAGACCTATAGATTATATAAATAATATAAAAGAAATACAGTAATAAGATTTGAATATATTTTAAAATTTTATACTTATTATATAATAATATAAATTAAAACACCTAAGGAGAATACATTAAATGATTAAATGGGGAATAATAGGACTTGGTGCAATAGCTAATGCTTTTGCAAAGGAAATAAATGAAACAGAAAATGGTAAATTAGTTGCAGTATATGGAAGAACAGAGACTAAAGCAAAAGAATTTTCGAATAACTATGGAATTGAAAAATTTTATAGCAATATTGATGAATTCTTAAATGATAATGATATAGATGCAGTTTACATAGCTACACCTCACAATTATCATATGGAATATGCAACAAAATGTATAAATGCAAAAAAACATATATTATGTGAAAAGCCATTTTCTTATAATAAAAAAACAAGTAAGTTAGTTTTAGATTTAGCCAAAGAAAATAATGTTTTTATAATGGAGGCCCTATGGACATTATTTTTACCAGCAATTAAAGAGGCGAAAAGATGGATTGATGAAGATAAGATTGGAAATATAAAAATGATAACAGCTAACTTTGGATTTAAAAGTAAAGAGGATATTAATTC
Source organism: Romboutsia sp. Marseille-P6047 (assembly GCF_900604535.1). Taxonomy (NCBI): domain Bacteria; kingdom Bacillati; phylum Bacillota; class Clostridia; order Peptostreptococcales; family Peptostreptococcaceae; genus Romboutsia; species Romboutsia sp. Marseille-P6047. Next base: position 369,333 of record NZ_UWOT01000002.1, read on the forward strand.
ACGATTATATAATCCGAATCTTGCTGGAGGAGCTCTTTTAGATGTGGGTATTTACACAATATTATTGTCTAACTTTATGATGAGTGATATTCCCAAGGAAATAAATGCCACTTCAGTTATGACTAGAACAAATGTAGATGAAAGTGATGTTATCAGTTTAAGATATGAAAATGATGCATTAGCATCTTTAACATGTTCCATAGCTTTAGAGACAGATAATACAGCCGTTATATATGGAGAAAAAGGTAAAATAATTATTCCTAAATTCCATATGGCAAAAGAAGCTTATTTATATTCAAAAAATGAAGAATTATATTTTAAGGATAATTATAATAAATCAGGATATAAATATGAAATTATTGAAGTGAATGATTGTATAAAAAATAACAAAGTTGAAAGCGATATAGCATCTCACAAAGTAACTTTAGATCTAGCAAGCTTAATGGATATAGTTAGAAGTAAAATAGGATTAGTTTATCCATTTGAATAAAATACAGATATAACAAAAAAATTTTATAATAATATAAAAAATTCAGTTAAAAATACACCTAAAAAAAGGTGTATTTTTTTTAACAAACAAACTGTTGACAAAGTCAATTAAAAGGAGTAAATTAACTTATTGGAAATTAAAGTAAAATAAAAGGGGGGATAACTTATGTTATCATATCATTTCTTACTAGACCTATCTTTAATTTTATTAAGTACAAAGGTATTAGGTTTAGTGACTAGACGATTTAAAATGCCTCAAGTTGTTGGTGCATTATTAGCTGGACTAGTATTAGGGCCTGCTATGTTAAATATACTTAAAGAAACTGATTTTATATTACAGCTATCTGAACTTGGAGTTATAGTTTTAATGTTTTGTGCAGGATTAGAATCTGACTTAGAAGATTTAAAAAAAACTGGTAAAACTTCTTTTATTATAGCTGTTTTAGGAGTTTTAGTGCCTTTAATTGGAGGATTCTTAGTAGGCCATTTTTATGGGTATATAAGTGGTGATACTGGGAATACATTTTTAAAAAATATATTTATAGGAATAGTTTTAACTGCAACTTCAGTTAGTATAACAGTTGAAACATTAAAAGAAATGGGAAAATTAAATACATCTGTAGGTACAGCGATATTAGGAGCTGCAATTATAGATGATATACTTGGAATAGTAGGTTTGACATTAGTAACAAGTCTTTCAGACACATCAGTTAATGTCAGTAGTGTATTGTTAAAAATAGTTGGATTTTTTATATTTGCAATCATAGTAGGAATAATTTTTTATAATATATTTAAAAGGTGGTCTGAACGTGAAGATAGAGATAGAAGAAGGTTTATAATAGCTGCATTTGTATTTTGTTTGGTATTTGCATATATATCAGAAGAGATATTTAATGTAGCTGGTATAACTGGTGCATTTATAGCAGGGCTAACATTATCTAATATAAATAAAAAAGAGTATATAGAAGCTAGGCTAGGTGTAGTATCCTACACTTTATTATCACCAGTATTTTTTGCAAGTATAGGATTAAAGATAGTTTTACCTAAAATGGATATAAACATGATTATATTTGCAACATTATTAACTATAGTGGCAATACTAAGTAAAATAATTGGTTGTGGATTAGGAGCAAAACTTTGTAAATATTCTAAAAAAGAATCATTTCAAATTGGTATAGGGATGGTATCAAGAGGAGAAGTTGCACTTATAGTAGCTAGTAAGGGGGCAGCATTAGGTCTTATATCATCAACAATGCTGGGGCCAATAGTAATTGTAGCTGTAATAACTACTATTATATCTCCAATACTATTAAAATTAGCATTTAGAAGTAAAAAAGAATCTTTACAAGTTGATTTAGTAAAATAGTATATAAATTATAAAAGGATGGTCTTTTAAACCATCCTTTTATAATTTATATTTTTATGGGTGAATCGTAGTTAATATCTTTAGTATCAACTTTTATAGACTCAATAATAACATCTTTAACTGGTCTATCATTAGCACCTGTTTCAACATTTTCAATTTCATGAACAATGTCCATACCATTTATAACCTTACCAAAAGAAGCATATTGACCATCTAAATGTGGAGCATCTTTAGTTACTATAAAGAATTGACTTCCACCACTGTTTTTGCTTTGACTTCTTGCCATAGATATTACACCCTCAGTATGACTTAAGTTATTTGTGAATTTATTACTTGTAAATTCACCTTTTATTTTATAACCAGGTCCACCCATACCACTTCCCTCAGGGTCTCCACCTTGAATCATAAAGTCTTTTATAATTCTGTGGAAAGTAAGCCCATCATAAAATCCATTATTTGATAATTCTATAAAATTATTTACGGTATTTGGAGCTATATGTGGATATAATTCAACTTCAACAGTACCAAAATCTTTGAATGTTATAGTTGCTATAGGTAATTCTTTAGGTGGAGTTCTCACTTCATCAACTACAGTATTTGATGAACAACCAACTAAAGAAAGTACTGATGCTATAATACTTGCAATAAATCCTTTTTTCTTTTTTGTTGTCATATATGTACCATCCTTAATTTTAATATTATTTATTATATCATAAAGAAATTGACTACTCAAAATAAACTAGACGAAAAGCAAGATAAAATAATACTAATTTATTTCTACTTGAATATAGAATTAACAAGTATTTACATATATATAACAATCTTTTTTACAAATAATATAAATATATTTACTTAAAGGAGGAACCTTATGGATAAGAAAAATAAGTGTGAATGTAACAATCAATGGGCAGGTGCAAATGCATCTTTAACAAGTAAGGCAGAAATAAAACAAAAAGATGAAAATAATAATCAATGGACATCCACTTTAAAGAAAAGTCCAGATGTATATGGTGAAAATTGTCATCCAGAGAAACATAACAAATAGGTATACATATAATATAAGAGTAGTAGTTTTTAAAAAATATAATTAAAAAAATATTTAGAAAATTAAAAAATGATTGACAAAGATATAGTATGCATATATTATATAAATATAAAATTAATTAAACGCAGAGAAAAGGAAAGTAACTTTAAAAATACTTATACAGAGAGTTCCTGTTGGTGAGAAGGAGCAAAGGATATTAAAGCGAAAATGGCCTTGGAGTGGTGTACCGAGATCGTAAAGATTTAGGCTACAACGGGTTCACCCGTTACAGTGATAAAGTATAACCAAAATGTTGGTGTACTTGATGAGGTTTGTATCGTGAGATACAAATAAATTAGGATGGTAACACGAAGATAATACTCTCGTTCCTAAGACGTAGTCTTAGGGATGAGAGTTTTTTATTGCTTATATAGCTAACGCGCGGGCTAAGTATTTATAAGTAAAAAGTGGTTATACATTAAAGTACTGACATTATAATTAAAATAAAAAAGGAGAGATATGAAATGAAAAATGAAATAAAAAAAGGTAATCCATTTGCCTTATTACCATTAGCTGTGTTTTTGATCCTATTTTTAGGAAGTGGAATTATAAGTGGGGATTTTTATAAACTACCAGCTTTAGTAGCATTTATAATAGCAGCAGGTGTAGCATTATTATTTAACAGAAAAGCAACCTTAGAGGAAAAATTAAATGTATTTTGTAAGGGAGCAGGAGATTCTAATATTATTACAATGGTTATAATATTTTTACTTGCAGGAGCATTTTCAGGAGTTGCTAAAGCAACTGGAGGTGTAGATGCAACAGTTAATTTAAGTTTATCAATACTACCATCAAATTTAATAGTTACAGGTCTATTTGTAATAGGATGCTTTATATCAGTTTCAATGGGAACATCAGTAGGTACAATAGCAGCATTAGCACCAATTGGTTTAGGTATAGCGGAAAAAACATCTATACCAGTAGCATTAGTAATAGGAGCAGTTGTAGGTGGAGCTATGTTTGGTGATAATTTATCTATAATATCAGACACAACTATAGCTGCAGTTAGAACTCAAGGATGTGAATTAAAAGATAAGTTTAAAGTGAACTTTTTTATAGTTTTACCAGCGGCTATAATAACAGCAATATTATTAACGATTGTAACATCAGGATATAATATAAATTTAGGTCAAAACTATGAGTATGAAATAATAAAAGTTGTTCCTTACTTATTGGTATTAATAGGTGCTTTATGTGGAGTAAATGTATTTGTATTACTAGGTAGTGGAGTTTTATTTGCAGGTGTTGTAGGATTAGCGACAAGTACTTTTGATATATATGGTCTTATAGAAGCAGCTTCAACTGGAATAAGTGGAATGTATGAATTATGTTTACTATCAATAATAATTGGTGGTGTAGTTGAAGTTATAAAATATAATGGTGGAATAGATTATGTACTTTACTTTATAACAAGTAAAATAAATAGTAAAAAAGGTGCTGAATTTGGTATAGCAGCTTTAGTTAGTGTTATAGATTTATGTACAGCAAATAATACAATAGCTATAGTTGCAGCAGGACCATTAGCTAAAAATATATCAGAAGAATATGGAATTGATAAAAGAAAATCAGCTAGTATATTAGATATATTCTCATCTTGTTGGCAAGGGATAATACCATATGGAGCACAATTATTAACAGCTGCAGGTGTAGCGGGAATATCTCCAGTAGAGATAATACCATATCTTTACTATCCAGGATTAATGTTTATATGTGGAATACTGTCAATTGCATTTTCAAAATCGGTATCTGAAAAGTTTAAAGCTAAAAACATAGCTTAATAAATATTAAACTTAATATTACTAGGTAGATCAATTGTAGACGAATCATCTGTTAAACATTAATGAGTAAGTTGATGGTACGAGTGTATCTAGGTACTAAAAAATAAAAAAATAGCTATTGAATATAATCAATAGCTATTTTTGTTTTTAATAAAAATTTCTAAAAATTAAGAATATAAGTATACAATTTAAAAAATTATTGTTATAATGTAAGGAAAATTAAAAATATTCTAAAAATAATTTTGATAGAATATGACATTAATATATTTATCAAAAGAGTAATTGGGGGGAAAACGATGAAAGAAATGATTAACAAATGGAACAAAATAAGCTTAGTTAAAAGAATTTTAGTAGGATTAATTATTGGTATTATATTAGCTTTAGTAGTTCCAAATGCTGCTAGTCCAATCGTAATATTGGGATCATTATTTGTAGGAGCATTAAAATCAGTCGCACCAATACTGGTATTTTTCTTAGTAATGACAGCAATATCTCAGCATGATAGTGGTAAAAAAACGAATATGAAGTCGATAATATGTCTTTATCTTTTAGGGACATTTTTAGCAGGACTTGTTGCAGTTGCAGCTAGTTTTTTATTCCCAATAACATTAACTTTAGGTGCAAGCGTAACAGACGTTACACCTCCGAGTGGAGTTGTTGAAGTATTAAAGAACTTATTACTTAATGTGGTTGATAATCCAGTTAAAGCTTTATTTAATGCAAATTATATAGGTATATTAGCTTGGGCACTAATATTAGGATTTGCTCTTAAAAATGCTGAACAAAGTACGAAAATAATGATAAGTAATGTTTCAGATGCTTTATCACAAATTGTGAGATGGATAATAAACTTTGCACCATTTGGAATAATGGGACTAGTGTTTGATAGTATAGCTACACAAGGATTAGAGACATTATTAGGATATGGTAAATTAATAATTTTATTAGTTGGTTCTATGGCATTTATAGCACTTGTAATAAATCCGTTAATAGTATTTATAGGGATACGTAAGAATCCATATCCATTGGTACTTAAATGTTTAAAAGATAGTGGATTAACGGCATTCTTTACTCGTAGTTCTGCAGCAAATATACCTGTAAATATGGAATTATGCGAAGAGTTAGGATTAGATAAAGATACCTATTCAGTATCCATTCCTTTAGGGGCTACAATTAATATGGGAGGAGCTGCAATAACTATATCAATACTAACTCTTGCCGCAGTACATACTTTAAATATAGAAGTTGATATGGGAATGGCCTTAGTTCTTAGTTTATTATCTGCAGTAAGTGCTTGTGGAGCTTCAGGGGTTGCAGGTGGTTCATTATTATTAATTCCTCTTGCTTGTAGCTTATTTGGAATATCAAATGATATAGCAATGCAGGTAGTTGGTGTTGGGTTTATAGTTGGAGTTATACAAGATTCTTGCGAAACTGCACTTAATTCATCTACAGATGTTCTTTTTACAGCGGTAGCAGAACTTTCTAAAAAGCGCAAACAAGAATCTAGAAAAGAAGTTGAGTATGTAAAAGATTTTAGTTAATATTTTTATTAAGAGTCTAGAGAATCTAATGTATTAGTCTAATGCATTAGATTCTTTTTATATATAATTAAATAGAGTAAAACTTGCTATAATAATAAGTGAAATAATTTAAAGAGGTAAGATATGGAGAAGATAGGATTAATATTAGAAGGAGGCGGTATGAGAGGTATTTATACTGCCGGTGTTTTAGATTTTTTTATAGAAAAAGATATAGAGGTAGATATAGTTATCGGTGTTTCAGCAGGAAGTTGTCATGGTGCGTCTTATTTATCTAGACAGTTCAAGAGATCGTACCATGCTACCTTAGATTATATAGAAGATAAAGAATATTTAAGTTTTAGAAATCTTATAAAAACGGGATCTATATTCGGCATGGATTTTATATTTAATAAGATACCAAATGAATTAAACATATTTGATCATAAAACATTTAACAAATCAAAATCTAAATTTATAGTGGTAACAACTAACTGTGAAAGTGGTAAAGCTGAGTATTTTGAACTAAAAGATATGAATAAAGAAATATTATATATGCAAGCATCATCATCAATACCTATGTTCGCAAATATTGTAGAAGTTGATGGATATAAATTAGTTGATGGAGGAATAGCAGATTCTATACCTATAGAATATTCATTAAGTCAAGGATATAAAAAGAATATAGTTATACTTACAAGAGATGAAACATACAAAAAAGATAAGTTAAAGTTTATACCTATAATAAAAAGTAGGTATAGAGAATATCCAAAGCTAGTAGATGCTATGGAAAATAGACATATTAATTATAATAAAAGTTTAGATTTAGTAAAAAAATTAGAGGATACAGGAGATGCTTTTGTTATTAGACCTAAAAAGCCAGTAAAAATTAGCCAACTAGAAAAGAATAGAGAAAAATTAAATCAGCTATATGAAGATGGATATAATGATGCAAAAGAGGTTTACAATGATATTCTAAAGTTTATGAAAAAAGAATAATTTTAAATAATACATAAAAGATTCAAGTTTATAATGGAAATTTTAGCTTTTTATAGCTTGTAATATTATTAATTTTTTATTATATTAAATTTTGAAGTTAAACTTATATCAAAAATAATAAAAGTTAAATTAAAACTTTAGGAGGAAGACTTATGGGATTAACAGCACATAATAATGCAAATAAAGGAGATATAGCAGAAACTATACTATTACCTGGAGATCCATTAAGAGCTAAATTTATAGCAGAGAATTTTTTAGAAGATGCAGTTGAATACAACACTGTTAGAGGAATGTATGGATACACTGGATACTATAAAGGGAAAAGAATATCTGTACAAGGAACAGGTATGGGTGGTCCATCAATGGGAATATACTCATATGAACTAATACATTTTTATGGAGTTAAGAATCTTATAAGAATAGGTTCAGCGGGAGCATTAAGTAAGGATTTAAAAATTCAAGACTTAGTTATAGGAATGGCTGCTAGTACAGATTCAAACTTTGGAGCTCAATACAACTTACCTGGAACTTATGCTCCATCAGCAAGTTTTGATCTTGTAAAAAAAGCTTATGATATAGCTAAAGAAAAAGGTATAGATGCAAAAGTTGGGAATATTTTATCAAGTGATGTATTTTACAGTGATACTGGTATGGAGTCATTAAAAGTATGGAGTAAGATGAATATATTAGCTGTGGAAATGGAAGCTGCAGCTCTTTATATGAATGCAGCTAGAGCTGGGGTTAATGCACTTTGTATGCTTACGATTTCAGATTTACCATTTGAAGGTGTTGCTACTACTGCAATGGAAAGACAAACAGCATTTACAAAAATGATGGAAGTTGCATTAGAATTAGCATAATAAATAAAAAAGAACTGATAAAATGATGTTATAAATTATTTTATCAGTTCTTTTTTATTTATTAAAATTTGAATTAGTTGCAAATTGACCAATATTTGATAATATAAAGTATATAAAAGTTATAATAAGGAGATATATATGCCTAAATATGCAAAATTACAAAAAAATATAAATGGAAAAGAAAAATATGTAATAACTCCAATGATACCAGGTGGATACCTAACACCTCAAACACTTATAAAAATAGGTGAAGTAGCTAAAAAATATAATGCATTTGTAAGATTAACATCTGCACAAAAAATAGCAATTGGTAATATAAAAGAAGAAGACATAGATTCAATATGGGAAGAACTAGAAATGGAACCTGCCATAAAAAATATATGCTCAGTAATAAATGTAGAAATGTGCTCGGCAAATTTTTGCAGAAGATCAAAGTATCCGATAATAGGATTAGGTATAAAAGTGACAAAGAAATTTCATGGAATGGAATTACCAGGTAAAGTAAAAATTGCAGTAGCAGGATGTAAAAACGCATGTATAAATGCATATACAAAGGATATTGGAATTTTATCAAATGTTGAGGGAAAATTATTTATAGTTGTAGGTGGAAAGGGTGGTGTAAACCCAAGAAAATATGATATATTAGCTGAAAACCTAAATGAAATTGAAGTAATAGATATTATTGATAAATTACTTTATTTATACAAAAGAAATGCTTTAGATAGCGAAAAGTTTACTATGTTTATAGAAAGAATTGGTATAAAAGATATAAAAGAGAATATATTATTAAAAATTTAATAATATGATATTTAAGATAGACTATAAAATAACGGGAGACATTGCTATTGAATATAAAAAGTTTAAGTTCTGTCTCTTATACACATTCCGAGCCCACGAGACCAGAGAGGATCTCGTATGCCGTCTTCTGCTTGAAAAAAAAAAAAAAACCCAAACGTACGTAAGCCTATTATTCCTATCAACATTACATATTTTTATATACATCCGCTGTAAGACCCCTTGTCCGCAGCTTTTTACTTATACTCCCATACACCAAATAT